>MEQT01000134.1 GCA_001770325.1 Betaproteobacteria bacterium RIFCSPLOWO2_02_64_14
GGCGGCGTGCCGCAGGCTCGGCGTGAAGATGGTGATCGGCACGACCGGTTTCAATGAACTGCAGAAGACGGTCATCAGCGAAGCCTCCCGTGAAATCGCGATTGCGATGGCGCCCAACTTCAGCGTCGGGGTCAACGTGACCTTCAAGCTGCTCGCAGTCGCGGCCAGGGCGCTGAACCAGGGCTACGACGTCGAAGTGGTCGAGGCGCATCATCGCCACAAGGTGGACGCGCCTTCAGGCACGGCGCTGCGTATGGGCGAGATCGTCGCCCAGGAGCTCGGCCGGGACCTGAAACAATGCGCTGTCTACGCACGCGAGGGCGTGACGGGCGAGCGCAAGGACGGGACGATCGGCTTCGCAGCCGTGCGCGGCGGGGACCTGGTCGGCGACCATACCGTGATGTTCATCGGCGCGGGTGAGCGTCTGGAGGTGACGCATCGCGCATCCAGTCGCGTCAACTATGCGCAAGGCGCGCTCAGAGCAGCGCGGTTTCTGGCGGCGCAGCCGCGTGGCCTGTTCGACATGTGGGACGTACTCGGTTTCCGCTAACGCGTGTGTCGGGCTTGGTCCCGACGCACGCCTTCGCGTATAATCGTTGCCTCAAGCAGCGGGACGGGTGTGCGGCCTGTCCCGCTTTCCATATCTACTCCGTAAATCAAGAGGTTACCGGTGCCTGACACCCCGCCTGCCATCCTTGTACTCCGGGATGGCACCGTGTTCCGAGGTACTGGGATCGGCGTTACGGGCGTCGCGGTCGGCGAGGTGGTTTTCAATACCGCGATGACGGGGTACCAGGAGATCCTCACCGACCCGTCCTATAGCCGGCAGATCATCACACTGACCTATCCGCACATCGGAAATTGCGGCGCGAATGCCGAGGATGTCGAATCGCATCGGGTCTTCGCAGCGGGGCTGGTCATTCGGGACTTGCCGATCGCCGCGAGCAACTGGCGTGCGACCTGGTCACTGCAGGAATATCTGCAGCGGGAAAACGTCGTTGCGATCGCCGATATCGACACCCGCAGGCTCACCCGCATCCTGCGCGACCGCGGGGCGCAGGACGGCTGCGTGATGGCGGGCGCGATCGACGAGGCGGCTGCCCTGCGCGCGGCGCGCGAGTTTCCGGGGCTGGTCGGCATGGACCTCGCAAAAGTGGTGAGCTGCAGCGCGCCGTACGAGTGGCGCGAGGGCGTGTGGAAGCTCGGGGCCGGCCACGGGCAGCCAGGGGACCGGCGCTTTCACGTCGTGGCCTACGATTTCGGCATCAAGCGCAACATTCTACGCAAACTGATCGCGCGCGGATGCGGGGTGACCGTAGTGCCGGCGCAGACGCCTCCTTCCGACGTGCTTGCCCTCGCGCCCGACGGGATCTTCCTGTCAAATGGTCCGGGAGACCCTGAACCGTGCGGCTACGCCATCCAGGCGATCCGGCGCTTCCTCGAGACCGACATTCCGCTGTTCGGAATCTGCCTCGGGCACCAGCTGCTCGCCCTCGCAAGCGGAGCAAGAACGATCAAGATGAAGTTCGGCCATCACGGCGCCAATCACCCGGTGCAGGACCTCGATAGCGGGCGCGTGGTGATCACCAGCCAGAACCACGGGTTTGCCGTGGATGCAGATACGCTGCCGCCCAACGCACGCGTCACGCATGTGTCGCTGTTCGACGGCAGCCTGCAGGGATTTGCGCGTACGGATCGGCCCGCGTTCTGTTTCCAGGGCCACCCGGAAGCAAGTCCCGGTCCGCATGATGTTGATTACCTTTTTGACAGATTCATCGGCCTCATGGAAAAGACAAAGGCGGAAGGCGGAAGGATGACGGTGGAAGTAGAAACGTCCGTTGCGAGGTCGCTGTGAATTCATCCTTCATCCTTCATCCTTCATCCTTGCCCCTCCATGCCCAAGCGCACTGACATCCGTTCGATCCTGATCATCGGCGCCGGCCCGATCGTAATCGGGCAGGCGTGCGAGTTCGACTATTCCGGCGCCCAGGCGTGCAAGGCGCTCAGGGAGGAGGGTTATCGCGTCATCCTGGTCAATTCGAATCCCGCGACCATCATGACGGATCCGGAGATGGCGGACGCGACGTACATCGAACCCGTGACCTGGCAGATGGTGGAGAAGATCATTGCTGTCGAGCGTCCCGATGCCCTGCTGCCGACGATGGGCGGGCAGACCGCGCTCAACTGCGCGCTCGACCTCGCGCGCGAGGGCGTGCTCGCGAAGTACGCCGTCGAGATGATAGGGGCGGCAAAGGAGGCGATCGACAAGGCGGAGGACCGCGAAAGGTTCAAGCAGGCGATGGCGCGGATCGGTCTTGCGAGCCCGCGCTCGGCGCTCGCGCACAGCATGGAGGAGGCGCTCCAGGTGCAGGCCATGGTCAGCTTCCCGACCATCATCCGCCCCTCCTTCACGCTGGGGGGCACCGGCGGCGGCATCGCCTACAACCATGAGGAATTCGTCGCCATCGTGGAGCGCGGGCTCAACGCCTCTCCCACCCGCGAAGTCCTGATCGAGGAATCGGTCATCGGCTGGAAAGAGTTCGAAATGGAGGTGGTGCGCGACCGCAAGGACAACTGCATCATCGTCTGCTCGATCGAGAACCTCGATGCCATGGGTGTGCACACGGGCGACTCGATCACCGTGGCGCCGGCGCAAACGCTGACCGACAAGGAATACCAGATCATGCGCGATGCCTCGATCGCGTGCCTGCGCGAGATCGGTGTGGACACCGGGGGCTCGAACGTGCAGTTCGCGATCAACCCCGCCGACGGGCGCATGGTCATCATCGAGATGAATCCGCGCGTGTCGCGTTCGTCCGCTCTTGCCTCCAAGGCGACCGGTTTTCCGATCGCGAAGGTGGCGGCAAAGCTCGCCGTGGGCTACACCCTCGACGAGTTGCGCAACGAGATCACGGGCGGCGCCGCGCCCGCGTCGTTCGAGCCGACCATCGATTACGTGGTGACCAAGGTGCCGCGGTTCGCCTTCGAGAAGTTTCCCAGCGCCGATGACCGCCTGACCACCCAGATGAAATCCGTGGGCGAAGTGATGGCGATCGGGCGCACCTTCCAGGAATCGTTTCAGAAAGCGTTGCGCGGGCTCGAAGTCGGGGTCGACGGGCTTAACCAGCGCACGCGCGATCGCGAAACCATAGAAAAGGAACTGGGCGAGCCGGGGCCGGAGCGGATCTGGTACGTGGGCGACGCATTCGAAAACGGCTTTACGCTGGACGAGGTGCACCGGCTTACCCACATCGATCCGTGGTTTCTCGCGCAGATAAAGGAAATCGTCGATCTCGAGACGGTGCTCGACGACCAGCGGCTCGCGGACATCGACGCGGATACGCTGCGCAGGCTCAAGCGCAAGGGCTTTTCAGACCGTCGGCTCGCGCATCTTCTCAAGGTGGCCGAGCACGAGGTGCGGGCGAAGCGCCACGAGCACGGTATCCGGCCGGTATTCAAGAGGGTGGATACGTGCGCGGCGGAATTTGCCGCTACCACCGCGTACATGTATTCGACCTATGAGGAGGAATGCGAGGCGGCGCCGAGCGCCCGCAGGAAGATCATGGTGCTCGGGGGCGGGCCGAACCGCATCGGGCAGGGCATCGAGTTCGATTACTGCTGCGTGCACGCGGCGCTCGCGCTGCGCGAGGACGGCTTCGAGACCATCATGGTCAACTGCAATCCCGAGACGGTCTCGACCGACTACGACACCTCCGACCGGCTTTACTTCGAGCCGCTGACGCTGGAGGACGTGCTGGAAATCGTGCACGTCGAGCAACCGGAGGGCGTGATCGTGCAGTTCGGCGGTCAGACCCCGCTCAAGCTCGCGCGCGATCTGGAGGCGAACGGCGTGCCGATCATCGGCACCACGCCGGATTCGATCGACATCGCGGAGGATCGGGAGCGGTTCCAGAAGCTCCTGCACCGCTTGAAGCTCAAGCAACCGCCCAACCGCACCGCGCGCAGCGCGCAGAAGGCGCTTGCGGTCGCCGATGAGATCGGCTACCCGCTTGTCGTGCGGCCTTCCTACGTGCTGGGCGGGCGCGCGATGGAGATCGTCTACAAGCAGAGCGATCTCGAGCGCTACATGCGAGAGGCGGTCAAGGTTTCGAACGACAGCCCGGTGCTGCTCGACCATTTTCTCACCGATGCGATCGAAGTCGATGTCGATGCCGTGTCCGACGGGATCGAGGTCGTGATCGGCGGCGTGATGGAACACATCGAGGAGGCGGGGGTGCACTCGGGCGATTCCGCGTGTTCGCTCCCGCCGTTCAGCCTGCCGGCGGACTTGCAGGACGAGTTGCGGCGGCAGACGGTGGCCATGGCCCGCGCGCTCAAGGTGGTGGGCCTGATCAACGTGCAGTTCGCGATCCAGGAGAGCACGGTGTACGTGCTGGAGGTCAATCCGCGCGCCTCGCGTACCGTGCCGTTTGTATCCAAGGCGACCGGCGTGCCGCTTGCAAAGGTCGCCGCGCGCTGCATGGCCGGCAGCACGCTCGCCGCGCAGGGGGTTGGCGGCGAAATCGTGCCGCCGTACTACTCGGTCAAGGAAGCGGTGTTCCCGTTCATCAAGTTTCCCGGCGCCGATACCATACTCGGCCCCGAGATGAAGTCGACCGGCGAGGTGATGGGGGTGGGGGCGAGCTTCGGCGAGGCGTTCGTGAAGTCGCAGATGGCGGCCGGCGAGAAGCTGCCATCTGCGGGCAAGGTGTTCGTCAGCGTGCGCGATGCCGACAAGCCACGTACCGTGGAGATCGCGCGCGCGCTTGCGCGTCTCGGGTTCACGCTGGTCGCCACCCGGGGCACCGCTGCGGCGCTCGCGGCGGCGGGCCTTGAGGTGATACCGGTCAACAAGGTCGCCGAAGGGCGCCCGCACATCGTGGACATGATCAAGAACGGGGAGATCGTGCTGATCGTGAACACGGTGGAGGGGTCGCGCACCGCCGTGCGCGATTCGTACTCGATCCGTCGCGCGGCGCTGCAGGGGCAGGTTGCCCTCTATACGACACTGTCGGGCGCGCGCGCGGCGTGCCACGGCATGGAACATTCGAGCGAATTGCGGCCGTACTCGGTCCAGGACATGCATGCCAGGCTCTCGACCGCGGCAACGCAGGGAAACGAAGCGGCGGCAATCGGGCAGCCGGCATGAGCAAGATCCCGCTGACCGTCGCCGGCGCCGAGAAACTGCGCGCCGAACTGCAGGAATTGAGGACCGTCAAGCGCCCTGCGATCGTCAACGCCATCGCGGAGGCGCGATCCCATGGCGACCTCTCGGAAAACGCCGAATATCACGCCGCCAAGGAGCGCCAGAGCTTTATCGAGGGCCGCATCGCCGAACTCGAAGGAAAGCTCGGCAATGCCCAGATCATCAATCCGGCATTGCTCGACGCCGACGGTCGCTGCGTCTTCGGCGCGACGGTCGAACTGGAGGATGTGGCCAGCCGAGCGGTCGTGACCTACCAGATCGTGGGCGACGACGAGGCCGAAATCAGGGATGGCAAGATTTCCATCAGTTCCCCGCTCGCTCGCGCGCTCATCGGAAAATATCCCGGCGACGTCGCCGAGGTGCGGGCGCCCGGCGGGGTGCGCGAATACGAGATCCTCGACGTCAAGTACATCTGAGGAGAGAGGTGAGAGCCGGCCGCGTGAAGCGACGCGCCGTGATTTGCGCCGCTCAGCGCTTTCCTGCCGCCTTCCGCCTTGCGCGCGGTTGCCGGCCAGCCCCGGCGTGGCGCCCCGTCTTGCGCGCCGGCGCATCTTGCGCCGGGTCGTCGGGACGCGGCCGGTAGACGACGAGAATTTTCCCGATATGCTGTACCGGATGCGCCCCAAGCGCGCAGCAGATTTCACCGATCATGGCCTCGCGTTCGTGCCGGTCACCGGCGAGCACGCGCACCTTGATCAGTTCGTGGCTGCGGAGGCAGCGCTCGATTTCCCCCAGCACCGGGGTCGTGATACCTGACTCGCCAACGCTGATGAACGGTCGCAGGTGGTGGGCGCGGGCGCGGAGTGCGCGACGCTCGGAAGAGGATAACGCGGGCATGATGGGAGTGTAGCGAATGGCGCGCACCAAGGCCAAGAGCGCCTGGATGCGGCGGCACGTAAATGACCCGTACGTGCAGCGAGCGCAAGCCGAAGGCTACCGGTCGCGCGCCGCGTACAAGCTGTTGCAGATCGCGGCGCGCGAGCACCTGCTTGCGCCGGGAATGACCGTGATCGATCTCGGCGCCGCGCCCGGGGGGTGGTCGCAGGTCGCTGCCGCCGCGGTGGCTCCCGGCGGGCGTGTGATCGCGGTCGACCGGCTCGCGATGGAGCCGGTGGCAGGGGTCACGTTCGTGCGCGGAGACTTCCATGAACCGGGAACGCTGGCCGAAGTCGTGCGCCTGCTGGCGGGAAAACGCGCAGACCTTGTGTTGTCGGATTTGTCCCCCAATATCAGTGGTATTGCAAGCTTGGACCAGGCGCGCGCCGCGGCGCTGGCCGAACTGGCGTGGGAATTCACGGTGAACTACTTGAAACCTGAAGGGAATTTCCTGATCAAAGCGTTTCAGGGCAGCGATTTTGATGCGTTTCTGCGCCAACTGCGGCAACGGTTCAGGCAGGTTCGGGTGCGCAAGCCGGAAGCCTCGCGCAGCGGCTCGCGGGAGGTCTATCTCCTGGCGCAGGGCCTCAAACCCGACTGAGGAGGACAAGTTCCGATGAGTGCTGCGTCCCGCTGCAAATGCGTTTAAAATTGAAATGCTTACCATCTGTTGCTGAGGGCAAGGAGTCTCTTTGAACAATCTGATCAAGAACGTCGGAATCTGGCTGGTGATTGCGCTCGTGTTGATGACCGTATTCAACCAGTTCAGCGCGCGCCAGGCGACGCAGAAGGCCATGGAGTACTCCCAGTTCATCGAGGAGGTGAAGCAGGGGCGCATCGCCAAGGTGACCATCGAGGGGCGCGTGCTGAAGGGCCTGAAAACCACCGGAGAGCGCTTCACGACCTACTCGCCGTCGGACCCGTGGCTGGTGAGCGATCTGCTGAAGAACGGGGTGATCATCGAGGCGAAGCCGGACGAGGAACCGTCGCTGCTGATGAACATTTTCGTGTCATGGTTCCCGATGCTGCTGCTGATCGGCGTATGGATCTTTTTCATGCGCCAGATGCAGGGGGGCGGGCGCGGCGGCGCATTTTCCTTCGGCAAGAGCCGCGCGCGCATGCTCGACGAGTCCAGCAATACGGTCACCTTTGCCGATGTGGCGGGGTGCGAGGAAGCCAAGGAAGAGGTGGCGGAACTGGTCGAGTTTCTGCGCGATCCTTCGAAGTTCCAGAAGCTGGGCGGACGCATCCCGCGCGGCGCCCTGATGGTGGGCAATCCCGGCACCGGGAAAACGCTGCTCGCGCGGGCGATCGCGGGCGAGGCGAAGGTGCCATTCTTTTCGATATCGGGCTCGGACTTCGTGGAGATGTTCGTCGGCGTCGGCGCGGCCCGCGTGCGCGACATGTTCGAGCAGGCGAAAAAGCACGCTCCGTGCATCGTATTCATAGACGAGATCGACGCGGTCGGCCGCCAGCGCGGCGCCGGCCTGGGCGGGGGCAACGACGAGCGCGAGCAGACTTTGAACCAGTTGCTGGTCGAGATGGACGGCTTCGAGTCGAACTCGGGGGTCATCGTGATCGCAGCGACTAACCGGCCGGACGTGCTCGACCCGGCGCTGCTGCGCCCCGGGCGTTTCGACCGGCAGGTCGTGGTGCCGCTGCCCGACATTCGCGGGCGGGAGCAGATACTGCTCGTGCATATGCGCAAGGTGCCGATGGCGCCCGACGTGAAACCGGACATTATCGCTCGCGGCACGCCGGGTTTTTCGGGTGCGGACCTCGCCAATCTGGTGAATGAGGCCGCATTGTTCGCCGCGCGCGGCAGCAAGCGCCTCGTCGACATGGATGATTTCGAGAAGGCCAAGGACAAGATCTACATGGGCGCCGAACGGCGCTCGATGGTGATGCCGGAGGACGAGCGCGTCACCACCGCCTATCATGAAGCGGGGCACACCGTGGTCGCGTATCGCCTGCCCAAGGCGGACCCGGTGCACAAGGTGACGATCATCCCGCGCGGGCGCGCACTCGGCATCACCTGGATGCTGCCCGAACAGGACCGCTACGGGAAAGACCGCGAACGCCTGTTGCAGGACATATCGGTGTCGCTGGGTGGTCGCATCTCGGAAGAGGTTTTTCTCAACCAGATGACCACCGGCGCCAGCAGTGATTTCCAGAACGCCACCAACCTCGCGCGCCGGATGGTGACGGAGTGGGGCATGTCGGATCTTTTGGGCCCGATGATCTACGGCGAAAACGAAGGCGAAGTCTTCCTTGGGCGCTCGATCACGACTCACAAGAGCGTGTCGGAAGCGACGATGCAGAAGGTGGACGCGGAGATCCGCCGGATCATAGACGCGCAGTACGGCGTTGCCCGGAAGATCATAGAAGACGAACGCGACAAGGTCGAAAAGATGGCAAAGACCCTCCTGTTATGGGAGACGCTCGAGGCCGACCAGGTCGCCGACATCATGGCAGGGCGCGAGCCCAGGCCGCCGAAGCCCGCATCCGTGCCTTCCCAGCCGCCGCCCAAGGACGGCACGCCCACCGCAGCGGCCACGGCCACGCCAGCGCAGGAAGCCTAGAGGCGGGGAAGCGAGAGGAGAAACGGAGAGGCGACGCGGACAGCGCGAGTTGCCGCTGCGTTTGCTGTTTTTCTGTCTCTGGTTGTCCCTCGCACCTCTCATGCGGTATCTTCGTTGCGGTCATTTTGAGCTTCCACTCGATCGTCCCTTGATCATGGGCGTCGTGAATGTCACCCCCGACTCCTTTTTTGACGGGGGCCGGTACTCCGATCCGGCACAGGCAGCGGCGCACGCGCGCCGCCTGATCGACGAGGGGGCAGACATTGTCGACGTTGGCGGCGAGTCCACGCGTCCGGGTTCGCGGCCGGTCGCGCTGGACGAGGAGCGCAGACGCGTGCTTCCCGTCGTGGAATCATTGCGCGACTGCGGGGTGCCCGTTTCGGTCGATACGCAAAAGCCGGAACTCATGCTCGAAGCGGTCGCCGCGGGGGCGACCATGATCAATGACATAAGCGGGCTCCGTGCGCCCGGCATACTTGCTGCCATGGCGGGCACGCACGCCGCCGTCTGTTTCATGCACATGCGCGGCGAACCGCAGACGATGCAGGAGAATCCGCGCTACGGCGACGTCGTGGGCGAAGTTCGGGCATTTCTCGCGGAGCGTATTGACGCCGCGGAGCGCGCGGGAGTCGTGCGCGAGCGCATCGCGGTCGACCCCGGTTTCGGGTTCGGGAAGGCGTACGAGCACAACATGGCGTTGCTGCGCGCGCTGGGGGAGTTTGCCGCGCTGGGCGTCCCGGTGCTGGTGGGCCTCTCGCGTAAGTCGATGCTCGGCAGGATCACGGGGCGGGACGAGGGCGAGCGCATTTTTGCGAGCGTGGCGGCGGCGCTCATCGCGGTTCAGAACGGAGCGCACATCGTGCGTGTGCACGACGTTGCCGCCACCCGCGACGCGCTGGCCGTCTGGAACGCCGTCGGGAAGCAGGGCGTGCCGCCAAGGGCGCCATGAAGGGCCAAGAGTATGAATTCAAAGCGTTCCGGAATCGCATAGGTTCTCGATGACAAGGAAATACTTCGGCACGGACGGGGTGCGCGGCAAGGTCGGGGAGCCGCCGATCACGCCCGATTTCGTGATGCGTCTGGGCTATGCGGCGGGAATCGTTCTGGCGAAGCGGCACGGAACGGCAGACCGTCCGGCGGTGCTCATCGGGAAGGACACGCGCGTTTCCGGCTACATGCTCGAATCGGCGCTGGAAGCGGGCCTTTCG
Source organism: Betaproteobacteria bacterium RIFCSPLOWO2_02_64_14 (assembly GCA_001770325.1). Classification (GTDB taxonomy): domain Bacteria; phylum Pseudomonadota; class Gammaproteobacteria; order Burkholderiales; family SG8-41; genus DSOT01. Next base: position 9,873 of record MEQT01000134.1, read on the forward strand.
GCTGCGGGCGTGGACGTGTTGCTGGTCGGGCCGATGCCGACGGCGGCCGTTGCGTACCTCACGCGCGCCCTGCGCCTGTCGGCGGGAATCGTCATCAGCGCGTCCCACAACCCGCATGACGACAATGGCATCAAGTTCTTTTCAAGCGGCGGGGCGAAGTTGCCCGATCAGATCGAGGCCGCGATCGAGCGGGAACTCGATCGACCGCTCAAGTGCATGTCGTCGGTCAGGCTCGGCAAGGCGCGGCGCATCGATGACGCGGCCGGACGCTATATCGAGTTCTGCAAGAGCACGTTCCCGGCCAACCTGGACCTGCGTGGCTGGCGCCTGGTGGTCGATTGCGCCCACGGCGCCGCGTACCACATCGCCCCGCACGTCTTTCACGAACTGGGCGCAGAAGTGATCGAACTCGGCGTTGCTCCGGACGGCTTCAACATCAACGACCGCGTGGGGGCAACCTATCCGAAGGCACTTCAGAGCGCCGTACTGCACCACGCGGCGGACCTCGGTATCGCCCTGGATGGCGATGCCGACCGCCTGATGATGGCGGACGCGGAAGGGCGCGTGTACGGCGGTGATCAGTTGCTGTACGTGATTGCGCGGCACCGGCAGGCAGGGGGCGACCTGCGAGGCGGCGTCGCCGGCACGCAGATGAGCAACCTCGGGCTGGAGCATGCGTTCGCGAAGCTGAAGGTTCCGTTTGCGCGTGCCAGGGTCGGTGACCGCTACGTGCTTGAGATGTTGCACGGGCGCGGCTGGCAACTGGGCGGCGAGAACTCGGGGCACATCATCTGCCTCGACAAACACACCACCGGCGACGGCATCATATCCGCGCTGCAGGTGCTGCGCGCGCTGCGCGAAGGCAGGACAGCGCTGAAGAACGCGGCCGCGGGTGTCGTGCTCTATCCGCAGTTGCTGATCAACGTGCGCGTCCGCGGGGCGGTGGATCCTGCACGTGACGCGGGAGTGAGGCGTGCGGTGACCGAGGCCGAACGCGGTCTGGGTGCGGACGGCCGCGTGCTCCTGCGTGCATCGGGCACCGAGCCGCTGATCCGGGTCATGGTCGAGGGCAAGGCGCGGGCGGTGGTAAAGCGCCATGCGGATGCGATTGCTGCTGCCGTACGCAAGGCGGCAGGTTGCTGAGCGCGCGCTGCGGCCCGCTGGGGTCGCGCCGAAAGGCACTGCAAGCCGTCGCGCTCGCAGCTTGGTTCGCGTTGCCGCTCCTTCTCGGAACCTGTAGAATTGCAAAGCTTTTTCGGCCGGGTTGGCAATGCGGGGCAAGCTGGTAGCAGGCAACTGGAAGATGAACGGCGGCCTCGCGTCGAACCGCGCGCTGCTCGATGCGCTGTTGCCCGCTGTGGCGGGACTCGACGGGGTAGGGTGTGTCGTTTGCGCGCCGTATCCTTATCTCGCCCAGGTTCAGGGCCTGCTGCAGGGGTCGACCCTGTCGTGGGGCGCCCAGGACGTCTGCCAGTTTGACAATGGGGCCTACACCGGTGAAGTGTCCGCGGCAATGCTCATCGACTTCGGCTGCCGCTATGCCATCGTCGGCCACTCCGAGCGCCGCGCGCTGTTTGGCGATACCGACGATGTTGTCGCTGCCAAGTACCGGGCGGCGTGCCGTGCCGGGCTGACTCCGATCCTGTGCCTCGGCGAGACGCTTATGGAACGGGAGTCCGGGGTGACGGAAGCCGTGGTCGCGCGCCAGCTCGATGCGGTGGTCAAGGTTGTCGGTATGACGGGGCTGGCAAAGGGTGTTGTCGCCTACGAACCGGTGTGGGCGATCGGTACTGGACGCACCGCGACCCCCGAGCAGGTGCAGGCGGTGCACGCGTTTGTGCGCGGGTGCGTGGCCGCGAGTGACCGGGCGGCGGCCGGGCAGGTGCCGATACTGTATGGGGGCAGCGTCAAGGCTGCGAATGCCGAGCAGCTTTTCGCAATGCCCGACGTGGACGGCGGTCTCATCGGCGGTGCGGCGCTCAACGCCGTGGAATTTTCCGCCATCTGCCGGAGTGCGGCAGAGGCAGCAAGGTAGGCAGAACATGGAAATAATGGTCCTGGTGATACACGTGATCGCGGCCCTGAGCATCATTGGCCTGGTGCTGCTGCAGCACGGCAAAGGCGCCGACGTCGGGGCAGCGTTCGGCAGTGGCACGTCGGGCAGCATTTTCGGTGCGGCGGGTTCTGCCAGTTTCCTGAGCCGCGCGACGGCGATACTGGCGGTCGTGTTCTTCGTCAGCAGTCTCGGACTGACCTATCTGTCGTCACGGAAGACCGAGCACAAGGGTGTGATGGCAACGCAGCCCGCCCCGTCACAGTCACTGCCGGCACAGATTCCGGAACCCGCGGTGCCGGCGCCTTCGCCAGGCGCGCCGGCTGCGCCCGCGAAGGACGGTTCAAGGGCGGGAGAAGTGCCCAAGTAAATGCGGAATGTTGAATGATGAATGATGAATGAAGGCACGGAGCAGCGCTGGGTTTCAATTCCGCATTCATCATTCCACATTCATCATTGGAAGTATTTGCCGACGTGGTGGAATTGGTAGACACACCATCTTGAGGGGGTGGCGGCGCAAGCCGTGTGAGTTCGAATCTCACCGTCGGCACCAGGAGAGCTGGATTGAGGATCTGGGATCTAGGGATCTAGGATTGAGGATCTAGGATTGAGGATTGAGGATTGAGGATTGAGGAGAGTATCGCTTGACACCGAATAGCCAATCTGGAATGGTAGAACGGTCTGGATGTTTCGCTTGATCCTCGATCCTGAATCCTCAATCCTAGAGCCGCCATGCTCGAAAACTATTTCCCCATCCTGATGTTTGTCGTCGTGGGCCTGCTGGTGGGCGTGGTGCCGGTGCTGCTCGGCGGCGGCCTCACCCGCCTGCTCGGCGTGCATCGGCCGGACAGCGAGAAGCTTGCGCCGTACGAGTGCGGATTCGAGGCATTCGAAGATGCGCGCATGAAGTTCGACGTGCGCTATTACCTGGTGGCGATTCTATTCATCCTGTTCGACCTCGAGATTGCGTTCCTTTTCCCGTGGGCCATTGTGCTGAAGGAGATCGGGTTCTTCGGTTTCATGGCCATGATGGTGTTCCTCGCCATCCTCGTCGTGGGCTTCATCTACGAGTGGATGAAAGGCGCGCTGGAATGGGAATAGCGGCGGATTGTCGCAGTCCCGCCCGCGCCTGACCGTGTCCTGCGGGTCGCCGGTTTTTGACCGCCCGCATTCTTCACGCCTTGTTTTGACCTGGATCAACCGGTTCAAGGCCGGAGTTGGGCCACAATCTACCGCAACTTTCAGGGAGAGCGATGGAAACGGTTCGGGCGGATGTTGCGATCATCGGGGCGGGGGGGGCGGGATTGCGCGCTGCCATCGCGCTCGCGGAGTCCTCACCCGAGTTACGCATCGCCCTGATCTCAAAGGTATATCCGATGCGCAGCCACACCTGTGCGGCGGAGGGTGGCGCTGCCGGGGTGATCAAGCCCGACGACAGCCTTGAGCATCACTTCAATGATACGGTCGGCGGGGGCGACTGGCTGTGCGACCAGGACGCCGTCGACTATCTGGTCCAGCAAGCGCCCAGGGAACTGATCCAGCTCGAGCACTGGGGCTGCCCCTGGAGCCGCGAGCCGAACGGATCGGTGGCGGTGCGGCCGTTCGGCGGCATGAAGAAGCAACGCACCTGGTTTGCCGCCGACAAGTCGGGCTTCCATATCCTGCACACGCTGTTCCAGACGTCGCTGCAATTTCCCTCGATTCAGCGCTTCGACGAGTACTACGCGACCGATCTGCTCGTCGACGACGGGCGTTGCCAGGGGCTCACGGCGATCGAGATGCGAAGCGGCCAGATGCGGCGCTTTCATGCGCGGGCGGTGATCGTGGCAGGCGGCGGAGCCGGCCGCATGTTTCCGTTCACCACCAACGGCGCGATCAAGACCGGGGACGGCATGGCGCTCGCTTACCGTGCCGGGGTGCCGCTGAAGGACATGGAGTTCGTCCAGTACCACCCGACCGGCCTGCCCAGCACCGGCACCCTGCTCACCGAGGCCTGCCGCGGCGAAGGCGGCGTGCTGCTCAACAAGAACGGCCGCCGCTTTCTGCAGGACTACGGCATGGGGCCGGAGACGCCGCTCGGCAAGCCGGTCTTCAAGACGATGGAGCTCGGCCCGCGCGACCGTGTCAGTCAGGCGTTCTGGCACGAGCAGAAAAAGGGCAACACGGTGCCCACCCAATGGGGTGACGCCATGCTGCTCGACATGCGGCACCTGGGCGAGAAAACGATCAACGAGCGTCTGCCGCTGGTGCGCGACGTCTCCATCAGCTACATGGGTGTCGATCCGGTGACCGACGCGGTGCCGGTGCGTCCGGTGGTGCATTACATGATGGGCGGCATCCATACCGACATCCGCGCCGCGACGCCGCTGGCGGGGCTGTTCGCCGCGGGCGAGTGCGCCTGCGTGAGCATCAACGGCGCCAACCGGCTGGGCTCGAATTCGCTCACCGAGCTGTTGGTTTTCGGTCGCCGCGCCGCGATGAGCGCGGTCGAGTATCTCGAAAGCGGACGGGGCGCGGGCAACGATGGCGCGCTCGGTGCGCTGGCGGACGCCGCCCAGGCGCGAATCCGCGGGCTTGTCCAGAGAAGTGGTGGCAGGGAAAGCGTTGCGGGATTGCGCAAGGAGATGATGCAGGCGATGGAGCAGCACGCGGGCATTTACCGCACCGGCGAGGGGCTTGCCGAGGCGTGCGGCAAGCTCGCCGATCTGCGCCGCCGTTACGCCGCAATCGAGCTGCACGACAGGACCAACGTCTACAACACCGACCTCCTGCAGGCGCTCGAACTCGGGTCGATGCTCGATTGCGCCGAAGCGGTCGTCGTGAGCGCACTGGCGCGCAAGGAGTCACGCGGCGCCCATCAGCGCCTCGATTTTCCCGAGCGGGACGACGGGAATTTTCTGCGCCACTCGCTTGCCACCTTCAGGCCGGGCGATCCGCCGCGGGTCGATTACCGGGACGTAGTGATCACGAAGTCGCAACCCGGAGTTCGCGACTACTCGGGAGGCCATCAATGAGCGAGCGCCAGGTCGAGCTGGACGTGCTGCGCTACAACCCCGAGACGGACAGCGAGCCGCGTTTCCAGCGCTACTCGGTCAGCTGCCGCGAAGAGTGGGTCGTGCTCGATGCCCTGAACCATGTCAAGGAAACCGTCGATCCCACGTTGAGCTACCGCTGGTCCTGCCACATGGCCGTATGCGGCAGCTGCGGCATGATGATCAACGGCGAGCCGAAACTCGCTTGCAAGTCATTTCTGCGCGACCACCCGGGCGTGATACGCGTCGAGCCGCTGGCGCATTTCCCGATCGAGCGCGATCTGGTGACGGTGATCGACGACTTCATGGCAAAGCTCGCCCGCGTGAAGCCGTACCTGATTCCGAAGCAGGCGAAGTCGGTGGAAGAGGGCGAGTATCTCCAGACGCCCGCGGAACTCAAGCGCTACAAGCAGTACACCCTGTGCATCAATTGCATGCTGTGCTATGCGGCGTGCCCTGAATACGGACTGATACCGAAATTCATCGGACCCGCGGCGATCTCGATGGCGCACCGCTACAACCAGGATTCGCGCGACGGCGGGCGTGCCGCGCGCCAGGAGGAAATCGCGGCAAGCGAGGGTGTCTGGGACTGCTCGTTCACAGGCGCCTGTTCCGAGGTTTGCCCCGAGCACGTCGATCCGGCGAGTGCGCTGCAGCAGGTCAAGATCAAGAGCACGGTCGACTGGTACAAGGAACACCTCATGCCATGGCTGAAAAAATGAGCCGCAAGCCCTACCTTCGGGAAGTACCGAAGTTCCGCTGGTTTTTCCGGCATCCGCGCTACCTCCGCTACATGGCACGCGAAGTGACGTGCATCTTCATTGGCGCCTACACGGTACTCGTGCTGGTGGGCATCATGCGTGTCGCGGAAGGCCCTGCCGCCTACGCGGCTTTCCTGCAGGCACTCCAGACGCCGGCGAGCATTGCATTTCACGTCCTGGCGCTCGGATTCTCGGCTTACCACAGCATCACCTGGTTCAATCTCACGCCACGGGCGCTGCCGATCCAGATCGGCGAGCGTTTCGTGCCCGACGGCGTGATTGCCGGCGCGCATTACGCGGCGTGGCTCGTTCTCACGCTGGCGGTGCTCATCCTCGCGGGAGCGTTCTAGCCATGGCGATATCGAGCAAGCCCATTGTGTGGGGGCCATTTGCGGCGGGGGGCACGATTACGGCTTTTGTTACGCCCGTGCTGGTCCTGCTGACATTGCTGGCAGCGCTCGGCGCGGTCCCGGAGGCACTCACCTACGATGGCGTGCGCGCCTTCCTTGGTCACTGGTTGGGCAAGGCGTTGATGTTCGGCGTGATAGCGCTTTCGCTCTGGAGTTCGGCACACCGGCTGCGGATTACCTGCTACGATCTCGGCGTCCGGAATGACGTTTTCGTCGCCACGGTGGTTTATATCGCGGCCGTGGCGGGGGCTGTCGCCACCCTCATCGTCCTCGCGCGCATCTGACCGGCCGGTTGACAGCGGGCTCGCGCGACCGTATTTTTTCTGTTCCAATGACGGAGTCTTGCCTGGAGCGCCGCTCCCGGGGCAGGTATGCTGTGCAAGGAGGAGTGCAACCATGAATCCGCCACCCCTGGCTACGCGCGAGGCCGTGCGCGAGCAGCGTTTCAACACGGTCTGGACCCGGGAACTCGACCGGGTGTTCGCGGATGTGGCGCCGTACTACGATCGCGCCAATCATGTTGCAAGTCTTGGTTTGTGGAACTGGCTCCTGCGGGGTTTTCTCGGCACCATTGCGCTGCGTCCGGGCCTGAGGGTACTCGACGTGTGCGCTGGGACCAACGCCGTCGGCATAGGGTTGCTCGAGCGCGAGCCGGGGCTCACGGTGCGCGCCATCGACCGCAGCGCGGAAATGCAGAACGTCGGCCGGCGCCGCGCCGAGGCGAAAGGCATGCATATCGAGAGCACGATCGGCGACGTGCACGAATTGCCTTTTCCGGACAACCAGTTCGACATCGTCACGCTGCAGTGGGCGTCGCGGCACTTGCGCGTGCGGCGCGTTTTCAGCGAGATTCATCGCGTGCTGAAGCCCGGCGGCTGGTTCTATCACTGCGACATGCTGCGCCCGGCGAGCCGCTCGGTCGAGACCGTCTACCATGCGTATCTGCGCTGCTGCCTCGCGTTCACCGGATTTTTGTTCCGGAGCGGGCCGGTTGCGCTTAATTGTAAAAAGTACTTCGTCGAAGCCGTAGGGATGTTCTATTCCGCGGACGAACTGTCAACAGTCTTGCGCGAACTGGGCTACGTCGACGTGGGCGCCAGGACCCATCTTGCCGGAATGATCGGCTACCACCGCGCAGCCAAGCCGGTAAATCCCTTGCAATGAGCGTGTTATTTACCTTCTGCATTTGTGCGCCGCCATATCTTCGCAAGTTTCTGATCCAGAGCAACCTTTTGCGTTGACCCGGGAACGCCGGCCACGCTACAATTCGCGCACTTTACGGCAGGAGCCGGCCGACCCGAGGGATATGCCGAGCGGGCCTCTTCGACGGGCGAATTTCGGCGGGGCTCCGGCGCCGCGCCGGTGCCGTCCGCAACTTCAGCCGCTCCCGTTACGGGCAGTCTCCGGCACCAACATGCTGTCTTGAGGTCTATCGACAAGCGGGCGTAACGCAGTACGGGCACGCGGCCGGTCGGGTATGCACCAGAGCGGTGCGGCGACGGGCGGGACGGAGGTAGCTGAGGCATACAGAGAGAGTCATGGGCGCACCGGAAAATCTCGGTAACAAGGGCTTCGTCACCACGACCGCGGACAACCTGATCAATTGGACACGGACCGGGTCGCTGTGGCCGGTGACATTCGGTCTCGCATGCTGTGCGATCGAGATGATGCACGCGGGCGCATCCCGCTACGATCTCGACCGGTTCGGCATCGTTTTCCGCCCGAGTCCCCGGCAGGCAGACGTGATGATCGTCGCCGGTACCTTGTGCAACAAGATGGCGCCGGCGTTGCGCAAGGTGTACGACCAGATGGCTGAACCGCGGTGGGTCATCTCGATGGGTTCGTGCGCCAACGGGGGCGGCTATTATCACTACTCGTACTCCGTGGTGCGCGGCTGTGATCGCATCGTCCCGGTCGACATTTACGTTCCGGGGTGTCCTCCCACGGCCGAGGCGCTGCTCTACGGCATCATCCAGCTGCAGAACAAGATCAAGCGCACCAATACAATCGCACGCTGAGGCCGTTTCCGGGCTGCTTTTCCCGAACGAATCGGCCTGCCTGCCGCAGATGATCAAGCTCACCCAATCCGCCCAAAGTAGCGGGAATAGCACTAGATGACGCCCAGGCTCCAGCACCTTGACGACACGCTGCGGCGCGCGCTGGGCAGCAGGATTATCAAGCTCGAAGAAACGTGCGGGCAATTAACCCTGGAGGCGGCAGCCGCGGACCATCACGCCGTGGCCACCGTACTGCGCGACCATCCGGAACTGCGATTCGAGCAGCTGATCGATCTCTGCGGGCTCGATTACAGCGCCTATGGTGACGGCGCCTGGAAGGGGCGCCGATTCGCCGCCGTTGCCCACCTCCTGTCGGTGTCGCTTAACCACCGGTTACGCCTGCGGACATTTTGCCCGGACGATGAGTTTCCCGTGCTGGATTCGCTCACCGAGATCTGGCCGTCGGTCAACTGGTTCGAGCGCGAGGCATTCGATCTGTTCGGAATCATCTTCAGCGGCCACCCCGACCTGCGCCGCATCCTGACCGACTATGGCTTCATCGGCCATCCGTTCCGCAAGGATTTCCCGGTTTCCGGCAATGTCGAGATGCGCTACGACCCGGATCAGCGCCGCGTCATCTACCAGCCGGTGACGATCGACCCGCGCGAGATCACCCCCCGCATCGTGCGCGAGGAGAATTACGCGGACACGGAAGGCTTCCGCAAAGGCTAAGTCATGGCGGAGATCCGAAACTATACGATGAATTTCGGGCCGCAACATCCGGCGGCCCACGGAGTATTGCGCCTGGTGCTGGAACTCGATGGCGAGGTCATCCAGCGCGCCGATCCGCACATCGGGTTGTTGCATCGCGCGACCGAAAAGCTCGCGGAGCACCGGACGTATCTTCAGAACTTACCCTACTTCGACCGCTTCGACTATACCACTATGATGTGCAACGAACACGCGTACGTCATGGCGGTAGAGAAGCTGCTTGGCATCGAGGTGCCGCGGCGCGCACAGTATCTCCGCGTAATGTTCGACGAGATTACGCGCATCCTCGCGCATGTGTTCAGTTTGGGCGCGCACGCCCTGGATCTCGGCGCGATGACCGTGTTCCTTTACTGCTTCCGGGAACGCGAGGATCTGCTCGATGTGTACGAGGCGGTTTCCGGCGCGCGCATGCATGCGGCGTACTATCGGCCGGGCGGCGTGTATCGCGATCTTCCGGACCGCATGCCGCAATACACGGAGTCGCACCTGCACGATGCCGCCTCGGTACGCGACTTGAACCGTAACCGCCAGGGTTCCGTGCTCGATTTCATCGAGGATTTTACCGAGCGGTTCCCGAACTACGTCGACGAGTACGAGACGCTGCTCACCGAGAATCGCATCTGGAAGCAGCGCACCGTGGGGATAGGCGTCGTTTCTCCGGAGCGCGCGCTTGCCTTGGGCTTCAGCGGTCCGATGCTGCGCGGTTCCGGCGTCGAGTGGGACCTGCGCAAGAAGCAGCCCTACGCTGCGTACGACGAGATGGAATTCGACGTGCCGGTCGGCGTCAACGGCGATTGCTACGACCGGTACCTGGTGCGCATCGAGGAAATGCGGCAGTCAAATCGCATCATCAGGCAGTGCATCGAGTGGTTGCGCAAGAACTCTGGACCGGTGATGGTCGACAATCGCAAGATCACGCCGCCGTCGCGCGTCGAGATGAAGACCAACATGGAAGAGCTTATTCACCATTTCAAGCTTTTCACCGAAGGCATGCACGTGCCGGAAGGCGAGGCGTATGCGGCGGTGGAACATCCCAAGGGGGAATTCGGGGTCTACCTGGTGTCTGACGGCGCCAACAAACCGTATCGGATGAAGGTACGTTCGCCGAGCTTTACTCATCTGTCGTCGATGGATGAGCTATCCCGGGGGCACATGATCGCGGACGCGGTGGCGATCATCGGCACCTATGAGATCGTATTCGGGGAGATCGACCGCTGAACGCCCCGCTCGTGCTCTCGCCCGAAGCCCTGGTCCGCATCGACCGCGAGGCGGCGAAGTATCCGCCGGATCAGCGCCAGTCGGCGGTGATGGCCGCGCTCACCATTGCCCAGGATGAAAGAGGCTGGCTTTCCACCGAAACCATGGACTTCATCGCCCGCTACCTGGGCATGCCGCCGATTGCGGTCTACGAAGTGGCGTCGTTCTATGCCATGTACGACACCAAGCCCGTCGGCCGGCACAAGCTCACGATCTGCACCAACCTGCCATGCGCGCTGCAGGGCGCCAACGCTGCCGCCGCGCATCTGAAAGAGCAGCTCGGGATCGGGTTCAACGAGACGACCGCGGATAATCGCTTCACCCTCAAGGAGGGCGAGTGCCTGGGCGCATGCGGCGATGCCCCCGTGCTGCTGGTCAACAACAAGCGCATGTGCTGCGGGATGACCCCGGAGCGTCTGCGCGCTTTGCTCGAGGAGCTAATATGATGGGGCTGCCGGTTCCTCCGTTTGCCACCGACCTCTACGGCCCGGATGCGATCATCCTCAAGGGGCTGACGGGACTCGACTGGCGGCTGAAGGATTACGAAGCGCGTGGCGGCTACGAGGCGCTGCGGAAGCTGATCTCGGAGAAGATTCCGCCCGAGCAGGTGGTGAACGAAGTCAAGAAATCCGCGCTGCGCGGCCGGGGCGGCGCGGGATTTCCGACGGGACTGAAATGGAGTTTCATGCCGCGCCAGTTCCAGGGGCAGAAATACATGCTGTGCAATTCCGACGAGGGCGAGCCCGGCACCTTCAAGGACCGCGACATCCTGCGCTACAACCCGCACATCGTGATCGAGGGCATGATCATCGCCGGCTACGCGACCGGCAGCTCGGTGGGATACAACTACATACACGGCGAGATCTGGGACATCTACGAGCGCTTCGAAGAAGCACTTGAGGAAGCGCGCGCCGCCGGTTATCTCGGCGAGAACATACTGGGCAGCGGTTTCAGATTCGAGCTGCACGCGTATCACGGTTACGGCGCCTATATCTGCGGCGAGGAAACCGCGCTGCTCGAATCCATGGAGGGCAAGAAGGGGCAGCCCCGGTTCAAGCCGCCGTTTCCCGCGAGTTACGGCCTCTACGGCAAGCCCACGACGATCAACAACACCGAAACCTTTGCCGCCGTGCCGTGGATCATACTGAATGGCGGCGACGCATATCTCAGCCTGGGCAAGCCGAACAACGGCGGCACCAAGATTTTTTCGGTGTCGGGCGACGTGGCGCGGCCCGGCAACTACGAAGTGAAGCTGGGAACGCCGTTTGCGAGGCTGCTCGAGATGGCAGGGGGCATGCGCGGCGGCAGGAAGCTGAAGGGGTGCATCCCCGGCGGCTCCTCGATGCCGGTTCTGCCGGCGGACATCATGCTCGCGACCGACATGGACTACGATTCCATCGCCAAGGCGGGTTCCATGCTCGGCTCGGGTGCAGTCATCATCATGGACGAGACGCGCTGCATGGTGCGGTGCCTGCTGCGGCTCTCGTACTTCTATTTCGAGGAGTCGTGCGGCCAGTGCACGCCATGCCGCGAAGGCACCGGCTGGCTTTACCGCATGGTGCACAGGATCGAGCATGGCAAGGGCAGGATGGAAGACCTGGAGCTGTTGAACAACGTCTCCGACAACATCGCCGGGCGCACAATCTGCGCGTTGGGTGACGCCGCCGCGCTGCCGGTGAAGAGCTTCATCAAGCACTTCCGCGACGAATTCATTCATCACATCGAGCACAAGAAGTGCCTGGTGCCGGACTATCTTTGAATGCGGAATGATGAATGCGGAATGATGAGTGAGTCATGCTTGAGATCGAATTAGACGGCAGGCAGCTCGAGGTGCCGGAGGGCAGCACCATCATGGATGCCGCGCATCAGGCCGACATCTTCGTGCCGCATTTCTGTTACCACCGGAAACTCTCGATCGCCGCCAACTGTCGCATGTGTCTGGTGCAGGTGGAAAAGGCGCCCAAGCCCCTTCCGGCCTGTGCGACGCCGGTCACCAACGGCATGAAAGTGTGGACGCACTCGGAGCAGGCGGTGGCCGCGCAGAAGGGCGTGATGGAATTCCTGCTCATCAACCATCCGCTCGATTGCCCGATCTGCGATCAGGGCGGCGAGTGCCAGCTGCAGGACCTTGCGGTGGGGTACGGCGGCAGCGGGTCGCGCTACGAGGAAGAAAAGCGCGTCGTGGTGAACAAGGACCTCGGGCCCCTGATATCGACCGACATGACGCGCTGCATCCACTGCACGCGCTGCGTAAGATTCGGGCAGGAGATCGCGGGAATCATGGAGCTGGGCATGATCGGGCGCAGCGAGCACGCCGAAATCATCACGTTCATGGGCCGCACGGTTGATTCGGAACTCTCGGGTAACGTCATCGACCTGTGCCCGGTCGGCGCGCTGACGTCGAAACCGTTCCGATATAGCGCCCGCACCTGGGAGCTGACCCGGCGCCCCTCGGTGAGTCCGCACTGCGGGCTGGGCTCGAACCTCACGGTGCAGGTCAAGCAGAACCGCGTCATGCGGGTGCTGCCGCGTGATAACGAGGCGATCAACGAGTGCTGGCTCTCCGACAAGGATCGATTCTCGTACGAGGGCCTCAATTCCGAGCAGCGGCTGGTGCGGCCGATGTTGCGGCAGGGCGGGACATGGAAGGAAGTCGAATGGCCGGTCGCGCTCGAATTCGTCTCCGCCGAACTCAAGCGGATACGCGATGCCTATGGCGCCCAGGCCATCGGCGCCCTCGCAACGCCGCACCAGACGCTCGAAGAACTGTATCTCCTGCAGAAGCTCACGCGGGGCCTGGGTTCCGGCAACGTTGATTTCCGTTTGCGGCAGTCTGATTTCGGTGCCGATGCCAGCCTCGGCGGCGCGCCCTGGCTGGGAATGGGCATTGGTGACATGGCGCAGCTCGACCGGGTGCTGGTCGTGGCCTCGACCCTGCGCAAGGACCACCCGTTGCTCGCCCACCGTCTGCGTCAGGCGGCAAAACGGGCGCTGCAGGTCTCGGTCATCAATCCGGTCGATGACGATCTGCTGATGCGAGTCGCGCACAAGGCCATCGTCGCTCCAGGGGCGCTCCCGGACATGATGGCGCAGGTGTTGCATGCTGCCGCGGAAGCGCGAAATGCTGCCTTACCGGATGGCGTGCGCGCCGCGCTCGGGGCGGTGACGCCGTCGGAGCCGGCCCGGCGTATCGCAGACAGCCTGACATCGGGCAGAAACGTTGCCGTATTCCTGGGGAACATGGCGCAGCATCATCCGCAGGCCGCGCGCTTGCACGCGCTCGCCCAGGCGCTGAGCGATGTAACGGGCGGCCGCTTCGGCTTTCTCGGGGAGGCGGCGAACAGTGTCGGCGGGTATCTCGCGGGAGCCGTGCCGTTTGGCGTGCAGCCCGGGAAGAACGCCGCGCAGATGGTGCGCGTTCCCCTCAGAGCCTACCTGCTGCTGGGTGTCGAGGCCGAACTCGATACCTCCGATCCGCAGCAGTCGGTCGCGACGCTGCGCGACGCGGACCTGGTGGTGGCGATGAGCCCGTACCAGCACCGCGCGTTGGAATATGCGCACGTTCTGCTGCCGATCGCGCCCTTTACCGAGACCTCGGGTACGTTTGTCAACACCGAAGGGCGCGTGCAAAGCTTCAACGCGGTGGTGAAGCCGCTCGGAGAGACACGGCCGGCCTGGAAGGTGCTGCGCGTGCTCGGCAACCTCCTGCAACTGCCCGGATTCGAGCACAACAGCAGCGAGGACGTGCGCCTTGAGGCGGCCGGAAGCGGCGATATCGCTGCGCGGCTGAACAACCGGTTGGCGCCGCACGCGCTCGATGCGCTCGAGCCCGGGGCGGCTGAGGGTCTGCAACGCATCGGCGAAGTCCCGAGTTACGCGGCGGACGCCGTCGTGCGCCGCGCGCCGTCACTGCGGCAGACACGCGATGCCATGCCGCCGGTCGCGACCATGCATCGCGCTACCGCCGAGAAGCTCGGGTTGCGCGAAGGCGACAGCGTGCGCCTCGTGCAGGGGGCGGGCGAGGCGGTGGTGCCCTATTCGATCGACGACAAACTCCCCGAGGGTTGCATCCGCCTCGCCGCCGCGCGGCCGGAAACCTCCGGACTGGGCGCCATGTTCGGGCCGATCGCGGCCAGCCGGGTTCCTGCAGCGCTCAAGGTGGCGGTGTGAGCGGCGTGCTGCAGCCCTTCGTCAGCCTCGGCCACTGGGCATGGGGCCTGCTGGTGACCATCGTGGTGTGGATCTTCGGGCATGACCTCGCGCCGTCGGTGCTGTACGCGATCAAGGTTCTGCTCCTCATCATCTGCATTGTCGCGCCGCTGATGGTGGCGGTCGCCTACCTCACGCTATGGGAGCGCAAGCTTATCGGGTGGATGCAGGTGCGGATTGGACCGAACCGCGTCACCTTCTTCGGCATCCGCTGGCTCGGGGGACTCGCGCAGCCGATCGCCGACGGGTTGAAGCTGCTCGTGAAGGAGATCATCGTTCCCGCCGGGGCCAACAAGTTCCTGTTCCTGCTGGCGCCGGTGATGGCGATCATGCCGGCGCTGGCGGCGTGGGCGGTCGTGCCGTTCGATCCCGAACTCGTGCTCGCCAACATCGACGCCAGCCTGCTCTACATCATGGCGGTGACCTCGATGGGGGTCTACGGCATCATCATCGCCGGGTGGGCATCGAACTCGAAATATGCTTTCCTGGGCGCGATGCGGTCGGCCGCGCAGATCGTCTCCTACGAACTGGCGATGGGATTCGCGCTGGTCGGCGTGCTGATGGCGGCGCAGAGTCTGAATCTGGTCGAGGTCGTGAGGGGCCAGCAGGGAAGTTACGGGTTTCTCAACTGGTTCTGGATTCCGCTTTTTCCGCTGTTTCTCACCTATCTCATCGCCGGCATCGCCGAGACCAACCGGGCCCCCTTTGACGTCGCCGAAGGAGAATCCGAGATCGTGGCGGGCTTCCACGTCGAATACTCGGGAATGACGTTCGCGGTCTTCTTCCTCGCCGAGTACGCGAACATGATCCTCGTATCCACCCTGTGTTCGGTCATGTTCCTGGGGGGATGGCTGTCGCCGTTTCCGGCGTCGTGGCCGGTTCTTGGAGCGCCGAACTTCCTGTGGCTCCTTGTCAAGGTATTCCTCGTCGTGTCGACCTTCCTGTGGTTCCGGGCGACTTTCCCCCGCTACCGCTACGACCAGATCATGCGGCTGGGCTGGAAAGTGTTCATTCCGGTGGCGCTCACGTGGATCGTGGTGCTGGGCGCGTGGATGCAGACCCCGCTCTGGGTGTGGTGGAAGTGAGGTGGCGATGATCGAGCGCATTCGCGAGTTCTTCCGCACCTTTCTCCTGTTCGAACTGCTGAAAGGGATGATGTTGACGGGGCGCTATTTGTTCGCCCGCAAGATCACGGTGCAGTTTCCGGAGGAGAAGACGCCGCAGAGTCCGCGCTTTCGCGGCCTGCACGCGCTGCGCCGTTATCCCAACGGCGAGGAGCGCTGCATCGCGTGCAAGCTGTGCGAAGCGGTGTGCCCGGCGCTCGCGATCACCATCGAATCCGAGGAACGCGCCGACGGCACGCGCCGCACGACGCGCTACGATATCGATCTCACCAAGTGCATTTTCTGCGGTTTCTGCGAGGAGTCGTGCCCGGTCGACTCGATCGTGGAGACCCGCATCCTCGAATATCACGGGGAAAAACGCGGCGACCTGATCTACACCAAACCCATGCTGCTCGCGATCGGCGACGCGTACGAGGATGAGATCGCCAGGGACCGCGAAGCCGACGCCGCCTACCGATAAGAACCATTAGCCACAGAGAACACAGAGAACACAGAGAGTACGCAAGGCGCCCCGAGCACCAGACCGGTCACTGGTTTTCTCTGTGATCTCTGTGGTCTCTGTGGCCGAGTTTTTATGACCTTCAACGAATTCGTTTTCTACCTGTTTGCCGCGATCCTGGTGTTCGCGGCGCTGCGCGTGATCACGGCCCGCAACCCGGTGCATGCCGCGCTGTTTCTCGTGCTCGCGTTCGCGACCTCGGCCGGCATCTGGATTCAGCTCCAGGCCGAGTTCCTGGCGATCGCGCTGGTGCTGGTCTACGTCGGGGCGGTGATGGTGCTGTTCCTGTTCGTGGTCATGATGCTCGACATCAACATGACGCGCCTGCGCGAGGGGTTCGCCGCCTACCTGTCGCTGGGTGCGCTCGTCGCACTGGTGCTGGTGGTGGAAATGGTGATCGTCCTCGGCGGGCAGTACTTCGGACTGACCGGTTCGCCGCCGCCGCCGCCCTTGCCGGCCGATTACAGCAATACCCGGGAGCTGGGGCGGCTGGTCTACACCGATTACGTCTATCCGTTCGAAATCGCCGCGGTGATCCTGCTCGTTGCCATCGTGGCGGCGATCGCGCTGACCCTGCGGCGCCGCAAGGAGACGAAGTACCAGGATCCGGCGCGGCAGATCGCGGTGCGCCGCAAGGACCGCGTGCGCATCGTAAAGATGCCCGCGGAAAAGCGGGATTGAGGATTCAGGATTGGGGATTGAGGAAAATGCTGGTTTGCGTCCGAGGGTTGCTCAATCCTCAGTCCTCGCTCCTCGATCCTTAACAAGGGGAACCGAGTGATATCGCTGTCCCACTACCTGGTCCTGGGCGCGATCCTGTTCGCGATCAGCGTCATCGGCATCTTTCTCAACCGCAAGAACCTGATCGTGCTGTTGATGGCGATCGAGTTGATGCTGCTTGCGGTGAACACCAACTTTATCGCGTTTTCGCATTTCCTCGACGATCCGGCGGGGCAGGTATTCGTGTTTTTCGTGCTGACGGTCGCGGCGGCGGAGTCCGCGATCGGGCTTGCGATCCTCGTTGCCCTGTTCCGCAACCTGAGGACTATCGACGTCGAGGATCTCGACAGCTTGAAAGGATAGGGAGGCAGTGATCACTCATCACTGCGTTTGCGAATGACAAAGATGCAAACGCTGTACCTGACTGTCGCGCTTGCGCCGCTTGCGGGCGCGCTCGTGGCGGGGCTTTTCGGATGGGCGATCGGCCGGCGCGGCGCGCACTGGGTCACGATTGCCGGCATGACGGTGTGCACGATCGGCGCCGCGGTCGTGTTCGTCGATGTGCTGTCCGGCAACACCTTCAACGGGTCGGTCTACACCTGGCTCACGACGGGCAACACGCGCTTCGAGATCGGTTTCCTGATCGACCGCCTGTCCGCGACCATGATGCTGGTGGTCTCGTTCGTCTCGCTCATGGTCCATGTCTACACCATCGGCTACATGGCGGACGATCCGGGTTACCAGCGGTTTTTCGCCTACATCTCGCTCTTCACCTTCTCGATGCTGATGCTGGTGATGGCGAACAACTTCCTGCAGCTCTTCTTCGGCTGGGAAGCGGTGGGGCTGGTCTCGTACCTGCTGATCGGCTTCTGGTACACGCGGCCGACGGCGATTTACGCCAGCCTCAAGGCATTCCTGGTCAACCGCGTCGGCGATTTTGGTTTCCTGCTGGGGATCGCGCTGGTGCTCATGTACTTCGGCACGCTGGATTACGCGGCAGTGTTCGCCGGCGGCCGCAACCTTGCGGCAAACACGATCGAGATCATTCCGGGCACTGCGTGGTCGCTGCTGACCGTGATCTGCATCCTGCTCTTTATCGGCGCGATGGGAAAATCGGCGCAGTTTCCGCTGCACGTGTGGCTGCCCGATTCCATGGAGGGCCCGACCCCGATATCGGCGCTCATCCATGCGGCGACCATGGTGACCGCCGGCATCTTCATGGTGGCGCGCATGTCGCCGCTCTACGAGCTCTCGGAGACGGCGCTGTCGGTCGTGATGGTGATTGGGGCGATCACGGCGCTGTTCATGGCGCTCGTGGCGGTGGTGCAGAACGACATCAAGCGCGTGGTCGCGTATTCGACGCTGTCCCAGCTCGGTTACATGACTGTCGCGCTGGGCGCATCGGCGTACGCGGCGGGCATATTCCACCTGGTGACGCACGCCTTCTTCAAGGCGCTGCTGTTCCTCGGCGCGGGCTCGGTGATCATCGCGCTCCACCACGAGCAGGACCTGCGCAGGATGGGCGGACTGCGGCGTTACATGCCGGTCACTTACTGGACCATGCTGATCGGCGCCATCTCCAGCGCCGGCGTCCCTGGGTTCGCGGGGTTCTTCTCCAAGGATTCCATCATCGAAGCCGCGCACCTGTCGAAGCTTCCGGGTGGCGGTTTCGCCTATTTCTGCGTGCTTGCCACCGTGTTCGTGACCGCCCTCTACACCTTCCGGATGATGTTCATGGCGTTTTTCGGCGAGGAACGCTTCCGCGGGCACGCCGCCGGCCATGACCATGGGAGCGAGTCGCACGACAGCCACGCTGATCATGCGCCACACGAATCGCCCGCGGTGGTGACGGTTCCCCTCGTTCTGCTCGCGATACCGTCCGTATGTGCGGGCTGGCTGATCGGCCCTCTGCTCTTCGGCGGCTACTTCGGCGGCGCGATCGTGGTCGCGCCGGAGCACGACGTGCTGGGTGAACTCGCCAGGGATTTCCATGGAGTGCTCGGCATGATGGCGCATGCGCTCTCCACCGCGCCGTTCTGGCTCGCCGCCGGCGGCATTGCGGCCGCGGCTTACCTTTATCTGCGGCGCCCGGACCTCACCGACGTCATAAAGAAAAAGGCGGGTGTGCTCTACACCGTGCTCGACCGCAAGTACTGGTTCGACGAGCTTTATTCATGGCTCTTCGCGGGCGGCGCGCGCTCGGTCGGCACCGGGCTGTGGAAGGGCGGGGACGTCGCGGTGATCGACGGGGTGTTCGTGAACGGCTCGGCGCGCGTGGTCGGCTGGTTCGCGGGCGTGATCCGCCGGGTGCAATCGGGCCTGATCTATCACTACGCGTTTACCATGATCATCGGCATCGTCGTCCTGCTCACCCTCATCGTCGCGGCGCGCTTTCTCAGCGTGGTCTCCGGGTCGTAGGCGGCGGCAAACCAAGAACAAAGAATGACTTCGAACCACCTCCTGTCCCTCGCCATCTGGATCCCGATCCTCGCCGGCGTGCTGGTGCTCTTTCTCAGCGCGGAACGGCACGCGCCCGCGGCGCGCATCGTCACGCTCGCCGGCGCGGTGCTCGGCTTCGTAGTGACCTGGCCGCTCTACCTCAATTTCGACCCCGGGGCGAGCGGCTTCCAATTCGTCTACATCAAGCCCTGGATCTCGAGCTTCAACGTCAACTATCACCTCGGCATCGACGGCATTTCATTGCTGCTGATCCTGCTCAACAGCTTCACCACGGTGCTGGTGGTGATCGCGGGCTGGGAGGTGATCCAGACCCGCGTCGCGCAGTACATGGCCGCGTTCCTGTTTCTCTCGGGTTTCATGAACGGCGTTTTCAGCGCGCTCGATGCGCTGCTGTTCTACGTGTTTTTCGAGGCGACCCTGATCCCGATGTTCATCATCATCGGCGTCTGGGGTGGGCCTAATCGCGTCTATGCGGCGCTCAAGTTCTTCCTCTATACGCTCGCCGGGTCGCTCCTCACGCTGGTGGCGCTGATCTACCTCTACCACGCCTCGCAGGGCAGTTTCTCGCTGCTCGATTACTACCAGCTGCCCCTGCCGTTCGAGGCGCAGGTACTGATCTTCGTCGCCTTCATGCTGGCGTTCGCGGTGAAGGTGCCGATGTGGCCGGTGCACACGTGGCTGCCGGACGCGCACGTCGAGGCGCCGACCGGCGGATCGGTGGTGCTGGCCGCGATCATGCTGAAGCTGGGCGGCTACGGCTTCCTGAGGCTGTCGTTGCCCATCCTGCCCGAGGCGAGCCAGGCGCTGGCGGGTTTCGTGATCGCGCTCTCGCTGATCGCGGTGGTCTACATCGGGCTCGTGGCGCTGGTGCAGTCGGACATGAAGAAACTCATTGCCTACTCTTCCGTCTCGCACATGGGTTTCGTGACACTGGGCATCTTCATCTTCAATGCCCAGGGCATGGAGGGCGCGATCATCCAGATGATTTCCCATGGCTTCGTTTCGGGCGCGCTGTTCCTGTGCGTGGGCGTGCTCTATGACCGCCTGCATTCGCGGCAGATCGCCGACTACGGAGGGGTGGTCAATACCATGCCGGTGTTCGCGGCGCTGTTCATGCTGTTCGCGATGGCGAACGCCGGGCTGCCCGGCACCAGCGGCTTCGTCGGCGAGTTCATGGTCATCATGGGGGCGGTCAAGGCGGATTTCTGGTACGCGGCGCTGGCGGCGACCACCCTCATCTTCGGCGCGGCCTACACGCTGTGGATGTACAAGCGCGTCATCTTCGGTGCGGTCGCGAACGCGCGCGTCGGCGCATTGAAGGACATCAACCTGCGGGAGTTCCTGGTGCTGGGGCTGCTGGCGGTGGCGGTGCTCGCGATGGGCGTGTACCCCGATCCCTTCGCCCAGGTGCTGCACGTCTCGGTCAACGACCTGCTCACGCACGTGGCGCAGGGCAAGCTGCGGACGCCATAGCGAGCCGACATGCACTACATCCTTCCCCTGTGGCCGGCGTATCCCGAACTGTTTCTGCTCGGGATGATATGCGTGATCCTCACCGTGGACCTCTTCGTGAGCGACGACAACCGCATCGTGACCTATGCCCTGACGCAGGCCGCGCTCGCCGGCTGTATCGTGATCACGTACGCGACGCACACCATCGAGCCAACCTACACCTTCAGCCGCATGTTCGTCGATGACCTGATGTCGGACGTGCTGAAGCTCCTGGTGTACCTCGCGGTGATGGCGGTCATGGTCTATTCCCGGGCCTACATCGCGGCGCGCGGCATGTTCCGCGGCGAATTCTTCGTGCTCGCGCTCACCGCGACGCTGGGCATGATGATCATGATCTCGGCCAATCACCTGCTCACGCTCTACCTCGGGCTGGAGCTCCTCACGCTCTCGCTCTACGCCCTGGTGGCGCTGCAGCGCGACTCGGCGGTCGCCACCGAGGCGGCCATGAAGTATTTCGTGCTCGGCGCGCTCGCTTCCGGGATGCTGCTCTACGGCATGTCGATGCTCTACGGCGCCACCGGCACGCTGGAGATCACGCAGCTCGGGGAAGTGGTCTTCGACGGCCGCGGCCGCACACCGGTGCTCATCTTCGCGCTGGTGTTCATCGTCGCGGGCCTTGGTTTCAAGCTCGGCGCGGTGCCCTTCCACATGTGGGTGCCCGACGTCTACCACGGGGCGCCTACCGCGGTGACGCTGTTCATCGGCTCGGCGCCCAAGCTCGCCGCGTTCGCGTTCATCATGCGGCTGCTGGTGCAGGGGCTCGGTGCCGAGCAACTGCTCGCGGAATGGCAGCCGATGCTGATCGTGATGGCCGTGCTGTCGCTGGCGATCGGCAATATCACGGCGATCGCGCAGACCAACCTCAAGCGCATGCTGGCTTACTCGACCATCTCCCACATGGGCTTCCTGCTGCTTGGCATTCTTTCGGGGGACCTCAACGGCTACGGATCGGGGATGTTTTACGTCGTGGTCTATGTGCTGATGAATCTCGGCACCTTCGGCATGATCATGGTGCTCTCGCGCAGCGGATTCGAGGCCGAGAACCTCGACGATTTCAAGGGTCTCAACCAGCGCAGCCCGTGGTACGCATTCTTGATGCTGCTGCTCATGTTCTCCATGGCGGGCGTGCCGCCCACGGTCGGCTTCTACGCCAAGCTGTCGGTGCTGCAGGCAGTCATCAACGCGGGCTATGTGTGGCTCGCGGTGGTGGCGGTGCTGTTCTCGCTCATCGGGGCGTTTTATTACCTGCGGCTGGTCAAGCTCAT
>MEQT01000135.1 GCA_001770325.1 Betaproteobacteria bacterium RIFCSPLOWO2_02_64_14
ATCACCCATCACCCATCACCCATCACCCATCACCCATCACCCATCACCCATCACCGGTCACCGGTCACGTTTGTCCATCTCCTTCGACTGGCGCGCGATGAACTCGCGCGTGCTGTCGAAACCGCGCAGCTCGAGCACGTAGCTGCGCACCGCCGCTTCCGTCAACACGGCGAGATTGCGTCCGGCGGCCACCGGGATCGTCACCTTGCGGATGTCCACGCCCATCAGTTGCTCGGTGCCGGGTTTGAGCGGCAGCCGCTCCAGCGGCGCGGCGTCGGATCCCGAGCGGCGCTCCAGGTTCACGATGAGCTTGACGTTCTTGCGCGGCCGCAGCGCCGCCTCGCCGAAGATCGCGCGGATGTCGAGGACGCCCAGCCCCCGCACCTCCAGGAAATCCTTGAGCAGCGCCGGACAGCGCCCCTCGACCGCTTCCGGGCCGACCCGGTACAGTTCAACGACATCGTCCGCGATCAGCCCGCCGCCGCGGCTGATGAGCTCCAGGGCAAGTTCGCTCTTGCCCACGCCGGAGTCCCCGGTGATCAGCACGCCCATGCCGAGCACGTCGAGCAGCACCCCGTGCACGGCGGTCGATTCGGCGAGCGCGCGCGCAAGGTACGGCCGCAGCATCCACATCAATTCCACACTCGGCACCGGCGAGAGGAAGAGCGGGGTCTGCGTCGCCCGCGCGACCGTAACGAGCGTCGCCGGCGCCGGCGCGACGCCGGCGACGATGAAACAGGCGAGATCGCCGGTGGCGACCTGAGCGAGCATTCTGCCGCAGTGCTCGGGATCGAGACCGTTGAGATAGTCGGCCTCGGAGAGTCCGAGCACCTGGATCAGATTGGGATGGATGAAATTGAGGTGACCGATCAGACCCCGGGACGAATCGCGGGTGAGTTCGCTGTCGAGTTCCTTTGCACCGCCGTCTTCGCCGGCGATCCACGCAAGCTTGAGCTTGGCCTCGTTGTCCTCAAACAACCGGGCTATGCTGAGCTGCGGCATCGGGCTGCCAGGCGGTGATCAGTTGGTGCAACTCGGCGGCGCTCGGGGCCGCGAGAAGCCGCCCGCGCAGCGGGCGGTCGCCGAACATCTGCGCGAGTTCGGAGAGGATCTGCAGGTGCAGGTCGGTGGCGCGATCGGGAACGAGCAGCACGAAGATCAACGCGACACTCTGTCCGTCGGGCGCGTCGAACGGGATCGGCTGTCTCAGGCGCACGACGGCTCCGGCGGCTTCCTTGAGACCCTTGACCCGGCCGTGCGGGATCGCGATTCCCTGTCCGAGGCCGGTGGAACCGAGTTTCTCGCGCGCGAACAGGCTGTCGAACACCGTGCTGCGCGCGATATGAAGGCTGTTCTCGAACAGCAGGCCGACTTGCTCGAACACGCGTTTCTTGCTCGACACGTCGACGTCGACGAGCACGTGGGCGAGCGGAAGGAGCGGTGCGATGAGGTTCATGGGTTGGGCGTGGTGGATCCGGGAAGCGGCGTCGCGCGGGCGGCGCCGTTACTGCGCCGCCTTGTGTTTGATCGGCATGTCATCGTGGCGGTGCCGCAGGTTCCTCTCCTTGTGCTTGATGATGGTGCGGTCAAGCTTGTCGATCAGGTTGTCGATCGCAGCGTACATATCGGGATCGCTGCTCTCGCAGAAGATGTCCCGGCCTCTGACGTGCACGGTGGCCTCGACCTTCTGCTGCAGTTTTTCCACACTGAGGATCACATTGACGTCGATCACATGGTCGAAATGATGCGTGATGCGGATGAGTTTGTTCGCGACATAGTCGCGGATCGCGGAGGTGATCTGGAGATGGTGCCCGGTCAGGTACAGATTCATCGTGCCTTCCTTTCGCTTACAGCGATCGTCTCAGGTTGACCGGCAGGATCTGCAAAGATTCCCGGTACTTGGCGACCGTACGCCGCGCGACGACCAGCCCCTGCTGCCCGAGGATTTCCGAAATCTGGCTGTCGGTCAGGGGCTTGCGTGTATCCTCGGCGCCGACGAACTGCCGGATGAGCGCGCGAATCGCGGTGCTCGAGGCGGCGCCACCGGTTTCGGTCGTGACGTGGCTGCCGAAGAAGTACTTGAGCTCGAAGATGCCGCGAGGCGTGTGCATGTATTTCTGGGTGGTGACGCGGGAAATGGTGGACTCGTGCAATTCGACAGCCTCCGCGATCTCGCGCAGCACGAGCGGCCGCATCGCCACTTCGCCATGCTCCAGAAACTGCCGCTGCCGGTCGACGACGGCCTGCGCCACGCGCAGGATGGTATCAAACCGCTGCTGGATGTTCTTGATCAGCCATTTCGCCTCCTGCAACTGGCTGGCGAGTTGCTGCGAGCCCGCGCCGCGATTCCGGTTCAGTATGTCCGCATAGAGGCGGTTCACCCGCAGCCGCGGCATGGCCTGCGGATTGAGCGCCGCCACCCATGCACCCTTCAGCTTCCGCACCGTTACGTCCGGCACGATGAAGCGCGTCTCGGTGTTGGAGAAATTCCGCGCGGGCCGCGGATCGAGCCCTGTAATCAGCTTTTGCACTGCACGAAGGCAGCCGTCGTCACAGTGCAGTTGGCGTTTGAGCTTGCTGAAATCGCGCGCCGCGAGTAGATCGAGGTGCGCCGTGACGGTTTCCAGGGCCTGTCTGCGGTACGGCGTGTCCTCCGGGAGCGCCGCGAGCTGCAGGGCAAGGCATTCGCCCAGACCACGGGCGCCGACGCCGGCGGGTTCGAAATGCTGCAGATGCTTCAGCGCGATCTGCAATTCCTCCAGCTCGACTTCCAGTTCCGCAGGCAGCATGGCGAGCAACTCGGGCAGTTCGGGCTTCAGGTAGCCGTCCTCATCCAGCGAATCGATGAGCAGCGCGACCAGCTGCCGGTCGCGTTGCGAGAGCTTGGTGAGCGAGAGCTGCGTGAGGAGGTGCGCGCGAAGGGTGGGCGACTCGGCGACCACGTGCGGAAATTCGCCTTCGTCACCATCGTCGCGCCCCCCCCCCGCGGAAGGCGCGTCGTCCAATGCACCGAAATCGGCGGTCTCCACATCCGCAGGCTCGTGCTCGGCCGTTTCGCCCGCATCCTGCGGACGTTCCAGCGGGGCATCGGCGCGCATGTCCGGCGCGATCGCGGGGCGTTCCGCTTCGTCGTCGCGCTCGATCAGGGGATTTTCCTGCAGCACGCGCTCGAGCTCCTGATTCAGTTCCAGCGTGGACAACTGCAGGAGCCGTATCGACTGCTGCAGCTGCGGGGTGAGCGCGAGGTGCTGGGATAACCGGAGCTGGAGGGAATGCTTCATGCCGAGAGGTGAAAGTGGCTGTCGCTGGACAGGGCCGTGACGCGGCTCACGCCGTTCCCACTGCTAGTGCGTTCCACAAAACACCCGCGGGGCCGGATCGCCCCGGAGCACATTCCGCCGGTTGGGAGAGGTCATTCTCAACGGCGCTAGAGGCGAAAATGTTCTCCCAGGTAAACCCGTCTGACGCTCTCATTATAAACGATTTCGTCGGGTTTTCCGTAGGCGAGAACCCCGCCGTCGTTGATGATATAGGCGCGATCGCAGATTCCCAGCGTTTCCCGGACGTTGTGATCGGTGATCAGCACGCCGATGCCGCGCTCCCGGAGAAATCCTATGATCTTCTGGATCTCGAGGACGGCGATGGGATCGACGCCGGCGAACGGCTCGTCGAGCAGGATGAACCGCGGCTGGGTGGCAAGCGCCCGGGCGATTTCCACGCGCCGCCTTTCGCCGCCCGAAAGGCTGATCGCGGGGTCGTCCCTGAGATGGGCGATGTGCAGGTCGCGCAGCAGGTCGTCGAGGCGGTTCGCGATGTGGTCCGGGTCGCGATGGTGCAGTTCGAGCACCGCGCGGATGTTGTCCGCGACCGTGAGGCGCCTGAAGATCGATATCTCCTGCGGCAGGTAGCTCAGGCCGAGGCGCGCGCGGCGGTGTATCGGCATGTGCGTGAGTTTGCGCCCGTCGAGATACAGGTCGCCACCGTCCATCGGCACGAGGCCGACCATCATGTAAAAACAGGTGGTCTTGCCGGCGCCATTGGGACCCAGCAGGCCGATCACTTCGCCGCTGCTCACATCGAGCGAGACGTCCTTGACGACCACGCGCGAGCGGTAGCGCTTCTTCAGGCGTTCTGCCTTGAGTTCACTCATGTGCGAACATCTTTATCCCGTACGTATCGCGAGAGATTCGGGCGGCGAGGCGGGTTGCGAAAGGGGTCGGGCTCGGACGCTGGCGCCGGGGGGCGCGGTGAGCGCCACATCCGCCCCGGCGTGTTTCCTACTTCTTCGCCGCACCGGGTTCTTCGCGTGGTGCAGCGAGGTCCGTCGCCGGCTTCAGCGTCACCGGAGGAGACGCCGGCGGCTTCTCCCGGGACTTGGGTTGCATCACCGCGCGCACGCGGCCGTCGGGATTGTTGGGGCTCGCTGCCTTGGCGCCGCCACCGATCACCTGAAAGAACTCGGTCGTGGCGTCGTAGGAGATGTAGTCACCGCGTACCTCGTCCTGGCCCCGTTTCATCGCGGCGCGGGTGAACATCTGCACTTTGTCCGCGCGCCCATCGTATTCGATGCGCTCGGCCCAACCTTCGATGTATTCGTCGAAGCCCTCGCGTTTTTGCCTGAAATACGCGAGCTTGCCCCACGAAATGCCGTGCCTGAATCCGTCGTAATCCTGCCGCACCTCCATGCGGTCGCCCCGGATCACCATCGTGCCCTGCGTGAGGACCACGTTGCCCTCGAAGGTTGCAAGCTGCTTAGCATCGTCCACCGTGACGCGGTCCGCCTCGAGATTGATCGGCTTGTCGCGGTCGGCCTTCTCGCCGTGGGCGGCGCCCGCCAGCACCAGCGCGCATGCAATGGCGAGCGCGAGGCGCCGGCCCGTCATGTAACTAAGGTCGCCCCGGGTTGCCGGTGCGCCGGTCAGCCGGCTTGCCGGGATCATGATAGATGCCTCTTACGCTTGACAGCAGTTTCAGAACGCGGGTCTCACTGTTCAATTCTAAGCCAACTGCGCGCACTGTGGTATTCGCGTCCGTGATCGTCACTGCCCGATCGGTCCGGGCAATGCTCTCGTCGGGAACGACGTGGAGATAGCTCGTCTGCACGACCAGCTCGCTCCGGTCGGCGAATGCCGCCCGCGTCACGCGCACGTCGTCCTGGAAGTAGATGTTTTCGCCTTCGCTTGAAACCAGCGCCCCCCTCGCAGTGATCGTGACGGGCGCGCGTCGGGTCGCGTACGAGACGAAGCGGGGAGTCTCGATATGAGTCGTGTCGTCGTCCGGATAATGCACCATCCGGTGGGCCGCCAGGGTGTGCTTGATGGAGCCGTCGGGCGCCATGCGCATCACGGACAGACCATCGACGAAGTAATCGGGATCGTGCCGCGCGATGGCCGGGCGTCCCGGCGGTGGCGGTTGCACGACACGGTCGAGCCAGACCGTCAGCGCCGCGAGCGTCGCGAGCAGGAATAGCGGAAACCACGCGGTCAACCGTTCCTGCATCTCAGCCTGCTCCCAGCATCCGCTATACGAGATAATGCGCGAGCTGCGCGTCGAGCGTGTTCTGGCCCCGCATGATGAGTTCGCACGCTTCACGCACGGCGCCATGCCCGCCTGCCGCGGCAGTCACGTAGTGTGCGTGCCGGCGCACGAGCGCGGGGGCGTCAGGCACCGTGACGGCAAGACCGCAGCGCCGCAGGACGGGGAGGTCGATCACGTCGTCACCCATGAAGCACGTGGCTTGCGCTGCCAACCCGAGTTCACGCAGCATATCCTCGAACACCGTGCGCTTCTCCGAGGCACCCTGGTACAGCAGATCGATTCCGAGATTGCGTGCGCGCAGTTCGACACAGCTCGATTTGCGGCTGGTGACGATCGCGAGCCTGACGCCGCTCGCCTGCAGCATCTTCAGGCCGTGCCCGTCGCGCACGTTGAACGCCTTGAGTTCCTCGCCGGCGCCGGAATAGTACAGCGTGCCATCGGTCAGCACGCCGTCCACGTCGAAGATTGCAAGCCGTATTCGGCTCGCTTTGTGATAGACGTCCTGCATCAATTCGGTAGGCGCAGAGCGGTGAGCGGACAGCTGAATTCTGACACCCGAATCCCGCTCCCTATATCACCTTGGCGCGGAACAGGTCATGCATGTTGAGCGCGCCGAGCAACCGCAACTGCGGGTCGACGACGAGCAACTGATTCACCTTGTTGCGCTCCATGATCTCGACCGCTTCCGCGGCGAGCCTGTCCGGGCCGATGGTGCGGGGCGAGGGCGACATCACCTCGATGATCGGCGTCGTCTTCAGGTCGACGCCCTTCTGCAGGACGCGACGCAGGTCACCGTCGGTAAAGATGCCGATGACCCGGGCGCCCGCATCCAGAATCGCCGTCATGCCCATGCGGCCCCGCGACATTTCCAGCATGGCGTCCATGGTCGTGACCGCATCGGCCACGCGCGGCGCGTTCTCGCCCGTGCGCATCACGTCGCGCACGTGGGTGAGCAACCGGCGTCCGAGCGTGCCGCCGGGGTGCGACAGTGCAAATTCGTCCTGGGTGAACCCTTTTGCCTTCATCAAGGCCACCGCGAGCGCATCGCCGAGCGCGAGGGCAGCCGTGGTGCTCGCCGTGGGCGCAAGGTTCAGCGGGCAAGCTTCCTTCTGTGCCCCGGCGTACAGATGCACGTCCGCTTCCCGCGCCAGGCTCGACTCCGGGTGCCCCGTCAGCGCAATGAGCGCGGCCCCCTGTCGCTTGAGCAATGGCACGATCGCGAGCAATTCCGTGGTTTCTCCGGAGTTCGACAGCGCAACGAAGATGTCATCGCGTGTAACCATGCCGAGGTCGCCATGGCTCGCTTCCGCGGGGTGCACGAAAAAGGCCGGTGTGCCGGTGCTCGCGAGCGTCGAAGCGATCTTGCGTGCGATGTGTCCGGACTTGCCGATGCCGCCCACGACCACGCGGCCGCGGCACTCGAGAATCATCTCCACCGCCCGCGCGAAGCGCTCGTCGAGCGTGCCGACCAGGTCGTATACCGCCTTCGCCTCGATTTCGAGCACGGTGCGGGCCATGGCCACCACATCCGCCGCCGACGATCGTGCGTGGGTTAGCGGGCTGCTCATCGCGCGAGAGTATAGCAGAACGCCTTTTCTGCGCTGCCCCTTCCGGCGCCGGCCCGCACGCTTGCAATCCAGTGTCGATAGGGCATGATTCGGCTGATCGCCTGCGCCGCACGACATGCAAACGATACTGCAACAGGTACTCATCCTGCTTGCCGCCGCCGTGGTGGTGGTGGTGGTTTTCCGCAGCCTGCGTCTGCCGTCGCTGCTCGGGTATCTCATCGTCGGCGTGATCATCGGCCCCCACGCGCTGGGGTGGATCCACACGACCCAGCAAGTCGACCTGCTCGCCGAGATCGGTGTCGTGTTCCTGATGTTCAGCATCGGGCTGGAATTCAGCCTGTCGCGGCTCGTCACCATGCGGCGCATCGTATTCGGATTGGGTGGTGCGCAGGTGGCGACCACGATGGCGGTCGTGCTCGGCCTCGCCCTGCTGTCCGGTACGACCTGGCAGGCGGGCATCGTCCTGGGCGGCGCACTCGCGATGTCGTCCACCGCGATCCTCGCCAAGCTCCTGGTCGAGCGCCTGGAGCTCAACTCGCCGCACGGGCGGCAGATCATCGGCATCCTGCTGTTTCAGGATCTCGCGGTGGTGCCGCTCCTGATTCTCATCCCGGCGTTTGCCGCTCCGCCGGGAGCGCTGGCGCTCAATCTCGGCTTCGCTTTGCTCAAGGCGGTGGTCGTGCTCGCGGTTCTGCTATTCGTCGGCCAGCGCCTGATGCGCGGCTGGTTTCACATCGTTGCCAGCCAGAAGTCGTCCGAACTCTTCGTGTTGAATGTGCTGCTGGTGGTGCTCGGCGTGGGGTTCGTCACCGAGTTGGCCGGCCTGTCGCTCGCCCTGGGCGCCTTCGTTGCCGGCGTCCTGATTTCGGAAACCGAATATCGCTATCAGGTCGAGGAGGACATAAGACCGTTCCGCGAACTTCTGCTCGGCCTGTTCTTCGTCACCATCGGCATGCTGCTTGACGTACGCGTTGTCGTGGACAACGTCTGGGTGAGCGTGCTGCTGGTGGCGCTTGTGGTGATGAAGACCCTGTTGATCACCGGCCTTGCACGACTGTTCGGCGCGGGTATCAGCGTGGCCCTTCGCGCCGGGCTCGCGCTCGGCGCGTGCGGGGAGTTCGGATTCGTGCTGCTCAGTCACGCGCATGCGGCGGGGCTTCTGCGCGCCGACACCCTGCAGCCGGTGCTGGCGGCGATGGTGCTGTCGATGTTGATCGCGCCATTCGTGATCGAGCGCAGCGAGCGCATCGTGCGCCGCTGGGCTGCGTCCGAATGGATGACGCGGGCTTTGCAGGTCACCAATATCGCGGCGCAATCGTTGGCGGCCGAGCAGCACGTGGTGGTCTGCGGTTATGGACGCAGCGGCCAGAACCTGGCCCGCCTGCTTGAGCAGGAGCGGGTTCCGTTCATCGCGCTCGACATCGACCCGCACCGGATACGTGAGGCCGCGGCGGCCGGTGAGAGCGTCGTATTCGGAGATGCCGCCCGGCGCGAGGTGCTGGTGGCGGCCGGATTGTTGCGGGCCAAGGCACTGGCCATCACCTACGCGGACACGGGCTCCGCGGTGAAGATCCTCAACCACGTGCGCCAACTGCGCCCCGGGCTGCCGGTCGTGGTGCGCACGCTTGACGATTCTGACATTGACCGGCTGAAGAACGCCGGGGCCGCGGAGGTCGTGGCGGAGATCATGGAGGGCAGCCTGATGCTGGCCTCGACCACGCTCATGCTGATTGGTACGCCGCTCAACCGGGTGCTGCGGCGCATCCGCGAAACGCGCGAGCATCGCTACAGCCTGTTCCGGGGTTTTTTCCGCGGCATCTCGGATGAAGGCGAGGATCTCGATCACGAGGATCAGCCACGGCTGCATTCGGTCACGATCGTGGCCGGCGCGGCGGCGATCGGCAAAACCCTGTCGCACCTCGACCTGAACGCGCTCAACGTGGAGGTGACAGCAGTGCGGCGGCACAACGTCAGAACCATCACGCCGGCGCCGGATACTTGCATCGAGGAAGGCGACGTGCTGGTTCTGCTGGGCGCCGCCGGAGACCTTGCTGCTGCCGAAATCAAGCTGCTGCAAGGGTGACCTGGCCCCCGGAACGCAGGCAAACAAAAAGCCCGCACGCAGCGGGCTTTTAACTGCGGCCGACAGCCGCTTAGAACAGCGTCGTCGCGCCGCAGTTGGCGTTGGGCGTGGCCGACTGCCATGCGCCCGTGCCGCTAGCGAAGCATACGTCGGCGGCATTCGTCGCGCCGCCGAAAGTCGAGAATCTCAACTGTCCGCCGTTGCCGAGTCCGTCATCAATCTTGCGATCGACTTCGGCAAGGATATCGGACGGAATGTTGTTACCGGTCTTCAGGTTGTGCCGAGCAGCGGGGGCGGCATCCTGATAGACGCTGTCAAAGATCAATTGCACGAGCGATCCGTAGGGATTGACTGGCGTGTTACTCGGCGCTGCCACGGCTGCATACACGTAACTGCCGGTTATGAAACCCGCCTTCGACAGATGTTCCCATGCGGAAATCGACTCGAGGATTGCGCCGTTAAGAAGAATCTGCCCGTTGTTGTCGCCATTCTGGCAAGCAGCACAGCCTGGAATATTGGTCGTGGCCTGGCTGTAATCACCCGGTAACGCGCGGTAGCGATCCAGAAAACCGAAATACGCCGCCTTCACGCCATCCTGGTGCGCGATCAGGTTGCGCACGCGGGCACTGGTGATCAGTTCCTGGCCCTTCAACACGCCGCCCAGTAACAAGCCGATGATTACCAGCACGATCGCAATTTCGATCAGGGTAAAGCCTTGTTGGGTCTTCATGATTTCCTCCCGCAGCGATTGATGGTTGCAGCCGGCTCACGCAACATCGCAATTAGCGTACCAACACCTTGAGATAGAACGCTTTTTTGGGGCACACCGTAGACTGGATGTAAACCCCGAGCCCGGGACATGTCATAACCAATTGAAAAAACATTGAAATCATCAATTCCGGCTTTCGATGCCGAAACCCTATCTCGTTGCCATTGCTGCATCGGTGGCCATCGGCAGTCGAGCAGCGCAAGCTGCCTTACCGGCGGCACTGTCATTTTGCCGTCGAAGATGACGAGATTTCGGCGGCTTTAAGCGCTTCGAGACGTTCGGTGAGGAAGCGGATTTCCTGCGGATCGGTGACCTCGCCCTCGGCAAGGAGACCTCCGAGCAGGATCGAGGCCGACTCGCGTTCGCCCAGGTCTTCGAGGATGAATATGCGTATCTGTCGTGCCCAGCCGGGCGCGCCCCGCGCGTGGTGCGCGATGTCCTCGGCGTAACGCAGCGCAAGCTTGAGGTCGTGCAACCGATGCCTGGCCGTGATCACCGCGTGCGCGAGCCAGCGCCAGCGCCGGTCCGGATCTTCGAGAAACCTGCGGTGCACGAAATCGAGCATTGCGCGCTGCTTTGCCGCAACGGGCACCTGCGCATAGAGTTGCGACGCCATCATCAGCGGATACTGACCGCGCGGATCGAGCTCGAGCATGCTCGTGAGCCACTGTTCGACGCGGACGTAGTCGAGGTCACGAAACGGTACGCTCACGCCCGGCTGGTTGTCGAAGGCCTGCAGGTAGAGTGCCGCGAGTTGTGCAGCGGCAATTACCTCGTCGCCGGTCAGGACACGCGTTACGGCCGTCGGGTAAGGCGAGCCAAGCGCTTCGGCGCGCGCGACTGGCGCCGGGCGCGCGGCTTGCCACGTGATCTGGGCGACGAGCGTCGCCGCCAAGAGCGCAATGACCGGGCGGGGAACCGCGGTGACGCCGCGCTCGCGCATCAGAAGTCCTTGCGGTAGAAATCAAACATGGCTGCTGCTGCGAGCAGCATGACGTACAGTGCGCCATGCCCCGCGAGTACCGCGATGTGTGTCCAGTCGGCAGGCGCGTCGACCACCCAGGCAGTGCGTGTCCACTCGTCGAATGCCGGCATCAGGAGCGCGAGGCCCTCCGCTGTCCAGTGCATTACCTGGTGCGCCAGGGTGTCGCCCCCGGCAATCGGGTTCGCGCTCATGAGCCGCACCGCCGCCAGCGACCTGCCGAGCAGGTAGAATCCGGCCATCAGGCTCGCCGCCACCGTGAGATGGCCGAGCGATACGATGCAGAACAGGGCGAAGGCGATGACGACGGAGAGTTCCAGGCCGAGCGAGATGGCCCACTGCAGCGCGGCGGACCACGGGGCGGCGAACGCGAGCGGTAGCGCCGCGGCTGCGGCGAGCAGCATGCCGATCGCGAGATATCCGGCAAGTTTTCCGAGCAGGTAATGGGCGCGCGGCAGATCGAGCGCCAGCATGACATCGAGCCCTTTGTCGTCGAATTCGCGCGCCATGCTTGCAAGCACGTACAATCCGGCGATGAACACTGCGCCAAGGCGCGCGCCCGCGGCATAAAGTCCGATCTGGAAACGCGTGCCTTCAGCAATCGCAAGCTGCTGCGCGAACAGGCTTGCGGAGACCAGCAACAGGATCGCGGAGACCACCAGCAGGGGGAGCCGTGTGCGCACGGCTTCAAGCAGCGTGTAGCGGGCGATGGTCGCGGCCAAGCGCATGGAAAATGGTGCCTGATTGACGTCACAGTATAGCGAATCACGGGGCGCCATCCCGGGGCGGGGAGATGGGCCGGGCACGAATGGGCGCGCCGGCACGCCGGCGGTGGCCGCTTTCGCGGCCCACGGACACTTGCGACTGTGCGTGATGTTGCTTGCGTTGCACGCTGCACTCGCCTGGGACATCAGCGAATGGTGGGCGCGCGCGTTTCTGCTCGCCCATTTCGGACTGTTTCTGCTGTGGCAGCCGGTCTGGCGCGGCGAGCGCGAGATCGAACTGCGACACGCGCTGCTGGTGGTAGGGGCGGGTGTGGTGCTGGCAGCGTCGAGCAGCTGGTGGCTCGTGGCGGTGTGGCTGGCGGTGCTGTTCGGCCTCATCGGCGGCTCGGTGCCCGGCACCGCAGATCGCCGCCAGCGTCTCGCGTCCGTCCTGGCAGCGGTGTACCTGCTGTCGATGCTGTTGATCTGGGTGGTGCCGCAGCTCCACGCGGGGAGCGTCGTCGAAACCGCGCAGCTTGCGCTGGTGCGCTACGGGCTCGCGTTCATTCCCCTCGCCATAGGCCTGACGCGCACGGAATCGGTGCGTGACGCCGCGCTGGTCGTCGTCGATCTCTTCTACAGCATTCTGCTGTTCCTTCTGGTGCTGGTGCTGGTGCTGGGGAGTTTCGTGGTGCAGCAGGTAAGCCACAGCGCATACCCATGGGCCCTCGCGCAGACTTTGTTCGTCATCGCACTGCTGCTGGTCGCGCTGTCCTGGCTGTGGAATCCGCGCAGCGGCTTCGCAGGCCTGGGGCAGATGCTTTCGCGCTACCTGCTGAGCATCGGGCTGCCGTTCGAGCGCTGGATCCAGAATCTCGCGGAACTCGCGCAGGTGGAGGCGCAGCCCGAACGCTTCCTAGAGGCGGCGTTGCAGCGCATGCTGGAAATGCCCTGGGTGACGGGGCTCGAGTGGCGCGCGGTGAGCGCCGGCGGCGAATTCGGCCGGAAGTCCGGGCACGTATCCGAGATCGCGGCCCAGGAGATTGCCTTGCGCGTCTACACCCGATGGCAGCCTTCCCCCGCGATGTTGCTGCACACCAAACTTCTCGCCCAGATGGTGGGATACTTCTACCGCGCCAAGCAGCGCGAGCAGACCCAGCTGCAAAACGCCTATACGCAGGCGATCTACGAGACCGGGTCACGTCTCACCCACGACGTGAAGAACCTGTTGCAGTCATTGCATTCGTTGTGCGCCGTCGCCGAGACCAGCACTCCCGAGCAGGCCGCGGCGCTGCAGGCGCTGATGCAGCGCCAGCTGCCGCAGATCACGCAACGCCTGAACACGACGCTCGAGAAACTCCGTGCACCAGGTTTCGCAGCCGCGAGCCTCGTGGATGCGAAAGCATGGTGGGATGCGTTGGTGCAGCGCTACAGCGCGCGCGATATCCGGTTCCGGTTCGACGCGACCGCCAGTGCGCCCGGGCCCAGCGTGCCTGCCGAACTGTTCGACAGCGTCGCCGCCAATCTGATCGAGAACGCGATCCGGAAACGGACACACGGCGGGGAGCTGGAGGTCGGCGTTACGTTCTCGCCCGCAAACGGCGGACAGCTCACAGTATGTGATACTGGAGCACCGGTCGCGGAAGGCATCGCGGCGCAACTGTTCGCTGCGCCCGTGGCCTCCAGGTACGGACTGGGCGTCGGGCTCTACCACGCGGCGCGTCACGCCGCGCAGCTCGAGTACACCCTCAGGCTTGCAGCCAACGAACGCGGCCGGGTCTGTTTCGAACTCGCGCGGCGAAGCGCAGGGTGAACGGGAGTCACGGAAGTTTTCCCGCAGCCACCATGCGGTTGAACAGGATCGGCCGCGAAATCCAGATCAGGATGTCGTCGAAAGTGCTGCTCGGAACGTCCGCCTGGTAGATCCCGCTCGTCGGCTCGAAACTCGCGAGTGCGTTCTGCCCATCGGCCGCGGTGTTGGCGCCCGCGGAAAAAATGATGGCGACGGGGCGCTCGGTCGACGAAGTGAGGGCAGTACCCGCGCTGTTCCTCACCGTGAGCGCATCGGCGCTGAAGCCGGTGGCGAGCGTGAAGGCTACGGCGAAATTCCGGTCCACCCGGTAGCGCCAGTCTCCGATGCGAAGGCTGCCGACTGCGGTGCGCCGGATGCCCCATGCGTCCATTTCCGCCACGCCCAGCGATTTCCAGGGCAGATACCCCTCGGTCACAGGGTCGGCACTGCACGCGGCCTCCTCGAGGCCGTATCCCGCCGCCGCGGGATCGCTGTCGGTGTCCGGGCACGGCAGGCGCCCGTTGATGATCGCGAATCCGATCAATGCCTCGCGTATTTCGTCCATCGCCTTGCGCGTGTCGCTCGTCCTGCGCTGCTCGATCTGGGTGTTGAGCGGCACAAGGATGCTTCCGAGGAGAAGCGCGATGACGAGCACCGCCACGGCCAGCTCGATCAACGAAAACCCCTGCTGAGAGCGATGCATCGCTCAGGGCGCGACGGTGACCAGCCGGTCGTTCGCGGTTGCGCCTACGACCGTTCGGGCGTAAACGAAGTCGCCGTTCGTGTTTTCCACGTCCTCGATGCAGTCGTTCACTGTTGCGCACGGGCGTGCCTGCGCGCCCAGCGCGCGCCCAGGCATGATCACCAGCGCCTGCAGGTCATCGTTGGGCGCGGGCATGCCGGTGACCGTCATCAGGCTGCCGGCGGCGGCGCAGCCCGGCGCCGTCGGCGAAGCGCAGCGCGAGGCAACGGCGTAGAACGCAATCTGATGCCAGTCATTCGAAAAAAACCACGCCGGCCAGGTGACCCCGTTCCAGTCCGGATCGGTCGGAGCGATCTTGCAGTCGTCGGAGAAGTAACGCGGAATGCGACCGCCATACTGGCTGGTGGTGCATCGGTAGGTGCCATCGGCATAGGCGTTGGCGAACGGGAAGTAGCCGTGGGCGCTGAAAAAAGCGCGCAGCACGGTTCGCGCCTCGCGGGCGACGCGCATCTCCACCACGGGCAGCAGTGCATCGCGGGTGAGCGGTAGCAACCGGTCGTTGAACGTAGCGCCGGCGGACGCGGTCACGAACGTGGTGGCGCCGGTGACTTCGTTGCCGCCCTCGAGATAGTTCTGCACCAGATTCTGACTCGCCGCGTCCCGCGCCTGAGCGCCGAGAACAGGGCCGGGCGCGAATACGACCGCGACCACACTGCTTGCCGGCGCGGTGCCGGTCACCGCCAGCTGACCGGGCGTGTCCGTGTTCAGAGCCGGCGCGCCAGCCGGGTTGCGCGAAAACGCCCGCGACACGGCGTACCAGAGCCGCTCGCCGCTGCCGTCACGAAGGTCCGGCAGGCCCAGCGTGCGCCACGGCAGACGCCCGATCTCGCTCGGGCAGTAGCTGCCGGCGTAGAGCTGCGCGGAGCCGTTGTTGTCGGTGTCCGGGCAGGGCAGCGAGGCGGGGCGGTTATCGTCGCTCGCGGCATAGCCAATCAGCGCCTCGCGCGCTTGCGCCAGGGCCTCGCTGGTAGTTTTCTCAGTCTCGAGCGCGAGGGAAGCGGGACTGATCAACGTGTAGAACAACGCGCCGAAGCCGATTCCGAGTATCACGAGTAGCGCGAGCAGCGCCTGCCCATTCTGCGCAGCGCGCACGCTGCACCTAGCGCGGGTCCGCACCATTGCCATCCGCATCCCTGCGGGTCGCTGGTGCCGCTCGCGCGCCGGTCGGCGCTCCGGTTGAAGCAGGCTTCGGCTGTGACACCGCCGGTTTTCCGGCAGCTTTGTCGCTGCCGCGTGCGCGGCTGTAGGGCTCGGCGATCGTGCCCGACACGATTTCGACGCTTTGTCCGACCTTGAGATTGACCGAATGATCGGATTGAGCGATGCCGAGGCTCACGCTCCCGTCCGGACGCAGCCTGCTGGTGACAGGCACCCCACCAGGGGCTTTCCCATCATTGATTGCCCGGTTGTTGATCCACACCGTAGTCCTGCCATCGCTGCGCCGCACGAGCCCGTCGTAGGTGACTACCTCCGGCAACAGCGGCGGTTCCTCTGGCTCGGCACTGGTCGCGGCGCGGCTTTTCTGGCTGCGTGCCACGTCGAGTTGGACGCGCTGGGCCGGAGTATAGAAGAGCCGGCCGAGCGGCTCGGCGGCGTACGGCGCCAGCGGCGCGAGAGCGAAGGCGAGGCCGAGAAGCGCGCGCCTCACGGCTGATTCTCCACCCGGCGCGGTTTGGCGGTGATCCACGAGAGTTTGCACTCGGCGGCGAGGTTGGGTTGGTAGCGGATGGCGCCGGTCGTATCCGTGCGTTTCATCGCGCACTCGTCGATCGCGAACATGCCCGCCCCCGCATCCTGCAATGTGTTGAAAAAGCGCAGAAGATCCTCTTCGTGCAGCAGCCGAAAGCGTATGGTCATGACCGACTGGTTAAGCGCAATGTCGCCGGCTTTCAACTCGCTCGCGTGGGCGTAGGGCGCTTGCGAACTGATCTGGTAATCGACCCCGAATAGTTCCGCCCGCTCGTTCGCAAGTCTCAAGCCGTCGAGCCAGTTGATGCGCTGCTCGTCGCCAGCGAATCCCGTACGCTGCAGTTCTTGGTAGCCACCGACATAACGGACGATCACTTCCTTCTCATCTCCCGACCGTTGCAGCCGGGTACGGGCGTCGCGCAGCTGCGATTCCTGTTGCGCGAGCTGCCGCTGTGCCTCGTTGAGCAGCGTCTCGGAGTAGTAGACCGCCCCGCCCGCCGCGACTGCGGCCAGCACCAGCACGATGGCCGGCAGCTGTAGCTCACGATGGGCGAGGTCTCTCATAGGTTGGGCTTCAACACCACCAGCACTTTGAAATCCGCAGCCCCCGGCAGCTCCCGGTTGTCGAGCGTGTTGCCCGCCAGGGTGAGCGCCGGATCGACGTTGAGCGGGAGTTTCACGATGCGTGCGTCCGCGACGGCCGGGTCCCGGGCGAGTTGCGCGGCAAACGCGTTGATGGTTGCGACGGCGGCGCGATAATCGCCGCGGAACGGCTTGATCTCGCCTTCAATGACGCCGCTCTGCCTGCGCCCCGGGGGCACGCCCGGTGGTGCGGGTGCCGCCGCCGCGCGCCGCGTGCCGGTGCCGGCGTCCGCCTCGCCCGCCCCATACTTCCACGTGAGCCCGGAGATCACGATGCCTGGCGTGGACTCGAGTGCCGCGCTCACGACGCGCATGAACAGCTCCGGGGTGCGCACGCCCTCGCGCAGTTGTTGCGCGATCTCGACCGTGCGCTTCAGGTTGCGGGCCGAGGTCGGGGCAGCGGGAAACTGGCGCGTGGCTTCCCGGTACTGCGCCTGCAGCAGTGCCGTCTGGCGGGCGGCCTCGATCTTCTGGGCGTGCGCATCGGCCGCCTGCCACAGATTGACGCCGCTCCAGGCGGCGCCGGCGAGGGCAAGCACCCCGGCCGCCGCATAAATCGCGCGGCGCAACTGCAGCCGCCGAAAACCGATGGTGACGTTGCTCGGAGCAAGGTTGCATGCCGGGGTGCGGATCGCCAGCAATTGCAGGTAAATGGCCTCCGGGCTCAGCTCGAGCACAGACTCGGCAATCTTCAGCCGCGAGGAAAGCTCGCGCCGGCCCAGACGCATGCATTCCAGGCTCGGATTGTCGCGCGCAATCGCGCCGGTCGCTTCGACCAGCGTGTCGTTGCGATCCAGCAGGAGGAGAGTCAGCTGCTCGTCGAGCCGCGTGGTACGCAATGCGTGCAGGTAGACCCGGGTGTTCGAGATTTCGTCCGTGATGAAACGCGCGCGATCGCCGGCCCTGCCGCCATCGCCCCGCGTCAGGCGGCTCAGGCGGAACTGGCCATCGCGAAAGAACGTCAGCCGCAGTCCGCCGCTTTGCTGCGACACGAGCAGCAGGTTCGCCCCCTTGATGCGCAGCGTCTCGAAGAGCGTCGCGCTGACGATCGGCAGCAAAAAGATGCCCGCAACGGCCATGCCGCGCACGCTCACCGCCTGCAACCATGGCGCGAGCAGGTTTGGATTGGTCAGTGCCGAGAACAGGTAGCGATCGTCGCGCCGCTTGCTCTTGTCGCGCCCCAGCAGCCATGCAGCGACGTATGGCGTGTTGCGATAATGCTGTTTGAGCTTGCGCTGCACCAGTTCGCGCCGGTCGGCGCCGAACGCGTGCGGCAGCATCTCGAAGCGATAGTCTTCCTCGACGACATCGACCATCAGGTACGCCGGCAGGCCGGCGTAAGGGGCGAGATATTCGTCGAAAGCGGCGAGTCCGGATTCGTCGTTCTGGAAGGTCGTGCAATCCACGAGCTGGCGGCGACGGCACAATGCCGCCGTCACCTGAACCGCCGAGACGCAAATGAATATCGTGTCAGCCATTGTTCAAATGTGTGAGCCGTGATCCGTGATCCGCGAATCGAGATCCATTGGTCGCAAACTCATGAGGGTGGGCGTGGCCGCCGCTCGCCCGGTGTTGCGCAATGCATTTCCCATGGCTCAATAGTCGCCTCACGGCTCGCGCCACTGGCGTCGGCTCACCGATCACGCCCCTAGAATTTAAGCTTACCCAAAATATCATACACCGGCGATAGTACCGACCACATGATGAGCGCAAGCAAGGTGCCCAGGCCCAGCGTAAGTGTGGGCTCCAGGAGCTTCAATGCCTTGTCCACGGATTCGCGCACTTCGCGGGTGTAGAAGTAGTTGACGTTGTTCAACGCCGTGTCGAGCGCGCCGGTGTTCTCGCCCACGCGCAGCATCCGGATCACGAGCGGCGGGAACAGGCCCAGGTTGCGGAACGCCTCGGTCATGTTCTCGCCGGCGGAAATCTGTTGCCCGGCGCGCATCAGGCCGTCCGCGATCACGCGATTGGCGACGATGTCCTCGCTGGTCTTCAGCGCGTCGAGCACCGTGATGCCGGACTGGTACATCAGGGAAAAGAAGTTGGCGAATCGGGCCAGTATGATCTTCTTCAGGATTGCGCCGGTGAACGGCAGGCGCAACTTCATGTAATCCCACATATAGGCCGCGGCCGCGTTGCGCCTGACCATTGCAACCGTGCCGATCGCGAGCGCGAGCGGGATTCCGATGACCAGCGGCCAGTAAGTGATCACCACGTGCGAGGCGAAGATCAGCACCTTGGTCTGGATCGGCAGGTCGATGCCCATGGTCTTGAGCAACGACACCACCTGGGGCACGAGAAAGATCAGGAGGAACACGATCACCGCAAGCACCACCGCGAGCACCATCGCCGGGTAGATCATGAGCCGCTTGGTCTGCGATGACAGCTCGTCCTCCCACTTGAGCGACGCAGTGAGGCTGGCGAACACCTCGGACATGCGGCCGGTCTGCTCGCCCGCGCGCACCAGGCTCACAAACACCTCGTCGAATATCTGCGGGTAGGTCGCCATGCATTGCGACATGACCTTCCCGCCCTCCATGTCCTCGGTCATGCCCGTCAGCACTTCCCGGAAGCGTGGGTTCTCGATGGTGTCGCGCAGGTCGCGCAAGCCGTCGATCAGCGGTATCCCCGAGCGGTTCATCTGCTCCATGTCGAAGCAGAAGTTGATGAGTTCCTGGCGCGTGATCCTGCCGCCGGCGGCGGGCTTGCGCCCGGCGCCCTCGAGCTGCCGGTAAGTGATGAGGTCCAGCCCCATGCGCCGCAGGCGCTGCTCCAGGTCGACCTCGTTGATTGCCTCCAGTCCGCCGCGGGCGGGACGCCCGGTGCGGTCGACGGCTTTGTACTGAAAAGTGGGCACTAGAATCAGCGCACAATGATGAATGATGAATGATGAATGATGAACGGAGTGCGCAGAACGAGGATCCGCGTGATCTTCATTCCGCATTCATCATTCATCATTCCGCATTAACCATAGCGGCCGGTGAGATCGATGGAGCGGGCCACTTCCGTGAGCGTGGTGGCGCCGTCGACCGCGCGGCGCAGACCTTCCAGCGCGAGCGGGCGAAAATCCCTGGCCAGCGCGGCCGCGCGCAATTCCTGCCCCGTGACGTGGCGCGCGACCAGTTCGTCGAGATCGCTGTCCATCACGAGCAGCTCCATGATTGCAGTGCGGCCCTTGTAGCCCTTGTTGTTGCACTGCCTGCATCCCACGGCGCGGTAGAGGCTGGGGAGGGCGTCGCCGCGGTCGCCGATGAGCGCAAGTTCCTCGGGCGATGGCGCGTAGGCCTCCTTGCAGTGCGGGCAGAGCATGCGCACCAGGCGCTGGGCAATGACTCCGATGATGTTGCCGGCGAGAATGTAGGGCTGAATGCCGATATCCAGCAGCCGGGGAAAGGCGCCCAGCGCCGAGTTGGTGTGGAGCGTGGTGAACACCTGGTGGCCCGTCATCGCGGCGCGAAACGCCATTTCCGCGGTTTCCTTGTCGCGGATCTCGCCGACCAGGATGATGTCGGGGTCCTGGCGCATGATGGAGCGGATCCCGCCCGCGAAGTCCATCCTCGCCACCTCGTTGATCGAAGTCTGCCGCATCAGGGTCACCGGGTACTCGACCGGGTCCTCGAGGGTCATGATGTTGACCGTTTCATCATTGACCTGCGCGAGCAGCGAGTAAAGCGTCGTCGTCTTGCCGCTGCCGGTTGGACCCGTCACCACCAGTATGCCCTCCGGACGCGCGAGCATGAGCTTCAACCGCGCCAGCGTTCCCGCGGGAAGATTCATGCGCTCGAGGCTGAGGATCGATTTCTCGCGGTCGAGCACCCGCACCACGACGTTTTCGCCGTAGATGGTAGGCTGCGTCGACAGGCGGAAATCGATCGGGCGGCCGTTCAACGTCAGCGACAGCCGCCCGTCCTGCGGCGCGCGGGTCTCGGCGATGTTCATGTCGCTCATCACCTTGAGCCGCACCGTGATCCCGGGCATGTAGCTCTTGTGCAGGCTGCGCACGGTCTCCAGCACGCCATCGATGCGGTAGCGGATGCGCATGAAGGCATATTCCGGTTCGAAGTGGATGTCGGATGCGCCGCGTTTGACCGCATCGACCAGCAGCGAATTCACCAGCCGCACGATGGGCTGCGTGTATTCGTCACCGCCAGAGGGCAGGCTCTCGTAATCGATCT
The DNA here is from genome assembly GCA_001770325.1 of Betaproteobacteria bacterium RIFCSPLOWO2_02_64_14. Classification (GTDB taxonomy): domain Bacteria; phylum Pseudomonadota; class Gammaproteobacteria; order Burkholderiales; family SG8-41; genus DSOT01. The sequence continues at coordinate 20,706 of MEQT01000135.1, forward strand.
CGCCGGTTTCGATCTCGTGCAGGATGCCGTCGACCGAAAGCTCGTAACCGTAGAACTGATCGATGTAGTTTTCGAGCTGGTCTTCGCTCGCGAACTGGGTCTTGATCTCGACCTCGGGGCCCAGCATCGCGCGCAACTGGTCCATCGCAACGACGTTGAATATTTCCGGCGTCGCGACGGTCAGCACGCGGTCGGCCGGATCGTAGGCGATGGGCATCACGCGGTTGCGGCGGGCGAATTCCTGGGGCACCAATTTGAGCGCCTCGGCGTCGGCGACGACCTGCGACAGATCGATGGATTCCTGGCCGATGGTGCGCGACATGATGTCGCGGATCGCCGTTTCCGTGACGAATCCGAGCCGCACGAGCAAGCGCCCGATGGGAACGTTGTTGTTGCGCTGTTCGGCGAGCGCGATGGCGAGCTGATCGGGGGTGATGAGCCCCTGCTGCACGAGGAGGTCGCCTAGCCGCAGTTTCTTGCGCTGTTCAGCCATGTTCTGGAGCGATCGTGAACCGGTCCCATGCCCGGTGTTCCGGCCGCCGCGCGCAATGATGCTCCGCGACGGGAGCAGCGACGGAGGTGATGGCTATTCTACCTGCGCCGCCAGGCGGCTGATCCGGTCCTGGACCTGGGCGGTGTCGAAGTTGGCGTGACCGCGCTTCGCGGCCAGCCCCGCGGCCTGGCGATAGAAGCGCAGGGCGAGTCCGGGTTGGGAGAGGTGCTCGAGTGCCACGGCGAGGTTGTACGCGCAGTCCGGATTGCCCGGCTCGAGATGATGGGCCTGGAAATACGCCTGCTGTGCCTGGGCCCACAGCGATTGATCGGCATACAGATTGCCGAGCGTGAAATAGAGAAAAGCGGATGGCTCGCGGGCGATCAACTGTTTGAGGCGCGTTTCCGCACCCAGCGGATCGCCGCGCCCGAACTGCCCGATCAATCCCGACTGCGCCAAGGCGTGGCGCGGGTCGAGTTCCAGGATCTGCTGGTAATAACGGGTCGCGTCGTCGGCCCTGCCCTGCAATGCCGCCGTTGCCGCAAGGCCAAGCAGGACATCGAGGTTTCTGGGCTCATTTCGCGCAAGCTGGGCGTACAGGCGCTGCGCTGTTTCCAGGTTGCCGGCCTGCAGCGCGCCATAGGCTTCCACGAGCAACGGGCTGACCGTCACTGCGGCAGTGCCGCCACTGACCACGATCTTGCTCCCGGGAGGGGTTGTTGCTTTCTGCGCGAGCGCTGGCGCGGCAGGTTTCGATGCAGGCACGCGCTCAGTTGCCGCAGGGCGCGCGGGCGCTTCCACGACGGGCGGCTCGAGCACCGCGCTCGAAGGGATCGGTGGGGCGATTGACGGGACGGGCGCCGAGGGGGCGGCCGGGCCCGGGGATTGTGCGGCCGGCGATACCGTCGCTGGGGCCGGAGATTTGCGAACGAACACGCCGGGATGGTAGATCTGGAGGTACACGTAGACCGCGAATCCAGCGGCGAACAACCCGGCCAGCACTCCAAACACGATCACCGGGTTGATCCGGCGGCGATCGTCCAGCCTGGCACCCGTGTGCTCGCCCGCCCGCATGACGGTGGCGGCGCGGCCCTGCTCGTGTGTGGCCGAAGAGGCGCCCGCGTCGGCGGCAGCGAGCCGCGCCTTCGGCGTCGCCTCGGCCCGGGTCTGCGAGGCCGGTGCTTCGGTCGCGAGGAGTTCGAGAGCGAGCGATAACTCGGGCTTGGATTCCCCGGCCGCCGGCGAGGGGGACGCGGTCGGCTCGTTGCGCGTTTCGCCCCGGTCTTTGGCGGCCTGTTCCAGGGCCTTCATCAACAGGCTCATCGAGCATTCCCTGAGGCGTCGGGTCTTCCTTGAGGTTGCTGGCTGGGTGGCAGGAACGAGGACGGCATACCCTCTGGCGGCGCGGGCGGGGCTTCCGGTTTGGGCAGGAAGCGATTGAAAAATTTCAGCTCGTCAGCCTCCAGGGTCGGATTGCGCACGATGGTGGCGCGCAGGAAGATGACGAGCTCGGTCTTGCTCACCTGCTCATCGCGGAAAGCGAACAGCTCGCCCAGGTCGCGCACGTTGCCAACGAGCGGCACCTGGTCTCTGTTGCGCCGAACGTCATCCTGCATGAGCCCACCAAGGATCACGGCCTGGCCATTGCCGAGCTGCAGCACGGATTCCATCTCGCGCACCTGGACCTGTGGCACCCGGTTCTGGATGCAGGTGCTTTGGGTGGCGGTGCACAGGCTGGGATTGGGATCGTTCACGAACGGCTGAGTCGGATTGAGCCGCGTGATCGTCGGGCGCACCGTGAGCTGCACGCGGCCGTCGTCGTTGATCTGCGGGATGACCCCCATCACCACGCCGACAGCCACCGTCCTCGCCGTGGTCGTAGCGGTGGTAAGGGTCGGCGTGTTCACCGCCTGCGAGGTCTGCACTTGGACATCGAAGTAAACAACGTTGTCGACGACCTTGAGCAATGCCGTCTGATTGTTCAGTGCCATCAGTTTCGGACTTGACAGCACCCGCGCATTGCCGAACTGCTCGAGCAGCTTGACCGTAAGCTGGATGTCGCCCTGGCGCTGGTTGCTCTGGTTGTAGAACAAGGCGAAGAACGGCGCGGTGGCGAGGTTGCCGCCGAGCAGGGCCTGGGTGAAGGCGATGCCCCCGCTCTGCGAGACGCGCGCCCAATCGATCCCCGCCTGGTAGTTGTTGGCAAGCTGCACCTCGACGATGGTCGCCTCGATCAGCACCTGGCGCTGGGCCACCGCCGTGATGCTGTCGATATGCTGCTGGATCAGCTGGTGCTGCCGCGCCGAAGCGAGCACGCTCAGCGTTCCGGTGACGGGATTGACGATGATGTCATCGCGCGCATCAAACGGCTGCTGTTGTGACGGGCCACGGAATGCCGTCGCGTAAAGGTTCGTCGCGCCCTGGCCTGCGCGCGCCACGGCCTCGGCCTGCTTCAGCGCCGTCTCGCGCGCGGAGCGGTGTTCTTCGGCGACCTTCGCTTTCTCTTCCGAGCTCAGGCTGTGCGCGCGCGTGGACACCAGTATCGCGCGGATGTTGTCGCGCAACTGGTCCCAGAAATCGTTCTTTGAAACGGTGCGTACCTGGGTGCTCGATGCCCCGGTCGTGCCGCCGCCGGCAACACCCGTGGTGCCGCCGCTCGTGGTTCCCGCGGTGGCGCTGCCCGAACCGGATGACGACGAGGCGATTTCGCCCGACACGCTGACGGTGGACGTCGTGTCGCGAGTCATGTTTACGTAGCCGATCCGATAGGTCTTGAGGTAAGGCGTGTCGGGAGAGACGATGATCGTGTTGGCCTCGACGCGGTAGCGCATGTTGACCTGTTTCGCGATGCGATCGAGGATTGCGGGCAGCGTCTCGTTAATCGCGTTCATGCTCACCAGCCCCTGCAGGCCGGAGTGGATATCGATGTTCTGCTTGGTGTCGCGCCCGAGCGCCAGCAGCAACTCCTTGACCGGAACTTCATTGACCACGACGCTGTAGGTTTGCGGCTTCACCGCCGGCTTGGGCGGGGGCACGAACGTGCTTGTGCGCGCCGGGGGAGGGATCGCACGGTCGGGCTCCGGCCGGGCTTGCTGGCTGCCGATGTGTCCTTCGGAGGGGGGCACGTACGGACGATATTGCGTGCAGCCGGCCGCTACGAGCAACGCCACCGCCGCAGGCAGCCACCCGGGCGGGATTGCCGGACCCCGTGCGACGCGATTTCGTGCTGCCCGCAGTGCCGCCGGGACTGCGAGGTTCGCTGCCAACTCCCACCGCATCAACATGTCCCCTCCGCTGTTGCGCACTGCTGCAAACGCCATGGCCGTTGCCGCCCGCGCATTTCACGAGGCCTGTTGTGGCCGCCCGGTCTGCGCGCGAATACCGCGCACGGTGCGAAGGAAAGGCCGGTTTGCCTTCAGGGCCGGCGGCAGCTTGTCGAGCGCATCCTGCGCCGCGCCGCGATCGCTGAAACTGCCGTACAGCACACCCAGCGAGGCTTTGCGGTTGGCACCCGTACGATACAAAAAAACCTTATTGATTTCAATGAATTTCGCTATATCGCTGAGGTCGCGTGCGAGCTGTGGCTCGTGTTCGGCCTCCATCAACTGAATGGTGAAGGCGTTGGGGTCCACGCTCTTGAGCCATTGCCGGGTGGCGGCGAGGCGCAGGTCCACGAGATTGCCTGCCTCGATCTCGGGCCGCGCGGGCAGTTCAGCACTCGTGGCCCCTGCCCCTGTCACCGGCGCAGCGCGTGCCTCAGTGCCCCGAGTAGCCGGGGCCCTTTCCGCGGCGGATTTCAACCCAGCTGCGGCCGCCGCCCGTTCAGCGGGTGGCACGCCGGTTGTTGCGCTAACCGTATGGTCTTTCAATGCTTCGACACCCGCAGGCGCAGGGCTTGCGGTGGAACTCGGGTTGACCCCCACCTCGGGCGCAATGGTGTCACCCGCGCGCAACAGCGCGTAAACACCCGAGCCAGTTGCGACAACGGTAAGTGCCATCGCGATCCACGGGGCGATAGGGCCGCGCATCCATGTGCGTGGGCGCTGGCTGAATTCGCTGTCGCGTACCGCGGCGCCGACGTGCTTCGGCTTGATCGTGTGCGTGTTCTCCGAGAACGCGGCGAGCAGGGCCTTGTCCGCAATGAGATTGACACGGCGCGTGAGGCCCTCCGAGGCCCGCGCGATGCGCTTCACCACGGCGCGTGAGAAAAGATCAGGGCCACGATAACCAGCGGTGCGCATGCGGAACATGAGGTACTCGTGGATCTCCACCGCAGTGAGCGGTTCCAGCCGGAAGCTGTGGGCGATGCGTTCGCGCAGCTGCCGTATGTTGGGCTGGCGCAGGTTCTCGTCGAGTTCGGGCTGCCCGAAGAGCACGATCTGCAGCAGCTTGTCGTTGCGCGTTTCCAGATTGGACAGGAGGCGGATCTCCTCCAGGGTCGCAAGCGGCATGCTTTGCGATTCCTCTACGATGACGACCACGTGACGGCCTTCCGCGTGGCGCTTCAGCAGATGCTCCTGGAGGGCGTGCATGACTTCGAGACGCGATGTGCCGGAGGCGGTTCCCATCTGCAGCTCGAACGCGATGGCGTGCAGGATCTCTTCGGGGGGCACGTTCGGATGCACGAGGTACACGGTCTCCACGTTCGACGGCAGCCGCGCCTGCAGCATGTTGCACAACATGGTCTTGCCGCTGCCGACCTCGCCGGTGACCTTGACCATGCCCTCGCCCTGCGTCACGGCGTAGATCAGCGCCTCGAGTATCGGGCCGCGGTTGCCGCCACCGAAGAAAAAACCGGTGTTGGGCGTGATCCGGAACGGGGGCTCGTTCAGCCCGAAGTGGTTGTAATACATGTGATCAAAAGGGAGATGCGCGCTGACTCATCCCGGGAGCGATCATTGCCCGCGTCATTTTGCGTCCTTGGCCGGCTCCGCGTGCCCTGCGTGGCTCTGCATCCGGCTGTAGAGCGTGGTGCGGTGGATGCCCAGCAGCTTCGCCGCACGGGTGAGGTTGCCATGGGTGAGCGCCAGGGCCGCGTCAATATAGCCACGCTCCCATTGCTGCAGCGTGAGGTCGAGGTCGAATGATTTTCGGGACTGGAGATGGTGTTTTGCCGCATCCTGAAGCGCCTCCGAGTCTTCCATGAAGGGAAGTTCGGCGGGGCCCGGCTCCATGCCGTCGGTGTCGAGTTCGGCCTGCAGCTGCTCGGAGTTGACCTTGCGCCCGGCGTACTTCGTGGTGAGCCGGATCACGATGTTGCGCAACTCGCGCACGTTCCCGGGGAAACCGTAGTCCATCCACGACCGCATCGCGGCGTCGTCCAGCTCGAACTTCGGCATGCGCGCCTGCTGCGCGTAGCACTCCCGGAAATGGTCGAGCAGCACGCAGCGGTCATCGCCCAGGTCGCGCAGAGCGGGGACCGTGACGGTGAATACCGAGAGGCGGTGATAGAGGTCGGCGCGAAAGCGCCCGTTGCGTATCTCCGCGCGCATGTCGCGGTTGGTCGCCGCGAGCACGCGCGCATTGGACGCCCGCGTCAGCGTTTCGCCGACACGCTGGAACTCGCCGTTCTCCAGCACGCGCAGCAGCTTTGCCTGCAGCTCGAGCGGAAGTTCGCCGATCTCGTCGAGAAACAGCGTCGAATCGCGCGCATCCTCGAAGTAGCCGGCGCGCGCGTTGGTGGCGCCCGTGAACGCGCCTTTGGCATAGCCGAACAGCGTCGGTTCGACCAGCGTCGGCGAGATCGCGGCGCAGTTGAGCGCGAGGAACGGACGTTCCGCGCGATGGCTCAACGAGTGCAGCGATCTCGCGACGAGTTCCTTGCCGCTTCCCGATTCACCCTCGATCAGCACCGGGAAAGGCGCATCGGCAAACTGCCCGATCTGCTGGCGTAGCTTTTCGACGGGCGGGCTGCTCCCGAGCAGCCCGCCGCCGGGGGCGGTGGCGGGATCGGCGCCGCGGATCGCCAGCACGTCCGCAAGCAGCTTCTGGAGCTTTCGCGGTTCGCACGGCTTGGCGACGAAATCGATCGCGCCCAGGGTGCGCGCGTGGCGCGCGTTGGTTTCGTCGTTCTGCCCCGACAACACGACGATCTTGATCGACGGCGAGTAGGCGAGCAGCTCGCTCACCAGCCGGAACCCCTCGTCGGGACGGTGCGGCGTGGGCGGCAACCCGAGATCCACCAGGGCGAGCTGTGGCGGCCGTTCGAGCTGCAGCAGCAGGCTTCTCGCCTGCGGCCGCGACCCCGCGACATATACGACAAAGTCCCGGCTCAGCACGAAATTGAGCGTATCGGTGATGAGCGGGTCGTCGTCGACGATCAACAGGTCGGGTTTGTCGTTCGCTGCCATGGCGTTGGGCTCCTACGCGCGAATAACTCATTGTGCCAGATCGCCCGGCGCGCGGGCGGGGCGCGGCCGCCGAGCCGTCACGCGACGCATGCAAGAAACGCCTCCTCCAGCCCCGGCACGGCGAATTTGCGCCGCAGATCGCCGGGCGCGCCGGCAAACCGGATCTGACCCTGGTGCAGTATCGCCATGCGCTCGCACAGCTCCTCGATATCGGCGAGCACGTGCGAGGTGAGCAGCACGGTGTGACCGGCCGGGCGCAGGCCGCGAAGCTGCTGCTTGAACAGGGCGCGTGCCCTGGGGTCCAGCCCGCTCGTCGGTTCATCGAGGATGAGAAGTTCCTTGCGTGACAGCAGACACGCCGCCAACCCCAGCTTCTGCGTCATGCCTTTCGAGTAGGTGCGGGCCGGCCTGTCGAGCACGCCTTCAGAGAGATCGAGACCGGCGAGCGCCCGGGCAGTCGCGGCCTCGTCGTAGGCCGTGCGATGAAGTTCGAGCATGTAGCGCAGAAAGTCGCGCCCGCTGAGATAGAACGGCGGATTGAAGCGCTCGGGCAGGAATGCGAGCCGCGCCCGGGCCCCCGGCGCGCGATGCCCGGCGCCGAAGATCTCGATGAAGCCCGCATCGATCTCGGCCAGGTCCAGCGCGCACTTGATCAACGTTGTCTTGCCGGCCCCGTTCTCACCCACCAGACCGAAGCATTCGCCCGGCCGCACATCCAGCGAGACGCCGTCAAGGGCAGAGGTTCCGCCATAGGATTTTCGTACATTGGAGAAGCGCAACGCGAGATCGCTCATGCGCAGTAACTTATCCGAAAGCCGGCGGGCGGTAAACAGTATAATTTCCGCATGCGGAGTCCCGATCTTGCCCTGCTGCGGCAGCTCTCGGCAAACAGCGAAATCTACCGCGATCCGCTGGCCCATATCGACTGGCATGCGCTCGATTGCAGCGGGTTCTGGTTGCCCGAGCCGGCGCTGTCCCTGTACGGGCTGGCGGAGTACGCCACACTGAGCGCCGACGTGAAGCGGCGTTTGTCGCACTACGAGTTCGTCAACGTCATGTGCTGCGGCCTTTGGCTGGAACGCGCCTTCCTGCAGCGCGTGTCACGGCGCCTCGACGCGCAACTGCCGCGCGTCGAATACGAGTTCTTCCTCCACGAACTGCGGGAAGAGGCGGGCCACAGTCTCATGTTTCTCAAAGCGATCCGGGCGAGCGGGCTCGCGCTGCCCGAGGATGCGTGGCAGGCGCCGCGCCTCGCCAACTGGCTGGCGCGTCACGCGCTGGCGGCCGGCGCGGCATTCTGGCTCGCGATGGTGATCGGCGAGGACGTGCCCGACAAGTTCAACCGCTACGTGCGCAGCGAGCCGGCGGCGGTACACCCGACGATCGCGCAGATCTGCACCTTGCACGTGATCGACGAGGCGCGCCACATTGCCGCCGCGCGCAGCAGGCTCGAGGCTGCCTTGCGTCAGCGCCCAGGTTGGCGGCGCGCGGCGCTGACGCCGGTCATGAACCTGCTGCTGAGGCAGATCGTCGAGGTCTTCTACTTGCCGCCGGCGCGCTTCTACGAACTCGCGGGTCTCACGCACGGACGGTGGTGGCGCGCGATGGCGGCGAACAACGCGACGCACCGGCACTTTGTTGCGCAGCAGCTGGCGCCGACGCTGCGGATGCTCGAGGGCTACGGGCTGAAACCCAAGCTTTGACTTTGAGGTTTCAGGTCTGCGCAAGCACCTGCGCGGCAGTATGGCAGCTGCGCCAGCCGAGTTCGACGATCGCGCGCCGGCAGTTGAGGAGCAGGGTGCGGGTGAGACCCTCGATCCACGCAGGTTCTCCGCCCCAGCCGAAGTAACGCCAGGCGAAATTTGCGCCGCGGCGCGCCACCGCGAGCGGGAGGGGGATCGATACGCGATGCCGGCCACGGATCGCATCGCGGAAACTGAAGTTGTCTTCAGTTGCCAGGTTGAACGCGCCGCGCACGTCGCGCTCGAGCGCGAGCAGTACCGCCTGCGCGGCATCGTCTTCGTGGACGCACTGCAGCAGCGGCTGCGGCTCGTGCAGGCGCGGGTAGCACGGCTGGCGCAACAGTTGTCGGAGCAACGGCTGGGCGTGAGGTCCGAGGATCACGTGCGGACGCAGCCGCACGCACTCCGGGAACTCGATCGCCAGCAATCGCTCGAGGTGCGCCTTGTGGCGGCCGTAGAGGAATCCCGGAAGCGGCGCGTACGGTGCGTCTTCGTTCAGGTGCACGCCCTGCCCGTATACGGCGGCGCTCGACAGGTGGATGAGCCGCTTCACCCCCGCCGCGCGGGCCGCATGGAATACCTTATGACTCGCCGTGACATTGATGTCGAACATCTCGGACTCGCTCATCCGTCCGCGCAGCACGACGAATGCCAGGTGGATCAACGCATCGTGTCCGGCGAGCCGGGCGGCGATCTCCGGGTCGCGGATGTCACCCTGAGTCGCGGTAAACAGCGGGTGCGTGAAATGCGGAGTACGCAGATCGACGCCGGTCACCGCCGCGACGCCGCGATGCGCGCACAGCCTGGGCAGCAGCGTCCGTGCGAGGTGCGCGCTCGATCCGGTGACGAATACACGCATGCCGTGTCAGGATCGAGGATCGAGGATCGCGGATCGAGGGAAGCAGGGGTCGCCGACCATACTCAATCCTCAACCCTCAATCCTGAATCCCGGCCAAATGCCGGCATCACCTCGGCAGCGAAGAGTTCCATTGATTCCGTGACGATGGAATGATCGACGGCACCGGCGCCGAACGCACACAGCAGATGCGTTACGCCGCCATCCCGATACTTGCGGAGCTTGTCGATGCAGTCGCGGGGATCGCCGACCACCGTCATGCCGAAGGCGTCCGCGAGTCCGAAATCGACTCCCATCCTCGCGAGATGGCGAAACCGGCCCAGATCGTGAATCTGCTCGTAGCCTGGGTAACTGCGCTCGAGCACCGGCAGGGTCACCTTGTAGAGCTCGCGATAGAACCAGGTGAATGCCGGCCTGGCCAGCTCCCGGGCGCGGGTGCGATCCGCGAGACACAGCACGCCGACTGTCATGCCGCAGCGCGGAGGATCGGACGCGCGCCAGGCGGCGCGAAAGCGCGCGATGTCGTGCTTCACCATGAACCATGGCTTGAATGGGCCGGCAAGCACGCCGAGTTGCATTTCGGCGGCCCACTCGTAGGTTTCGGGGCTGACCGCCGCCGTCCACAGCGGTGGGTGCGGCTGCTGCACCGCGCGCGGCACGAGTTCGAGGCCCGCGAATCGATAATGTTTGCCGGCGTGGGTCAGGGGCCCGGGCCGAAAGCTCTCGCGCAGGACCGCCAGGCTCTCTGCGGTCACATCCCGGCTTGATGCCATCGAGACACCGAACGTTTGATACTCCAGCGGGGAGAATCCGCGGCCGATTCCGACTTCGATCCGCCCACCGCTCAGCACGTCGAGGGTGGCGATGCGCTCGGCGACATGGATCGGATGATGCAGCGGCAACGGGATGACGGCATGGCCCAGCCGGATGCGGCGCGTGCGTTGAGAGGCGGCGGCGAGCAGCAGTTCCGGCTTGGAGCAGTGCGAGTAGCCGGGCATGAAGTGATGCTCGACCAGCCACGCGCACCGGTAGCCCAGGTGGTCGGCGAGTTCAATTTCGGCCAAGGCGTCGTGGCACGCGGCGGCTTCGGTCCTGGCTGCATGCGCGGGAAAGGCGACTTCGTGGAACAGGTCGAAATTCATGAAGGCGGTGTGCACTCTAAAGCCGGTATCATGCCAGTGCGGGCAGCGCACACCAACAGTCGCATGCGCGCCTGCCGTCCGCCCGGATTTCTTGGGGCGTGTGGAACTGGTTTAAAATCATTGCTTTTTTGAACCGCAACCGTGCCCCCGCCCGTGGAAAACCTCGTCGAAGTAAGGGATGTCGACTTCTCCTACGACGTGCGCCCCGTCCTCAAGGGCATCAACATGGCCGTGCCGCGGGGCAAGGTCGTGAGCATCATGGGTTTGAGCGGCTGCGGCAAGACCACGTTGTTGCGGCTGATCGGCGGGTCGATCAAACCGTCCAAAGGGGAGGTGCGCGTCGCCGGCCGGGTGGTGCACGAACTTGACCAGGACGAGCTTTATGCAATGCGCCGCCGCATGGGGATGCTGTTCCAGTTCGGCGCGCTGTTCACCGACATGTCGGCGTTGGACAACGTGGCATTCCAGATTCGCGAACATACCGAGCTCCCGGAATCGATGGTGCGGGATCTGGCGCTGATGAAACTGCACGCGGTCGGGCTGCGTGGCGCAGCACATCTGATGCCTGCGGAACTTTCCGGCGGAATGGCGCGGCGGGTCGCGCTCGCGCGCACCATCGCGCTCGACCCGATGTTGATCATGTACGACGAGCCGTTCACGGGACTCGACCCGATCGCCATGGGCGTGATCGGCGATCTCATCAAGAAACTGAACGACGTGCTCGGAGCAACGTCGATCATCGTCACGCACGACGTCCAGGAGTCGCTGAAAATCGTCGACTACGTCTACTTCATGTCCGACGGCGTGGTGGTGACCCAGGGGACTTCCGCGGATATCCGCGGGTCGCAGGCGCCGTTCGTCCACCAGTTCGTCTGGGGCGAAATCGACGGGCCGATGCCGTTCCACTACCCCGGCACGGCAACCGGCGCCGACTTCGGCGTGGGGGCAGGCCATGCTTGAGCGCATTGCCGCGGCGTTGCGCAGGCTCGGGCGCCAGTTTATCAACGCCATCTGGCGCCTCGGCTATGCCAGCCGTTTTTTCCTGCTGGTGCTGCTGCGCTCGGGCACGAGCTTCCGGCGCTTCCGGCTGGTGGTGAAGGAGATCTATTTTGCGGGGGTGCTGTCGCTCATCATCATCAGCGTCTCGGGGCTCTTCGTCGGCATGGTGCTGGCGCTCCAGGGCTACGAAACGCTGCAGAAGTACGGGTCGGCGGAAGCGGTGGGAACGCTGGTCGCGCTGTCGCTCACGCGCGAACTCGGGCCCGTCGTTTCGGCGCTGTTGTTCGCGAGCCGCGCCGGTTCCGCCATGACCGCGGAGATCGGGTTGATGAAAGCGACCGAGCAGATCTCCGCGATGGAGATGATGGCGGTGGATCCGATCGCGCGCGTCATCGGGCCGCGCTTCTGGGGCGGGTTGATTTCCATGCCGCTGCTTGCCGCGATGTTCAGCGCGGTGGGCGTGTTCGGCGGCTACCTCATCGCGGTGGTGCTGATCGGCGTGGACGAGGGCGCATTCTGGTCGCAGATGCAGAATGCCGTCGACTTCCGCTACGATATCGTGAATGGGGTCATCAAGAGCGTGGTTTTCGGCGTGGCGGTGACGGCGATTGCCCTGTTCGAGGGTTACGACGCGCCGCCGACCGCCGAAGGGGTGTCGCATGCAACCACCCGCACCGTCGTGACCTCGTCGCTGGCGATCCTGGGCCTGGATTTTGTGCTGACCGCGTTTATGTTCAGAGGAGCATGAGGCAATGGACCGAACCATGGTGGACCTGTGGGTGGGGATATTCGTTGCCATCGGGATCGCCGCCCTGATGGTTCTCGCGCTCAAGGTCGGCAATGCGAGCACGACGTTCAACGTCGGCGAGACCTATCACGTGAGCGGTGATTTCGACAACATCGGCGGGCTCAAGGTGCGGGCGCCGGTGAAGAGCGCGGGGGTCGTCGTCGGGCGCGTCGACCAGATCACGTTCGACAACGAACGCTTTCGCGCGCGCGTGGTCATGAACATCGACAAGCGCTACCAGTTTCCGAAGGACACGTCAGCTTCGATCCTGACCTCCGGCCTGCTGGGCGAGCAGTACATCGGGCTGGAAGCGGGGGGTGACAGCGAGAACATCAAGGCCGGCGGCAGCCTCAAGCTGACACAGTCGGCGGTGGTTCTGGAAAAGCTGATCGGCCAGTTTCTTTACAACAAGGCGGCCGAGGGCGACAGCAAGAAGTAGCGGCCGCGGGTTGCCGCGACGGAGAAAGGGAAGGCAATCATGAAGCAGATCATTGCAATGGCACTATGCGCGGGGGCGCTCTGGGCCGGCCAGTTACCCGCGTCGGAGGCGCTGGCGCCGGACGTCCTCGCGAAGAGCGTGACCGATGAAGTGCTGGCAATCGTGCGCGCCGACAAGGACATCCAGGCGGGCAACCAGAGGAAAGTCCACGACCTGGTCGAATCCAGGGTCGTGCCGCACTTCAACTTCGTCCGTATGACGCAACTTGCAATGGGACGCAACTGGCGCAATGCCAAGGCGGATCAGCAGAGGCGGCTGGTGGAGGAGTTCCGCCAGTTGCTGGTGCGCACCTACACGTCCGCTTTTACCCAGTACCGGAATCAGACGATCGAGTACCGGCGCACGCGCATGGCCGCGGGCGACACCGACGTGGTGGTGCAGTCGCTGATCAAGCAACCGAGCGGTCAGCCGGTGGCCGTGGACTATGCCATGGAAAAAACCGGCAACGGGTGGAAGGTCTACAACGTCAAGATCGAAGGTGTGAGCCTGGTCGAGAACTATCGCAACACCTTCAATACCGAGGTCCAGAAGAGCGGAATCGACGGCCTGATCAAGTCGCTCGCCGACAAGAACCGGATGCTGGTGCAGCAGGCGCAATCCAGGTGATTACCTGCGACGGCGGGCGCTGCGAGGTGCGGGGCCCGCTCACCATCGCCACTGCCGCCGGACTGTTTGACGAGGGCAAGCGGCTGTTCGTTGCCGATAACGTGGTCGTCGATCTGGCGGGCGTGACCGAGGTCGACTCGGCGGCGGTGAGCCTGCTGCTCGAATGGCGCCGCAGCGCGCTGGCCGGCAACCGACGCATCGAGTTCACGAATCTCCCAGCCAACCTCAAGAGCCTTGCAACACTCTATGGCGTTGCCGATCTGTTAGGCGGGTAATGGGTAATCACGGATCACGATTCACGGCCTTAGCGGAGCGATATGATCGACGCTGAACAGATCGAAGAGTGGATAAAGAGCGGGCTTGCCTGCGAGCGCGTGGAAGTGCAGGGCGACGGCCATCACTTTGAGGCCGTCATCGTCAGCGCGCAGTTTCGCGGCAAGACGCGGGTGCAGCGGCATCAGCTGGTCTATGGCGCGCTTGGCGACCGCATGCGGGCGGAAGTCCATGCGTTGTCGATGCGCACGCTCACACCGGAGGAATCGGACGAGTGACCGCCTGGCATGGATAAGCTCGTCATCGAAGGCGGCGCAGCGCTCACCGGTACCATCGACATCTCCGGCGCCAAGAACGCGGCGCTGCCGATTCTCACGGCGGCGCTGCTGACGGAAGAAACGCTGACGGTGGAGAACGTTCCCCATTTGAGGGACGTGGCCACCATGCTTGATCTGCTCGGCCGGATGGGCGTATCAGCGTCGCGCCACGGCAAGCTCGGCGTCGCGTTGAACGCTCGCTCGCTTGGCGATCCGGTCGCGCCTTACGATCTGGTGAAGACGATGCGGGCGTCGGTCCTCGTACTGGGCCCATTGCTTGCGCGCCTGGGGAGCGCTCGCGTCTCGCTGCCGGGGGGGTGCGCCATCGGCCTGCGCCCCGTCGACCAGCACTTGAAGGGTCTGCAGGCGATGGGCGCCACCATTACCATGGAGCAGGGGTACATGGTGGCGAGCGCGCCACGCCTGAAAGGCGCCCGCATCTGCATGGATCTGGTGACGGTCACCGGCACCGAGAACATCATGATGGCAGCGAGCCTCGCGGAGGGTCGCACCGTCATTGAAAACGCGGCCCGCGAACCGGAGGTGGTCGATCTTGCCGGATGCCTCAACGCAATGGGCGCACGCGTCATAGGCGCGGGCACCGACACCATCACGATCGATGGGGTCGAGCGCCTGCACGGCGCGCGCTACCGCGTGATGCCCGATCGCATCGAGACCGGCACGTTTCTGGCCGCTGCCGCGGCGGCCGGCGGACGGGTGCGGCTGAACGGCGCGCGCGCTGACATCCTGGATGCGGTGCTCGACAAACTCCGGGAAGCGGGCGCCAAAGTTGAGGCCGCGCCGGACTGGATCGAGATCCAGGCGCACGGCACCCGGCAGGCGGTCAACCTGCGCACCGCGCCGTATCCGGGATTTCCCACCGACATGCAGGCCCAGTTCGTGGCGTTGAACAGCGTCGCGCAGGGAACGGCGGTGGTGACCGAAACCATCTTCGAGAACCGTTTCATGCACGCGCAGGAGTTGCGGCGGCTCGGCGCCGACATCGAGGTGGAAGGCAACACCGCCATCGTCAAGGGCGTGACGCGCCTGGACGGCGCGACGGTGATGGCGACGGATCTCCGCGCCTCGGCCAGCCTGGTGGTTGCCGGACTCGTCGCGCGCGGCACGACCACGATCGAGCGGGTCTACCACCTGGACCGCGGCTACGAGCGCATCGAGGAGAAGCTGTCGCGGCTCGGCGCCCGGATCAGGCGCGTGCCCTGACGCCGGCGCTCAGCACCGCCTTGCTCAGCTTTGCAGGCGCTCGGTGACCTGATAGCGCACCCAGTCGAAGTCCTCACCAGCCTCGACCAGGCTGACCGGGGCGAGGGCGAAGCCCCCCGCGGGGATCATCATGTGAAGGTGGCGCTTCGCCGTGAAGGATCCGGCGCGCATCAGCAGCGCCACCTCGCGATTGTGGTCGGGTCTGCTCGACAGCAGCATCGCGGATTCGGTTTGGCGTGCGCGATCCCCCGACTGAGTACTGGCGGCGGACGCCAGCGCGACCGGGACCGCCGCCGTCCCCAGCACCTGTATCCCGACGCGGCGTTGATCGAACTTGTCGCGGGTTATGCGCCGCACGATGCCGACACGGCACAGATTCGATGTCTCCGTCCGCAAGCCCACCAGGCAGCCCACATGCAGCCAGTCGGCCTTCATCTTGGGCACCACGGTGCCGTAGCCGCCGTCGCTCGCGTTGAAGACGATCCAGCTTTCGGCGCCGTCCGGATCGCTGAATTCGAGGGAGGTCGCGTCCGTAACCGACTGCACCCATATCAGCGTCTCGGCGAATCCCGGCATCACCGTGACGCGCGTCACGAGATCACGGCGATCGGCGCCACGCTCCGGCACCTTGTCGCCCCAATACTGATGGAGGTGGTCGAGCACCGACGCCACTGTGTTCTTGTCGAATTCGCCTCCTAGGTTGATATCGCCCGGAACACCGTCCTTCTCATGTATCGCGCGCGCCAGGTCACCCAGTCCCCGTGCTGCGTCACCCGCCCCGAAATATCTGACCAGCGCGCCGGCGGCCGTATTTTTCGTCACGCGCGCCGGGGGTCGGTGCAGCGACAGGTCGAAGCAGAAGTTGCAGCCGGGCGCGGCCTGCTGCTGCCAGGTGAAGCGGTTTGCAAAGTGCGCGACAACGCGCTCGGCGATGTGCACTTTCATCGGCGCGAGCCCGTCCGGCGACGATGCCACGAGCATCAACGCCTTGAGGATTTCTTGCTGCGCGGTGGAATCGCCGTGCCTGCCCGGGTAGATCTGGGCCTTGGCGGACGCGAAGCCCTGGCTTTCTGCGAACAGGTGCGCGCGTCCGAGGTCGCGCCAGAGGCGATCTTCGATCAGGCCGTAGCGCAGCAACACCCACTTGATCTGGAGGGTGAGCGTGCGCAAGGCGCGACCCACGACCATGGGCAGATGCTTGTGGACCGCGTTCGCGCCGGGAGCGTTCCCCTGGTACTGCTCGATGCAGCGCAAATAACTGCTGCCCAGAGCCCTCCAGAATCCGAACGAGGTATTCCACAGGTGACTCTCATAGAACTTTTGCAGCCGCGGCGCATCCAGGTACTCGGGCGCGAGCTTGAACTGGTGGTTCTTCGCCGCCCGGTCGAGCAGGTCGATCGCATCGAGGCGGTTCTGCGGTTTAATGTCGTCGGCTTCATTGATGGAATCGAGCCATCGGGTCATTTCTTCGAGTGCGCGCAAAGAGTTGTCAGAGGGCAATTCCGCGATCGCCTCGCGCACTCTCTTGAGGTCGGCCATGGGATGATCGCCCTTGCCGCCCTTGATCCAGTTGAGCATGGTATGACTTGCGTCCCCGGTCCCCTGTGTGCACAGTTTACAGTAAAATGCTGTTTTTAAGGTAACATTTCAAGCCGTGATCACGATCGCGCTGTCGAAGGGGCGCATTTTCGACGAAACCCTTCCCTTGCTGCGCGCGGCAGGCATCACGGTCGGCGAGGACCCTGAAACCTCGCGCAAGCTGATCCTCGGCACCAGTCGCCCGGACGTGCGCGTCATTATTGTGCGTGCGACCGATGTCCCGACCTACGTGCAGTACGGGGCCGCCGACCTGGGGGTGACGGGCAAGGATGTGCTGGACGAGCACGGCGGCAACGGCCTGTATCAACCACTCGATCTCGGCATTGCGCGCTGTCGCATGATGGTCGCGGCGCGCGAGGGTTTCGACTACCGTGGCGCGGTGCGTAAGGGCGCGCGGCTGCGCGTCGCGACCAAGTACGTGCAGACGGCGCGCGAGCATTTCGCTGCCAAGGGCGTGCACGTCGACATCATCAAGCTTTACGGTTCGATGGAACTCGCGCCGTTGACCGGGCTGGCGGACGCCATCGTCGACCTGGTGGGTACCGGCAACACGCTCAGGGCGAACCATCTCGTGGCGGTCGAGGAAATCACGCGGGTGAGCGCGCGGCTGGTCATCAACCAGGCGGCACTGAAGCTCAAGCGCAGGTCGATCCAGCCCTTGCTCGATGCGTTCACAAGGGCTGCGGCATGACGCCCGCGCGATTGCTCGACACCGCGCAGGCGGATTTCGAAGGCCAACTCGGGCGGCTGCTCGCATTCGACGCCGCGCAGGACGCGGCGGTCGACGAGGCGGTCGCCGCAATCATCGCCGATGTCCGGGCGAAGGGCGATGCCGCGGTCCTCGACTACACGCGGCGGCTCGACCGCGTGGCTGCGGATTCGGTTGCGGATCTGGAGGTCCCGCTCAAGCACCGTGACAACGCATTGGCCGCGCTGCCGGCGCCCCGGCGCGAGGCGCTTGGTGTCGCGGCCGACAGGGTGCGCGCCTTCCACGAGAGGCAGCGCACGCAATCGTGGAGCTTCGAGGACGCGGACGGCAACGAGCTGGGCCAGCAGGTGACGGCGCTCGACCGCGTAGGAATCTATGTTCCCGGCGGAAAGGCGGCTTATCCGTCGTCGGTCATCATGAATGCCGTGCCGGCAAGGGTGGCGGGCGTGCGCGAGATCATCATGACCGTTCCCGCGCCGGGTGGTGAACTCAACGATCTGGTGCTGGCGGCCGCCGCGATCTGCGGCATCGACCGGATTTTCACGATCGGCGGCGCGCAGGCGGTTGCGGCGCTCGCCTACGGCACCGCGACGGTGCCGCGCGTGGACAAGATCGTTGGCCCCGGCAACGCCTACGTCGCAGCGGCCAAACGACGTGTGTTCGGGGTGGTCGGCATCGATATGGTGGCGGGACCGTCCGAGATCCTGGTGGTGAGTGACGGGACGGCGA
>MEQT01000136.1:0-2058 GCA_001770325.1 Betaproteobacteria bacterium RIFCSPLOWO2_02_64_14
GGATCAGCGCCTCGACCACGATCACCAGCACCGCGGCCTTGATGCCGAACAACGCCCCGTCCACGACCGGCACGCCGCGCCCGAGCGCGTAGAGGAGGCTCACGGCAAGCATCACGAATGCGCCCGGCAGCACGAACAGAATCCCGGCCGCAAGCCCGCCGCGGGTGCCGTGCAGCAGCCAGCCGACATAGGTCGCAAGCTTCTGTGCTTCCGGGCCGGGGAGCAACATGCAGAAGTTGAGCGCGTGCAGGAACCGCGCCTCGTCGACCCATTTCTTCTCGTCCACCAGGATGCGATGCATCAGCGCGATCTGGCCGGCCGGGCCGCCGAAGCCGATGCAGCCGATCATGAACCAGACCCGGAACGCCTCCGAAAACGGAACGGCGCCGGCGGATTCTTTTGGTGATGCCTGTGAGGAATTCGACCCGTCCATGCCCTCTCCTTCGCCTAGGATCTTATCGGCCTTGGTGCCGACAAGATCCTTATGGAAAGGCGGCGCTTGGACGCGAAGCGTCTTGAAGGCAGCGGGGAGGCCTGCCGTACCCCCGCTATACGGAGATTCTCCGAGATGGGATCGGCGCTGTCAATCGATCATCCTGGACGGTGCAACAAAATAACATCCCCTCCCCTGTGCACGGGGGAGGGTTAGGGTGGGGGGGCGAGTTGATTCAGTCACATGCTCTACGAACTGGTTCCGTACGCCACCAGATAGACGATCGCCGCAATCGTGATCGCCGCACCTGCCATTACACGCGCGGTAAGCACCTCATCGCGCAGCACGGCCGCGCTCACCAGCGTGGTGACGAGCGGGTAGGTCGCTACGATCGGCGCGACCAGCGACACCGGGGCCAGGGTCAACGCGGTATACAGGAGGACAAGGGCACCACCATTGAGCGCGCCGGTTGCGGCGAACCACGCGATGCTGGTTCCAGATGCGTGGGGCCGATCCCGGCGGGCGAACCGATTCGTCCCGACCACGATCACGGACGATACGAAGTACCCGATCAAGGTCGCGGCGACGGGCTGAGGCCATAAAACCAGCGCCGCCTTCGCGCCCGCCTGTGCGAATCCCCGCACCGCCGCGCCCGAGAGCGGCAATGCCAGCAACCAACCCGCCGCTCGCGGCGCACCCGCGCCGCGCTTCGAGGAAAGCAGCACGATTCCGGCGACCACGCCCACGGCCGCCACCGCCGCCTCGAGTGGAATCGTCTCTCCGAGAAACCAACCTGCAGCGAGCAAGGCAAAAAACGGCGCGGTCCCGGATACTGCACCCGTCACCGTCGGCCCAAGCTGCTCGTTGGAGCGAAATGTCAGCAGAGTGACGACCGCAGGGAAGAACAGCCCGATGACGGCAAACCAGATGGCAGCCTCGACGTGGAACGCTGAAAAGTCGAGCGTGAACGGCGCCACCACGGCGAACATCGCCGCCGCGGTCGGAATGCTGATCGCGGCGCCCGACCGCGAGTCGAGCGTGCGCAGGCCGACCCGTCCCGTCACGAGTGCGACGCCGAAGCACACCGCGCTCAACAGCGCCAATGCGATCGCCACCTCTGCCCCCTTATCTAAAGCGCAAAGACCTTGTAACCCATGTCCTGCAACGTTCTTGTTACCTGCCTCCCCGGCCAGTCACGGTTTCCTTCCAGTGCGAGCAAGTCTCCTCACGAAGACGACCACACACTGTCCAGGGCTGGTGTCGTATTCCGTAAACAACTTTCAATAATCGGCGATGGGCACGGACCCCGCTGTCGTCGCGAGGAGCGGGCGACGCGGCGACCTCGCGGCTGGCCGCGGTTGCGTTGCCTGCAACGAGATTGCTTTGTTTCGCTCGCCATGGCAAGAAGGCGGTTTCTGGCTACAGTCTTGTTCGCCAGAACGCCTGGTCATTGATGCAAGTTATTTGCGGGACGGCGCGCCAGCTAGTGTAGTGCTTCACCCTATGCGGTACTTATGCAGCAGCGCAGTGATGGCGAAACTCCTCCCCCTTCAAGGGGGAGGTTGGGAGGGGGATGGGTGTAATAGCGCGCAACTGCCACCACCATCCCCACCCTAGCCCTCCCC
>MEQT01000136.1:2069-8402 GCA_001770325.1 Betaproteobacteria bacterium RIFCSPLOWO2_02_64_14
ACTAGGACTTTCCATGCATTCTGTCATAGCGTTGCTTATATCGAAGACGACATCTGATCAGGACTTCCATCTTTTCCTCGTCGCTTGCCCCGCTCCAATGCATGATTTCTGAAATTGATCGATAACATCCCAGGCAGATATCGTCCCCGTCAAGGCAGCAATTACGAACACAGGGCGTCGGAACGCTGCCAATAGGTTCGTTAGGATCCTCAGTCAAGACGGCTTCTCGCGCGCATCAGAGGCGTAACGTGTATTCAATTGTCCGGGAGAAATGCTAGTCCCATGTGCCGGCATAGACAAGCATCTGTCCGCATACATCTGCATCTGCCGGCAGGTATATGCCCATATATCGGCAGACGAGACATTCGCATGACATTGACCCACACCACCCCGCCTCCAGCCGGAGGCGCCCCTCCTCGTGATAGGAGGGGAGGCGAATTCTCGGCGGTCGCGCAGTCACATCGTCACGCGTGGGTCAGCAGGAGGCTACAGTGAAAAGGGCAGAATTTTCGGGACCATGTATTATCCGAGTCCGATCGCCGGCGTGGAATTCAAGTGCGGCTTGAGCAGCACGTTGATCGAGAGCGCGGGAAGTTCGGGCAAGTAGAATGTAGGTGTTGGGTTTCGGCGCTGCGCACCTCAACCCAACCTACGTACACTGCATCACGATCAGGAGGGATGACCATGTGCAATTTGATCAGGATCCTTGGGGTGGCAATTTTCCTTTGGGCCGGCGGGGCCCAGGCAACGGACGTCATCAACCAGGACAAGAAGGAATACAAGATCAGGGTGCAGGGCGAAGGAAAGCTCAGCATCTCGAGCTACACCGTGCGCGCGGGCGGGTCGATCTACGGACTTTGCGGCTACTCGTTCTGCACGTTCGAGATACCCGGCCAGAAGGTCGCGGCCAAGAAGGATGGCAGGCTTACCATCCGCGGCGGGAAATTCGTGAAGTAACCTGGGCGGAGACCGCGCCGACCACGGGTGTTGGGCATCGGCGCTCCGCACCTCAGCCCAACCCACGTGCCGGAATGGGCGAAGCGAGAGTCGCCCGGATCGCGCGTGCAGCGTCATCCGGGTTCATCCGGGTTGCGTATAACTAGGGTTATCCGCTGCCAAAGACTGCTAGAATCCGTCGAGTCGTTCGTAACCTATCTGAATCCCGATCGGACCAGGAGAAATCATGCATTTAACTTTCCGCCCTTTTCCATCACCGCTCTTGTGGATTCTCGCGTTGGGCGCGACCCTGCTGACAGCCGCGGCGCCCGCGCGCGCGGTGAGCCCGCCCGAGCCTCCGAAGGGGCTGTCAGCGCCGCCGCAGGCCACCCCGATGCCGGTATTCGAGTTGCCGGTCGTCAATGGAACGAAGGCGCGCTCGACCGATCTGCGCGACAAGGTCACCGTCATTCGTTTCTGGGCGACCTGGTGAATGGAGTGCGTTGGCGAAATGCCCTCCGTGCAGAGGGCACATGACACTCTCCGCAAAAGCGGCATCTCGGTGCTCACCGTTTCGCTCGACGGAACCGGCGAGCGGGCGGTCAAGCCGTTCATGGCGAAACACGGTTACACGGTGCCGGCGCTGGTCGATCCAGGGATGGACGTTTCGCGCGCGTTCGGCGTGCGCGGCGTGCCTTCGACCGTCGTCGTCGATCGTCAGGGCATGATCGTCGCGCGTGGATTTGGACCGTTTGACGTTGACGCGGCGGAGTTCCGCAAGTACCTGCAGCGGCTCGCCGCAAAGCAGTGATGTGTGTTACCACTCACGAGAGGGAGGTGCCTATGAAGTTAGCTCGATGGAAACGCTGGGTCGTTGCGGGCGTGCTGGGGAGCGCCGCTTGGATCAGTGCGGGTGCACAGGCGCAGGCGCTCAAGGAAGGCGACAAGGCGCCGGCTTTCTCCGCGCCCTCCTCCACGGGAAAACCCCTGGCGCTCAAGGATTTCCCGGGCAAGTCGGTGGTGTTGTTCTTCTACATCGCCGCCTTCACCAATACCTGAACGCAGGAATGTCTGGCCTTTCAACTTGATCTTCCCAAGTTCGAGGCCGCAAACGCCCAGGTGCTGGGCGTCAGCGTCGACTTCAACGGTGCAAACCAGGCGTGGGCCGAGAAACTCGGGCTGACGTATCCGCTGGTGGCCGATACGCGCCGCGAGATCTCGCGGGCCTACGGCGTGCTCAACGACAACCCGGCGCTGCTGCAGGATTCCAAACGGATCGCGGGCTACCTGCGCGCCAAACGCGCGTGGTTCGTGATCGACAAGGAAGGAATCATTCGCTACGCGCAGGTCGGGGATCCCCGTGGCCTGATGCCGAACGACGAGATCCTCGCAATCGTCAACAAGTACCGCTGAGAAGAGAGAAGCTGAATGGCAACGAGCAAAGAACTCGCCGGCAAGGTCGCGCTCGTGACGGGCGCCGGGCGTAACATTGGCCGTGCCATCGCACTCGCGCTGGCGGAGGGGGGTGCCGCGGTTGCGGTCAACACGCGCAAGTCGCGCGAGGATGTCGACGGCACGGTGCAAGCAATTCGTGCGGCGGGCGGTCAAGCCGAAGTCTTCATGGCCGACATCGCCGACGGCGCTGCTGTACGGACCATGGTCGATGGCATCGTCAAGCGCTTCGGCCGAGTCGATTTCCTGGTGCTCAACGCCTCGGTGCGTACCGAGCGGCCGTTCCTGGAGTTGAGCTACGAGGAATGGCGCACGCCGCTCTCGATCACGCTCGACGGCGCCTTCTATCTGGCAAAGGCCTGCATCCCGGAGATGATCAAGGCGGGCGGCGGCAGCATCGTCACCCTCGGCGGCATGGTATCGCTCTCGGGCGCCGCGCGGCGCGTGCACGGCTCGGTGGCAAAGCATGGCCTCGTTGGCTTCACCCGCGCGATCGCGCGCGAGCTCGCCCCGCAGGGCATACGCGCGAACTGCGTCGCGCCCGGCACCATGAACACGGTGCGCGCCAATGCCCGCGCGGCGCGTCCCGACGTGTCGAAGACAGTGCCGATGGGACGCATGGGGGAAGCCGAGGAGATCGCGACCACGGTACGTTTTCTGTGCGGCCCCGGCGCAAGCTACATCACCGGCCAGACGCTTCAGGTCAACGGCGGCCAGATGATGTTCTGATTCGGCATGAGTTGACCCCATCCCCACCCCGACCCTCCCCTTGAAGGGGAGGAAGATTCGGAGTTCTCCCCCGCGCTACGCGCAAGGGAGGGAGTCATGAGTTAGTTTCCTTCCTCCGTTTACGGGGGAAGGTCGGGATGGGGGCAGGCTAGAACTTGATCTTGCCCTCGTAGAGGGAGAGCGGCGGATAGGCCTTCGGGTCGATCAGCACGTCGAGCACCGTGGTGACCTCGCTCTCGAGCGCGCGCGCGAGCGCCGGGCCGTATTGCGCCGGTTCCTCGATCCTCACCCCTTCGCAGCCGCACGCGCGTGCAATGGCCGCGTGATCGACCGGCCCCAGGTCGCACGCGTCCGTGTGATCGCCGTACTGTACGTCTTCCGCGTGCGACTGGTAACCGAGGATCTGGTTGTTCAGCACGGTGACGATCACTTTCACGCCCATGCGCTTTGCCGTCTCCAGCTCCGCCCAGACATGGGCGAAACCGCCATCTCCCGTGAGACAGAACACGTCGCTCTCCAGCGCGGCGACTTTGGCGCCAATTGCCGCCGGCAATCCCCAGCCGAGGCCGGCAAGCCCGCGCCCCGCGAGAAAACGCATGCCGGGCCGCTGCGCCGTCAGGTAGTTCGCGGCCCAGATCGGCGCATAGCTCGCGTCCGACACGAAGATGGAATCCGGCTTCAGCACGGACTCGATTTCTGCCATCAAACACTCCGGCCGTATCGGAACCGCTTCCGAGCGCAGCATGGGCGCTGCCTCCTCGGCAAACGCGCGGCGTGCCGCCTCGATCCTTTTCTCGACATTTAAACGGCCCGCGCGACGCCGCTTCAAGTCCTCTCCCGCGAGCGCGGCGTGCAGCGCTTCGAGCGTGAGCCTGGCATCTCCCACCAACCGCGACGATTCGTAATTGCGCCCGATCTCCTGGCCGTCGACGTCGATGTGGATGTAGGCCGCATTCTTCGGGAACAGCGTCCACGAATCGGTGCCGTTCTGGTTGGTGCGATCGCCGACGAAGAGAATCACATCCGCCTCATCGACCAGACCGCGCAGGTGCCGGGCCCGCGCGCGCTTGCCCATGAAATACCCGATCACGCCGACCGACAGCGGGTGCCGCTCGTCGACCGCGCCCTTGCCCATGCTGGTCGTTGCCACCGGAATTCCCGCATCTTGCTGCACGCGCGCGAGTGCATCGTGCGCGCCGGAAAGATGCACGCCGCCGCCCGCTACGATCAGCGGGTTCGCCGCGCGCGCGAGCAGCCTGGCGGCCTCCGCAACGCGCTGCGGATCGGCGACATTGCGATCCAGCGGGTAAGTGCCGAGCGCCTGACGCCGTCCCGATTCCGCGTTCGCGCCCGCGGCTTCGAGCAGCAGGTCCTGCGGGCACAGCAGCACCGCCGGCCCCGGGCGTCCGCTCGCGGCAGCGACGAACGCCATGTCCACGTAGTCCTCGATGCGCGAGATCTCGCTCACGCGCCGCACCCACTTGCTGCAGCCGCGAAAGATATCGAGGTGATCCAGATCCTGGAATGCGTTGCGGTCGGTCTGCGTGCGCCGCACGTCCTGCACGATCGCGACGACGGGCACGGAGGCCTTGAGTGCTTCCGCCAATCCTGGCGCGAGCAGCACAGCGGCCGGGCCGTTTTGCGCCGACACCACGGCGACCCGCCCCGAGACGCGCGCGTAGCCGTCGGCCATGGCGGCGCCTGCGTTCTCCGTGCGATAGGCGATCTGCCGGATGCCGAACTCCGGCGCAACGAGATAAAGCGCCGATGGCAGGCTCTGGCCGAACATCACTTCCACCCGGTGCCGCTTGAGCGAGCGCGCCAGCACATGGGCGCCGCACGGCACCGGCAGCTTGTAACGAACCGTGCAGTCGGGCTTGTCGGAGATGATGTTCATGTAAGCCTCGGCAAAAATTTGCGACACGCAACTGCAGCAGTCTACCGTGGCGGCCCGTTTGACGCACAGACGCGGCGGTGCGTCGTTATCCGGTAATTTCGCACGTTTTGTGCGGCCCTCGTAACCGGGAGTTACGCCGTTAACAGATTGTTTCAACTGAATAGTCGGCGCTACCTGCGGCCGGGCGTTGTAGTCAGCAGGCAACCACAAAAAAGGAGGATGCCATGAACGCCAGGAAAACCCTTTGCATGTTGTGTGTCAGTGCAGCAGTTGCGGCTGCGTTCCCCGCATTCGCGGAACGCGACGGCCCCCGCCCAAGAACGTTCGTCCGTGACAGGGACGGCGATGCGCCCGCTCAACGCTTCCAGCGACCTGCCGCCCGCGGCGCGGTCGCTCCCCGTGCGGCTCGCCATATCGAACCGCGCCCGGCCGCACGCGCGCCAACGGTGCATCGGCGCGCGGTCGACCAGCGCCCAGCCATCCACCGGCCAGCGGTAGTCCACCAGCGGACCGTGGTCCATAGGCCCGTCGTAGTTGAGCGGCCGGTCGTGGTTCAGAAACGGGTGATCGTCCAGCGACCGGTGGTCGTGGAACGGCCGGTATACGTCGACCGCCCCGTGGTCGTGGAACGCCCGGTTTACGTGGAGCGCCCGGTGTACTACGAACCTCCGCGCCCCGCGTACTACGAAGAACCGCCCTACTACAGCGACTCGGGCTACTACAGCGATTCGGGCTACTACAGCGATCCATATTACAACCCGCCCGTTGCTGATGCGGACAATGGTTCCCTCTTCGGCATGATCGGCGGCGCGCTCATCGGCGCCGTGATCGGAAACCAGGTCACCGACTACGAGAACCGCGGCGCCGGCACGGCGGTGGGCGCAGTACTCGGCGGGATACTCGGCAGCCAGTTCTGACCCGGCATCCGAAACTCGCCAACGAAGGGGCGGCTCCGGCCGCCCCTTTGT
Organism: Betaproteobacteria bacterium RIFCSPLOWO2_02_64_14; assembly: GCA_001770325.1. Lineage (GTDB taxonomy): Bacteria > Pseudomonadota > Gammaproteobacteria > Burkholderiales > SG8-41 > DSOT01. The sequence goes on from MEQT01000136.1 coordinate 8,052, forward strand.
CGTTCCCCAGTCCTGCGCTTTCCGCGTTAGCTGGCGAGGCCGGTATCCACCGGCACCGCCTTCGTGCCGGCGTAGTCCTGATCGAGCTCCATGGCCGGAATGCGGGAATCAGCCGGCGTGGCGTCCGACGATCAATGCGTCCGCGGCGATCGCTGCCTGCGGCGTCGCGATCAGGGGATTGATATCGACCTCCGCGACCGTGTCGCGATAATCCCACACGAACCGGGAGAGACGCACCAGCACGTCCGCCACGGCATCGAAATTGGCCGCTGGGTTCCCGCGCAGTCCGCGCAGCATCGCGGCGCAGCGCAGCTCGCCCAGCATCTCGACGGCAACCTCCCGGCCGAACGG
>MEQT01000137.1 GCA_001770325.1 Betaproteobacteria bacterium RIFCSPLOWO2_02_64_14
CTCCGCCGCCTGGTTGCGGAACGTAAGCGTCTCGCGCGAGAGGTCCTGGAAGATGTCGCTGTGGCGGTCGTACTTCAATTCGTCGTACACGTACGGCGCCGCGAAATCGTGCTGGGGATCGATCGCGCGCCCGCGTTCGAGCGCCACGACTTTGAGGCCCGCGTCGGCGAGTTCCTTGCTCAGGATGGAGCCGACGATGCCGGTGCCAACGACAACTGCATCGACGGGTTTCAACCTGGTGGCTGTCATCGTCCGTTCTCCCCTTCGGCGTTCTTGACTCTAACGTGCCTGGGCAACCCCTGGGCGTCGAGCGCGACCCGTCCCTGCTGGATGTCGAGTATGCTCACCGGCTCCACCCGGTACGGCACGTTGTGCTCGTCGATCAAGTCGTTGTAGTTGGAAGCGGGCACGCCCGGAAAACCGATCAGCTTCCAGCCCACCTTGTCCCGGTTGCCGCCGTAGATCGGGTCTCCGAAGAATCCTTCCATCGTGTTGCGCATCAGCAGCCCGAAGAAAAGTTTTGACGAGAGCGATACCAGCTCCACGATGCCGCCCTCCAGTCCCTTGAGGACTTCGTCCTGCTGCTGCGGCGCGAGAAACTCGAATGCCTTCCGGTACTGCTTCAGGCAATAGACATTGGTCTCGCGGATTCCCGCGCGATAGATTTCTCGCGGCGTGAGGCGCGACTGGAAGCCCTGCTGCGGCGTGCCCTCGGGCCATGGCCCCATGCGGTAGTTGCGGCCGTGCGAGCCCCAAACGCTGGTGAGCTGCCGGTCGATGAAACAAGTGACGCCGGCTTCCTTCGCCCCGGGTCCGAGTTCGTCCGCGGGTATCAACCGCGCCGCCACCGCGTCCAGGAAGCGGACTTCCGGCTGCGTCAGATAGCCATAGACGGTGTGGTCCGACGCTTCTTGCATTTTCATCACTCCCTATTGATTCCCTCCCCCTTGATGGGGGAGGGGTAGGGTGGGGGTGACGCATTGCACTCGGCAAACACGTCGGTATCACCCCCATCCCAACTTCCCCCATCAAGGGGGAAGGAGTCAACACTTATGCGCGCGGCGGGCAGAGAATTCCACAATGCTGACTCTGCCCTGCCGAACATCACCGGATTTTTCCGGCGAGAGTTTCTCCTGCGCCTGACACGCCGTCAAGCGCATGCCATTGGCTACGGCATCGTGTTCTCGGGCGCGCGTCGTGCAGTGAGTTGAGATTGCGCAGAGAGCCCGCCGCTACGCGTTGCAGCAATCATGCGCGCGGGAGCGAGAATCGGCCGGTGCTCAGAGCGAGACCGTGCCCTTACCCGGCCGCTTGAGAAAGCGCAGGAATGCCGCTTCGGCGGCGCGCACCCCCGTGCGCCCGCCCGGCCTCGCCGGCCCCAATGTTCCCGACCGATATGCCTCCAGCAACACTGGATGAACGTACGACTTGCGGCACACCGCGGGCGTGTTTCCCAACCGCGCGGCGACAGCCTTGATGGTCGCGATGATGTTCTTCTTCGCCTCGTTTTCCGACGCGAAAGCGAGCTTTCTCAGTTCCGACATGACGAAGACGCTTCCGGCCCAGGTGCGGTAGTCCTTCGCGGTGAAGTCCGCGCCCGAAATCTCCTGCAGGAAGCCGTTCACGTCAGCCGCGCTTATCGCGCGGCAGTTGCCACTGTCGTCAAGGTATTGAAACAGGTCCTGCCCGGGGAGCGCCTTGCAATGCCTGACGATTTGCGCGAGCCGTCGATGTTCAACGGTGACCGCATGCGCCACCCCGCCCTTGCCGCGAAAACTGAACCGGATGCGCCGGCCCGAAATCTCGACATGCCGGGTTTGCAGCGTCGTGAGACCGTAGGACTTGTTGGCGCGCGCATACTCGTCGTTGCCGACGCGGATGAGCGTGATTTCCAGGAGCTTTACCACCGCGGCGAGCACCTTTTCCCGCGTCATGCCATCCTGCTTGAGACAGGCCGCGACCCGCCTGCGGATATCCGGCAACGCCTTCCCGAAGGCGAGCATGCGTTCGTACTTCGTGGTATGTCGAATGGTGTCCCATTCCGGGTGGTAGCGGTACTGTTTGCGGCCCTTGGCATCGCGCCCGGTGGCCTGGATGTGGCCGTTGGGCTTATGGCAGATCCACACCTCGGTGTATGCGGGCGGGATCGCCAGCGAGTTGATGCGCTTGATCACTCGCGGGCTGCGCACGGGGCTGCCGTCCGGATAGAAATAGGCAAAGCCGCCATCGCCGGGACTGCGCGCCAGGCCGGGTTCGTCGTCGAATACGTAATTCAACGTGATTGCCATGGCAGTTGTGTCTTGCCAACTCCCGGCTTTTGATTCCGCGCTATTCGCGCGGCATGACGTCGAGCCGGACCGCGATGCCTTCGAGCGCCTTCGTCACCGCCGGGTAGCGCGCCATCACCAGCGGGTCGTGGCCGGGGACGATGTGCTGCGGTGAATCCGCCAGCCGGCGCAGCGTGTCGTAGCCTTCGAGCACGCCGCCAAGATCGAATATGGACGGGAAGCAGCGCCCCGTTTCCATATGCTCGTAATAATGGGTCGCGTCGGATGCGAGCACCACCCAGCCGCGCTGCGTGTGTACCCGCACCGATTGCAGCCCGGGCGTGTGGCCGCCGATGTGATGCAGGCTGATACCCGGGGCGAACTCGTCCGCGCCCTTGTGGAACGCGACGCGGCCCTTGAACAGCATCCGCACCATCCCGACCACGTCTTCCGGCTCGAACGAGTGGGCGAGGCGCGCATGGCGCATGTAGCGACCGGTGACGTAGTTCATCTCGTCATCCTGTATATGGAACACCGCGTTGGGGAAGTCGAAGAAGGTGCCAACGTGGTCGTAGTGCATGTGCGTGACGATGATCTCGCGCACCGCATCGGCCTCGACGCCCAGAAGCGCCAGCCCGTCCTTCGGGGTGCGCAGGAACTCGCGCTTGCGCCGGGCGGCCGTCTCGGCGGTGAAGCCGGTATCCACCACGACCACTCGCTCCTCGTTGCGGATCAGCCACACGAAATAATCCATCGGCATCGGCGCGTCGTGAGGATCGCCGCCGACGAAATGCTCGTGACGCCGCGCATCGCGCCGCGCGTAGCGGATCGCGAAAACCTCGTAGTTTGGAAGCTGCATGCTCGACCTCGTGGAATGAGTGGAAATTATCCGGAGATCCTCCCTCACCCTCGGTCCCTCTCCCGAAAGGAGAGGGAAGCTCGTGTCCAAGCTCACCGAGTACCTGGGGCGGCAGGTGACGACTGACGCAGGTCAATCACGTTGGCAAACTGGTTCGAACTCTGCGGAAATCCCTCAAGAACCGGGTGGCGAGTCAACCGTGACAAGCACCGTCATCCGTCACTCGCCACTCGCCCCTCGTCACCCCCCAGAATCAGCTTGCTCCCATGAAATCGCGCTTGCCGAGCTCCACGCCGTTGTGGCGCATGATGTCGTAGGCGGTGGTGGCGTGGAAGTAGAAGTTGGGGAGCGAGCGGTTCAGCAGCAGCTCCTGTCCCTTGAGATTGAGTTCCCGGTCGCGCATTTTCACGGTCACGGCTTTTTCCTCGGTGCCGTCGATCTGCGCGGGCTTGACCGTGTTGAGAAAGGCGACTGTCTTCTCCACGCGCGCGGTGAGTTCGGCGAGGCTCTTCTCGTTGTCCTCGAACTTCGGCGCCTCCACTCCCGCCAGCAGCGCAGTGCAGTTCCTGGCGTGGTCGGTCATGGCCTGGATCTGCCGGGTGAAGCTGAACATGTCGGGATAGAAGCGGTAGCTCAACAGGGTCGCCTCGTCGTACTTCTTCTCGGCGTAGAGCGCCTGCGCCTTTTTCATGCAGCCCGCAAGGCCGTTCAGGTGCTTGATAAAGACGGGCAATGAAACCTGGTACATCGAAGTAGCCATTGTTGTATCTCCTTGGGTGAATCCGGGTGGATGGGGGGCCTATTTTAGTATCTATTGCGTTGCCCGCAACGGGATTACTTCACTCACCGCCACGCTTCGCCCGCGGCGGCCGCGGCCTTCGGTGTCGTCGCGAGGAAGCAGCGCTGACGCGGCGATCTCGCGGCGGGCGCGGTCTGACTGTCTGAACTGTCCGGAATCCACTATTGCTGCACCCGTATGCTGGCGTCCCGGATGACGCACACCCATTTCTACGATTCCGCCCTGTCATGGAGCCGGTTTCGGGCGATTAACCTGGAGCGCCCGCTGATAGGCCTCTCGCGCCGTGGTGCGCTTCAGGTACTCGTGCAGCAGGTCGGGAAGTTCGATTTTGCGGCCGATTGCACTGACGAGGCAAGTCGTGAGCAGGATATCCGGCCCGCTGAAGCGCTCGCCGAGAACGAACGGACCTGCCGGGGCGAGGCGCGTGGCGGCGGCGTTGACCTGTCGCGCAAAACAGTCGCGCGCGGTCTTGAGCGCATTGGGCGCTTCACCGTAAACGTCCTTGAGATCCTCGTGCCGGCGCAGGATGTAGAGCGCATTGGCGTCGAGCTCCATCATGACGAAGAAGCACCATTGGTCATAGCGGGCGCGCTCGCGCGGAGCCGTCGGCGGACGGAGGTTCTTCGCTGCGCCGTACATGGCTCCCAGGTAAGTGACGATGGCGGCGCTCTCGGTCAGGACGAAATCGCCATCCTGCAACGTGGGAATTTTCTGGCTCGGGTTGAGGCGGGTGTACTCGGGCGTCAGCGTCTCGCCGGTGCGCGAGCGGATGGGACGATGCTCGTAGGGAAGCTCGAGTTCCTGCAGCATCCAGTTGGCGCGCATGGTGCGCGACGATCCCGCGCCCCACAGTATTCGGGTTCCGTTCGTCGTTTCAGCCATGATCTCTCAACAAATTGAATGTGGCGCCGGCAGAAGCTTCCACCTCGCCCGCGCCGCCGTCAAGCGGATCAAACCGATTTCGACGGCTTGAGACCCATACCGCGCCTCCACCAGTCACGGGCGTGGGTTGGCGAATCTAGCCAAGTCCCCGCGAATCGACTTTGCTAGAATGGCCTCCCGCACCAATTCCTCGGGGAGGGTGGGTTGGACGCCGCTTCCACGCGCTCCGGTAGCGATTTCTTCATAGTCGATAACAGCGACTCTGAGTGGAAGGTCAGGGACTACCTGCGCGAGTGGGCACAAATCTCCGATCGGTTCGACATCGCGACGGGCTATTTTGAAGTCGGCGCGCTCCTCGCGCTCGACGGTCAGTGGCAAAAGCTCGACAAGCTGCGCGTTCTCATGGGGGATGAAGTCACCAAGAGAACGAAAAAGGCGCTGCTGGCCGGAATCAACGCCGTCGAGAGCGCACTCGACGCGAGCCTCGAAAAAGAAAAAGAGCAGAACGATTTCCTCGCCGGCGTGCCAGGCATCGTCGAGGCGATACGCATGCGGCAGATCGAGTGCCGCGTGTACGCCAATCTGTTCAGAAGCCGCTGGCGGGAGCTGGTCACGGCTTTCCTGAAGCTCGGCGCGATGAGCTACGGCGGCCCGGCGATCATGGGGATCATCCAGACGGAACTGCAGGAAAAGCGCGGCTGGTTATCGAGGGAGCGCTTTCTCGAAGGGCTTGCCCTGGTGAACATGCTCCCCGGCGGGGTCGTCACGCAACTCTGCATTTTCATCGGCTACGACCGCGCCGGCTGGCGCGGCGGAGTGCTCGCCGGATTCTGCTTCATCCTGCCATCGGCGTCATGGCGGTATCGCTGTTGCACATGGCGCCGCATGCGGCGCCCGATGCGTTCACCATTTTCCTGCTGGTGCTGACTGTCGTGGCCATGCTGATCTACAGCCTGCGGCCCCTGCCGCTGATGCTCGTGGGTGCGTTGGCCGGCATCGGCAGCCGTGCGCGTCCGCTGCAACGGCTCCGGGAGTTGGTCTGACCGCTGGGTGACGACAGACAAGTGACGGAGCCATCGGCAGATGCCATCAACCTACGCCCCTTTTGCATAGGCCTTTGTTTTCGGCACCGGCATCGCGGCTTTAAATGCCGCGCGAACTGATCCTGGGACAGGCCGAGTTCCTTGCGGATCGCCGATAACAGAGAAGCGACGCGGGGCTACGGTCATGACCCCGGCGTCTTATTCGCTTAAGATTAGCGCGCTGAGTCTAGTTGTTATACACTAGCATCAGTCAACTGACTCTAGTGTAATGAAGTGATTCAAGTCACTGATCGGGAAATAGAATCCCGCCTCCGGCTAGACAATCCGTGGTGGCAGGCTGGGGCCGGCGTGGACGCCGAGTTCCGCGATTTGCCTCGTCGCGCCTATCTGGCGGCGTTCGACCGGCTGGTGCGCGATGCTGAGGTCCGGCGCTCGGTGGTACTGCTCGGGCCGCGGCGCGTCGGCAAGACGATACTCGTCTATCACACCATTCAGTCGTTGCTGGATGACGCCCGCGTCATCGGGCGCGACATCCTTTACGTGTCGCTGGAGACGCCGATCTACACCGGGCTTTCCCTGGAGAGCCTGGTGCAGCGATTTCAGAAGCTGTTTGACCGGCCGGCCGGAACGACGCTCTACGTTTTCTTCGACGAAATCCAGTATCTGCGCGAGTGGGAAGCGCACCTCAAGTCGCTGGTGGATACCTACCGTCATATCCGATTTATTGCGACGGGGTCGGCGGCCGCGGCGCTGCGCGCGAAAAGCGTGGAATCAGGCGCGGGGCGCTTCACTGAGTTTCGACTGCCGCCGCTGACCTTTGCCGAGTACCTGCGCTTCATCAGCCGCGAAGACGAACTCATCCGGGAGATCGACGATCCGGCGGGCGTTGCTTTCGCGGCCCGCGACGTGCACGCGCTCAACGCCGAGTTCGTCAACTACCTCAACTTCGGCGGCTTCCCCGAGGCGGTGTTTTCGGAGCGCGTCCAGGCGAACCCGCGCCGCTACATCAAGAGCGACATCATCGACAAGGTGCTGCTGCGAGATCTGCCGAGCCTCTACGGCATTTCCGACATCCAGGAACTCAACAGCCTCTTCAACACACTTGCCTACAACACCGGCCGGGAACTCGGTCTGGAAGATTTGTCGCGGACCTCGCACGTTGCGAAGAACACGCTCATCCGTTACCTGGAATATCTGGAGGCGGCATTTCTCATCCGCCGCGTGCGCCGGGTGGATGCGGACGCAAAACGCTTCCAGCGCATGACGACATTCAAGGTGTACCTGACGAATCCCGCCATGCGTGCCGCATTGTTTGGCCCGGTGGATGAATCACACGAAGCGACGGGCCAACTCGCCGAGACCGCGGTATTCAGCCAGTGGATGCACAATACGTCGTATCTCGACTCGCTTCACTATGCGCGCTGGAAGAAAGGCGAAGTCGATCTCGTAAGTCTCGATCCTGCGCGACAGAAGCCGCGCTTTGCCGTCGAGGTCAAGTGGTCCGATCGTGCCGCAGACGACCCGCGCGAGGTAAAAGGGCTCGTCGAGTTTGCCAAAGCACATAAGCTCGCGCGCCGGCCGCTGGTGACAACGCTTACCCGCAGCGAAACGAAGACGGTGGACGGCGTGGAGATCGACTTCACACCCTGCAGTCTTCACTGCTATACCGTGGGCAAGAACACGCTCGAACGCAGAAGATGACTTACGGCATGCCGATGTTGCGCGTGGCCATTTGCCGATTCCTCCAACAGACAACAGTCAGGCCACGGCGGGTCGAACGCCCGTCAGGTAATCGTAGAGGTTGGCCACGTTGCGCTTCATGACGCTCGGCGCCATGCCGTCCTGCCCTACGTCCATGGGATAGCGGTCGGTCAGAGCGGTGAGCCGGGCAATGGCTTCGTCCTTGGTCATGCCCCGGTCGATCGCATCCTTGACGTAGGCCTTCCATTCCTGGATGAACGCGGCCTGCTCGGGCAGGTAGTCCTTGCCGCACACGGCCCCGTGGCCCGGCACGAAGATCTCCTCGTCGAGCTTGCGCAGCGATTCGAGCGCCACCAGCCACAAGTCGGGATTTGCCTCCTGGAGCCAGGTGTGCACCTTGTGGAAGATGTTGTCGCTGGTGAACACCACACCTTCCTCCTTGATGCAGATCGCCGCCTGGTACGCGGTGTGGCCCGGCATGTGGATCATCTCGAAGGTGTGGTTGCCCACGCTTCACTCCTCCCGGGAATACGCCACCGCCCCCGATTGCAGTAGAGTAGTCAAGCGGGAGGGTATTATCAAGGTAGAGCCGCGCAGGTATGCCGCAAGGAACGTTTCATCGAACAGGGAGCAAAACATCATGGCAACAGGAATGACGCCGATCCGGCGCGTCGTGACCGGCAACGACGAGCGCGGCCGATCGAAAGTGGTCTGGGACGGTCCGTCCCCGCAGGTTCACGAGACCAAGATGAGCGGGCGGGGACACACCGATTTCTGGGTCTGGGAGAAGACGCCCGCGCCGCTTTCGGGGGATCGGGACGACGGCCTGTTGCCCGACGACTTCCCGGGCCCGCGCGGCGGCGGGCACCTGCGCGTCGTGCACTGGCTCGGACAGAACGACCCTGGGTCGAAGGGTGTGCAGGAAGTGCCGTTCCACGAACCGAAGGAGCGCGCGCGCGGAAGGACGTGGGATCGCGGCGGCGGCAACGAAGCCTACAGTTCCGCGATGCACAAGACCGAGTCGGTCGATTACGGCATCATGCTTTCCGGCGAGCGCAAGATCATCCTGGACAACGCCGAGCTCACGATGCAGCCCGGCGACATCGTGATCCAGGTCGGCGCGTGGCACCAGTGGAACAGCGCCCGGCTGGGTTGCCTCATGGCCTTCGACATGATATCGGCGCAATTTGTCGATGGGCCTGCTGGCACAGCGCAGGGCAAAGACGTGCCGATGCGCGCCGATCCGAACCGCAAGCTGCCGGCCGGCGTGAAGCCTGCGCGGCGGATCGTCACCATAGACCGGGAAGCAGGCAAGTCATCGTTGGTGGGCGATGGCCCGTCGCCCGACGTGCGCACCGATCCCGCACGCCCGGGCTTCGCCTGGCAGCGCATGTGGGTGACCGACAGCGCGCCCGCAAAGATCGTCTACGAGACGCTCCACCTACCTCATGTGCTCGAGCCGCCAGCCAACGGGTCAGTGCTGAGCGTCGCCACGTTTCCGCCGGACAAGACGTGGAAGGGCAAAGTGAGCGAAGCCGAAGTGAAAGCGTTCTTCCGCGACATGGGCGCGCCGGGCGCTTCGACCTACGCGCCGCGGGCGCCGCACCCCTACATGCAGAAAACGCGCACGCTCGATTTCTGCTGCATCCTCGAAGGCGAAATCACGCTGGTGCTGGATACGCAGGAGGTGCAACTGAAGGCAGGGGAAATCGTGGTACAGCGGGGCACCAACCACGCCTGGAGCAACCGATCGGACAAGCCCGCCATCATCGCCATTGCCTCGCACGACGGGAAATACTAAACGTGCTGGCGCAGGTTTCGCCGTCCGCTCTATTTTTTCTTTGCCGGACCGCCTTTCGACTCCAGGTATGTTATCCCCCAAGGCCCATTCCCGTGAAGTTGCGCAACCACCTCGCTGTCCTTCGAGAAGGCGAACATCGGCTTACCCTGCCCGATCGAAAAATAGCTGCCGGGGCCAAATGCCTTGGCCAGTTTGGGATCGAACTTATCGCTTGCGGCA
>MEQT01000138.1 GCA_001770325.1 Betaproteobacteria bacterium RIFCSPLOWO2_02_64_14
CGCAGCAGTACCCTGTGAAACCGATCCGCATCATCGTACCGTTTCCGCCCGGCGGGCCCACGGACACCCATTCCCGGTGGGCAGGGCAGCAACTCCATGCCGCTCTCGGGCAGCCTGTGGTCGTGGAAAACCGTGCCGGCGCTGCCGGGGTGATCGGCACGGAGGCTGTCGCCAAGTCGGCGCCCGACGGCTACACCCTGCTCGGCGGTAACCCGGGGCCACTCACCATCGCGCCGACCTTGCGCAAGCAGCTCGCATACGACCCGCACAGGGATTTCGCGCCGATCACGCTCATCGCGCGCAGTGCGAGCTGCATGTGCGTGCATCCCAGTGTGCCGGCAAAGAGCCTGAAGGACTTCATCGCCATTGCCAAGGCGAAGCCCGGCGGAATCAATTTCGCCACCCCGGGCGTCGGCACGGTCGGACACCTGGCCATAGAGAACTTCTCGACCCTCGCCGGGATCAAGATGACCCACGTGCCCTACAAGGGCGCCGCGATCTACACCGTTGACCTGCTTGCCGGACACATGGACTTCGCCCAGATCCAGATTTTCCAGGCCGCGCCGTATGTACGCGCCGGAAGAATGCGCTGCCTCGCCGTCACCGCGGTGATGCGTTCACCGTTGCTGCCCGAGGTGCAGACGGCGCAGGAGCAGGGCTTGAAAGGTTTCTCCAGCTACAACTGGAACGGCATCCTTGCCCCCGCTGGCACGCCCAAAGGCGTCATTGACCGGATTCACGCCGTGCTCGCCAAGCCGCTCAAGGACCCCGGCACGCGCAAGCAGATGGAGACACTCGGCTACGAAGTGTCGGGTGACGGTCCGGCCGAGTACTCCGCGTTCATCAGGGCGGAAGTCGAGAAATGGGCGAAGGTGGCGAAGGCGGCGGGAATTAAACCGGAATAGAGACGTGAGATCGTTAGAGCGGGAGATCGGGAGGTGGAGAACTTTCCTCTCACGCCCTCCCGCCCTCACGCTCTCACGGATTTCTTGACTGAAAGGAATGCACATCGTGGCTGAGATGAAGGAACCGCCCTATTTCATGTACTTCCCCGGCAATTACCGCTGGTCGGCAGCGTTCGTCAACATGATCGGCTCGATCGCCTATGGCGGCGCCGAGATGGGCGAGCTGCACAAGATCGGCACGATGCTGAAGGGCAAGGCGCCCGAGGACGACGCGGCGTGGTTCGACGCCTGCATGAAAGTCGCCGACGGGGTGCGCGGCCACGCTGAAAGGTTCGAAGGCAGCGGCCACCGCTACTCCGCGGCGCATGCGTACCTGCGCGCCTGCAACTACTACCAGATGGCCGAGCGTTTCCGCACGCCGAAGGACGAGAAGGCGCTCGCCGCGTTCCGCAAGGGCGTGGAGTGCTTCCACCGTCACGTCAGGCTCACGGACGTGAAGATCGACATCGTCGAGGTGCCGTTCCAGGGCGGGAGCCTGCCCGGATACTTTGTGCACGCGCAGAACGCGAAAGCAAGGCGCACGCCTTGCGTCGTGTTCTTTGACGGCCTCGATGTCACCAAGGAAATCCAGTACGTGCGGGGTGTCGCCGATCTGGTCAAGCGCGGCATATCGTGCCTCGTGATGGACGGGCCCGGCACTGGAGAAGCGATCCGTTTCCGCGGCCACTACCTGCGCCACGATTACGAAGTGGCGGGCTCGGCCTGCATCGATTACCTGGAGAAGCGCGACGACGCCGATCCGAAGAAGATCGGGATCGTCGCCATCAGTCTCGGCGGCTACTACTCGCCGCGCTGCGCCGCGATGGACCCGCGCTACGCCGCCTGCATTGCATGGGGCGCGCAGTGGGACTACCACGACACGTGGAAGAAACGCGTCGAGGCCTCCTTCAAGACCGCGCTCTCGGTGCCGGGACATCACATCATGTGGATCCTCGGCGTCGACTCGCTCGACAAGGCGTTGAAGGCGCTGGAGCCGTTCAAGCTCGATGGGGTCATGCAGAAGATGCGCTGCCCGTTCCTGCTGGTGCACGGCGCGGAAGACGAGCAGATCCCGCTGGCGGATGCGCAGAAGCAGTTCGACGCCTGCGGCTCGAAGGACAAGACCTTCCGCGTCTACACCGCCGAAGAAGGCGGCTCGCAGCACTGCCAGCGCGATTACCTCACGCTGGTGGTGGCCGAGATGTGGGACTGGTTCGAGGATAAACTCGTGAGAGCGTGAGGGCGTGAGGGCGGAAGAGCGGGAGAGGGGAAGACCGTATCTACCTCGCGACCTCCCGATTTCACGATCTCCCGAAACATACACCTGAGGAGGCATTGCATCCATGAATCACGAGTCACGTCCCATGCGGGACCGCCTCGCGCTGCATCACTGGACGCTCGACCATCTGCCGCTCGCCGATTTTCTGCGTGTCGCGCGCGACACGGGGTGGAATGGGGTCGAGCTGCGCCGCAGCAGTTTCACCAAGTGCTACGACGCCGGCATGACCAACGCGCAGGTGCTCGATCTCATCCGGGCGAGCGGCGTCAAGGTCGCCGTCATCGGCACCGAATACGGGCTTTATTTCGCCAAGGGCGCCGAACGCGAGCGGCTGCTCAAGGTCCTCGACGAGACCTGCGCCAACGCCGCCGCTCTTGGCTGCGACATGGTGATGTGCGCCGAGGGGCCGCGCAAAGGCACGTTAAGCGAGGTCGCGGACAACCTCCGGGCCGGGGGCGACGTGTGCAAGCGGCACAACGTGCGCTTCGCCTTCGAGTTCAGTTCGACGGCGGCGATCATGAACTCGCTCGCGGTCGCGCGCGAAGTCCTGGCGCAGATTGGTCATCCCAGCGTGGGGCTGCTGCTCGACGCCTACCACCTCGAACGCACCGGCGGCGGCGGGCGCGGTTTCGCCGACGTGCCCGCGCGCGAGATCTTCGCGTTTCAGTTCAGCGATGTACCCCCGACGCCGCTCGTGCCGGGCGCGCCGCCCAACGACCGGCTCGTGCCGGGACGCGGCGTGGTGCGCTGGCGCGAAGTCTTTCAGCTGCTTGACGAGAAAGGCTTCGAAGGCTACCTCAGCTACGAGGCGCCGAACGCGGGGCACGCGAAGCGCCCGCCGGAGGAAGTCGCGCGCGAAGGTGTCGACGCGACGCGCGCCCTGCTCGCCCAGGCCGGGGGTTAGCGACGGGTGACGGGTGAAGGGCTAGGCCCGATGAATCATCGGGTTGATGGGTCACGAATCACGAGTCACGCGCTATGAACTTGCTGCGCCGCTGCCACGAATGTGGCCAGCCGCTCGGACAGAAGGACCGCTTCTGCCCGCGCTGCGGCGCGAAACAGCCGCGCGAGGCGAAGTACTGCAACAACGTCACGGCCGGCCATCCTGGCCGCCGGGAAATAATTACAGCCCCAGCAACGATTCCAAGTTGCGCCAGAGAATCTTGTCCTTCTCTTCCTGGGTAAGGGACTTCAGGTTCTGGACCCAGGTGACGGGAGAGGGATGCCACGGCACGAAAGGCCAGTCGCTGCCCAGCACCACGCGCTCCGCTCCCACCCGATCGAGGAGGAAACGGAGCGCTTCCTCGCTGCCGGTTACGGTATCGTAGTAGAGACGGCGCTGGTACGCGCTCGGCGGTTGCGGGGTGCGGCGGCTCTCGGGGAGTCTACCCCAGCCACGGTCCAGCCGCCCCATCGCGTAGCATGCGGGCCCTCCGCCGTGGGCGATGCAGACGCGCAGGTCCGGACACGCTTCCAGCACACCCCCGCAGATCAGGACCGCGGTGACGATCGCGTCATCGAGGATGACGCCCAGACTGTTGAAGAGTCCGTGACGAGGGATGCGCTCCCGCAGGAAGTTGTTCTGGGGCTGCGGGTGATAGAAGAGCACCGCGCCCATGGCCTCGGCGGCCTTGAAGAACGGCAGGAACTTTGGCTCGTCCCATTGCGCGCCGTTCACCTGGGTGTCGAGTTCGGCCCCCTTCAATCCGAGCCTGGTCACCGCATGCTCCAGTTCGTCGATGGCTGACTTGACCTCCTGCATGGGCAGCGTGGCGAGTCCCGCGAAGCGCGTGGGCCACTGGCGGGTCATCGCGGCGATCTCGCCGTTGACGTCTCGCGCCAGGGCCCGGCCCCGCGCCGCATCCAGGTGGTAGCCGAAGAACGGTGTGTGAATGGAGACCACCTGCACGTCCACGCCCTGCGCGTCCATGTCCTTCAGCCGCTCTTCCGGCGTGTAGCGCACTTTCGGTGAGGTGAAGGTGGTGCGCATGCCGCCACCCACCATGGTACCAAGGCCGTCGCCGGCTTCGTGACGAAAACCGTGCCACTCCGTTCGAGCGTCGGCGGCTTTCCACAGCGACTGCGGGACGACATGCGCATGGATGTCGATGGTCTTCATGAACCTGAACCCCGTCAGTCGCGTCCCACCCAACCGCCATGCACGGGATGGTGCGAGCAGATGAATTCGAGAAATGCCGGCCGGCCTTTCGCGTTCTCGTCGAACGCTCGCTTCAACGCCGGGATGATCGCCGCGGGCTCGCTCACGTCCTCGGCGTGGTAGCCGACGGCGCGCGCCATCGCCGACATGCAGGCCGAGCCGTGGTCAGACACCTTCCAGGTGTAGGGATCGTGCCCGCCGCCCCAGAAACCCGGCCCATATCCGGAATAGCCGCCGTTGTTGATGTGCAGCGTGGTGATCCCGATGCCGTAGCGCGCCACCGCTTCGAAGTTGCCCATCATGTAGCACACGCCCGCGTCGCCAGTGATGTTCACGCACTGCCGGTCGGGAAACGCGAGCTTCGCCGCAATCGCCCCCGCGAGGCTGAAACCGAGCGTCGAGACGTGACCCCAGCCGAGGTGGCCACGCGGGATGTGCGCTTCGTACACCGTGCTGGTCTGGTCGCGCGTGTTGCCCGAATCGGCGGTGACGAACGAGGCCTTGGGGTCCAGCACCTTCATGAGGTCGCCGATCACGCGGTACGGATTGATCGGTTTTTCGTTCGACTCCATGAAGGGACGGAACTTCGCCTGGAACGTCTGCCTGGCCGCCCGGATTTCGTCGAGCACCGCAGGGTTCTTCCAAACGCCGCGGCCGGTCTGTTTCGCGAGCTCCTCGATCAGGGCCTGCAGGGTGAGCTTTGCGTCACCGATTACAGCGAGACGCGTCTCATAACTGCGGTTGATGTCGAGCGTGTCCACCGTGCACTGCACGATCGTCTTCTTCTCAGGGTCGGGGATCGCATGACTGAAGCGATTGGGAAACAGGCTTGAGCCGATGGAAAACAGAAGATCGCACCTGTGCAGGAAGTGCGCGGAATGCGAACCGCGCACCCCGACCGAGAGCGCGTGATTCTCGGGGAAGGCGCCCTTGGCCTTCAACGTCGTCAGCACCGGTACCTGGGCGAGTTCTGCAAACTGCAGCAACTCGGCGGTGGCGCCGGCGTAGTAGACGCCCTCACCGGCGTAGAGAAGCGGGGCCTTCGCGGCAAGCAGCGCCTTGACCGCCGCCTTGACGTCGTCCGGATCGGGAGCGGAGCGCCAGCCCTTCACCGGAACATAGGGATACTTGGCCTCGTCGTATTCACCCAGGTCGCGCGGCACGATGAGCAGCACGGGGCCGGGCCGGCCCGAGCGCAGTTGCGTAAACGCGCGGCGCATGTAGTCCGGCACCAGCTCGGCGCGGTCGATCTTCCCGACCCATTTGGTGACGGACTTGAGCGCCCCCGCGATGTCGAAGTGCGTGTGCCGGCTCGCACCCTGGCCCACGCCTTCCGTGATAACCAGTAGCGGCGATGAATCCTCCCACGCCTGCGCGATCGCGCCATAGGCCATCTGGATGCCGGCGGCGTTGAGGTTGGACATGACCGTGCATACGCCGATTCTCTTGCCGCATGTCACCCGGGAGTAGCCGTCGGCGACGGCCACCGCGAAGCGCTCCTCGCCCATCATGAGGATGCGCACGCCCTCCTCGCCGAGCGCGTTGTTCACATGGTTGGTGGGGTAGCAGCTCACCCACGGCACGCCCTCGGCCTTGAGTATCCGCGCAACGCCATTCGCCGCTTTGATCATGCTGGCTTCCTCCTCTCCGGGTTATGACAGCAGGACGAGCGGGCAGGCAGCGGAATCAGCGCGCTCTGCCGCGCATCAACTTCGCGCTCTTCTTCACCGCCTTGATGATATTGATGTAGCCGGTGCAGCGGCAGAGGTTGCCCTCGAGGCCGTGAATGATCTCGTCCTCGGTCGGGTTGGGGTTGTCCTTCAACATGCCCACGGTCGCCATGATCATGCCTGGCGTGCAGAAGCCGCACTGGAGTCCATGGCACTCGGCGAAGGCGCGCTGCACGGGATGCAGTTTCCCGTTCTTTGCCAGGCCCTCGATGGTCGTGACCTTCGAGCCATTGGCCTGCACCGCGAGCACCGAGCACGATTTCACCGCCCGCCCATCAAGCGTCACGGTGCAGCAGCCGCACTGGCTGGTGTCGCAGCCGATATGGGTGCCGGTGAGCCCCAGGTCTTCGCGCAGAACGTTGACAAGCAAGGCGCGGTCCTCGACCTTGCGGGTATGCTTGACGCCGTTTACCGTGAGGGTGACTTTTGCCATGATTATTTCCTGCCCAGTTTGGCCACGGCGCGCTTCGCCATGACGCGTACAAGATTGGCGCGATACGCCGCGTCCGCATGAATGTCCGAATTGAAACCGCTGGAATCGAGCGCGACGCCGTCGAGCGCTGCTGCTTTCGGGCTTTTCGCGAGCGCCGCCTCCGCTTTCTTCCAGCGGAAGACCCCTGGACCCGCGCCGGTGACCGCCACCCGCACGCCGTCGCCGGTCTGCGCCACGAACACGGCCGTCATCGCATAGCCCGACGCGGGGTGCGCGAATTTGGCGTATGCCGCGCGCTTCGCAACCGGAAACACCACGCGCACGATGATTTCGCCGTCCTTCAGCGCCGTTGCAAACATGCCCTGGAAGAAATCGTCGGCCGCGATCTCGCGCTGCGTCGTGACGATGGTCGCTCCCAGACCCAGCACGGCGGCGGGATAATCGGCCGCCGGATCGTTGTTCGCCACCGAACCCCCGAGCGTGCCGCGATTACGCACCTGCGGGTCACCGATGACGCTGGCAAGCTGCGCCAGCGCCGGGATGGCCTTCCTCACGACGGCCGATGCCGCGACCTGGTGGTGCCGCGTTGCCGCGCCGACCTCGAGCCTGCCCGCCTTCAGCTTGATGCCTTGCAACTCCGCGAGCTGCGTGATATCCACGAGGTGCGACGGGCGTGCCAGCCGCATCTTGAGCGTCGGAATTAGCGTCATGCCCCCCGCCACGAGTTTCGCCTCCCCGTGGCTCGCCAGCAGGCGGCCCGCCTCCTTGAGTGACTTGGCCTTGACGTAATTGAATTGATACATGCTCTGGTCCTTTTCAGATCGTGGTCTTCACAGTCCGTGCCTTGATCGGAATCATTGCGCCTTTTCCTTCGCCGATTGAATCGCGTGCCACACCGTGGCGGGCGTGAGCGGCATGTCGAGACGGTCGATCCCGAGCGGCCGCAAGGCGTCGATCACCGCGTTGGTGGCCGCCGGCAGCGAGGCCGTGCAGCCGGACTCTCCCATGCCCTTCACGCCCAGCGGGCTCACCTTGCTCGGCGTGGGGTGCTCCTCGCCCCGGATGCCGCGCACGATGCCGGCACGCGGCATGCAGTAATCCATGAAACTCGCCGTGAGCATCTGCCCCGAGGCGCGATCGTAGACCACCTGTTCACCCAGCACCTGCCCCACTCCCTGCACCACGCCGCCGTGCAACTGGCCCGCCACTACGGCATGATTGATGACGACGCCGCAGTCATCGACCGCACAGTAGGAAACGATGTCGGTTGCGCCGGTATCGGGATCGACTTCCACCTCCACGATGTGGCAGCCGTTGGGTTGCGTCGAGCCGAATTTACCCTCGGCCGCCACCGTAAACGTCTTGCCCTTGGCCAGATCGGCAAGCTTCACCGCCCTGCGCGACTCCCGGGTGCGGAACGCGCCTTTGGCGTATTCGACCTGCGAGGGTTCGACGCCCAGTTCCAGCGCAGCGAGCGGTTTCCCCTGCTCGATCACTTTCAATGCCGCGAGATGGCACACGCTGCCCGCGCCCACGGTCGAGCGCGAACCGCCGGTGTGATTGCCCGTGAGCACGTGCTGCATGTCCGGCATGCACTGGCGCACGTGGACGCGTTCGATCGGGATCTGCAATGCGGCCGCCACGATCGCGGCGAACGTAGTCTCGTGGCTGTGCCCCTGGGCTTTCGATACCGTGTGAACCGTGACCTCGCCGCGCGCGTCGAGGTCGATCTGGATGTCGTCCTTCGGTGCGTTGCCGGCGCCGGTGTTCTCGATCACGGTGGAAATGCCGATGCCGCGGAGCTTTCCCGCCTTCTCCGACTTCTTGCGCCGCCCCGCGAATCCTTTCCAGTCAGCGAGCTTCAGCGCCTGGTCCAGCAGGCCCGGCAGGTCGGCATTCTCGTAAACCGAGCCGGTTGCCGTGGTGTATGGAAAAGCGTCCGTCGGAATGAAGTTGCGCCGCCGCAGTTCTGCGGCATCGACTTTCAGCTCCGCGGCCGCCTGGCTCACCAGGCGCTCGACGACATAAGAGATGTCGGGACGGCCGGCGCCGCGATACGCTGCGACGGGCGTGGTGTTGGTCAACGCGACGCGGTAGTTCGCGTAGAGCGCGGGAATGCGATACACGCCCGTCATGCAACTGCTCGTATTGCGGATGTGGCCCATCGCGCCCGGCCCGAGGTACGAGCCCATGTCGTTCACCCAGTCGAGCCGCATCGCCAGGATTTTCCCGGCTTTGTCGAGCGCCAGTTCGCCGCTGATGATGTTGGCGCGGCCATGGCTGTCGGTCATGAAGCCTTCGCTGCGCGTCGAAACCCAGCGCACGGGCCTGGCGGTCGCGCGCGCCGCGATCATCAGGGCGCAGTACTCGGGATAGGCGAGCGTGCGCTGGCCGAAGCCACCGCCGACGTCGCGCACTTCGAAGTTCAATTTGTCGCGCGGCACCCCGGTGTACGCCGAAAGCTGTGCGCGCAGAGTGGTGTAGCCCTGCGAGCACACGTGCAGCGTGTAGCTGTCGGCATTCGCGTCATGCACCACGGTGCACGCGCGTGGCTCCATCGGGCTGGGTGCGACACGGGTCACCTCCATTTTGAGGCGCGTCACATGCGCCGCGCCGGCGATCGCCTGCTCGACCGCTGCGGCATTGCCCACCTCGGTTTCCAGCGGCATATTGCCGGGCACGTCATCGTGCAACTGCGGGGCCCCCGGGGCCAGTGCCGCCTCGGGCGATACCACCGCAGGCAGGTCGCGATACTGCACCTGTAGCAGCTCGGCTGCGTCCTGCGCGGCATGCACCGACTCAGCCACCACCAGCGCCACCGCCTCGCCGACGAAGCGTATCCTGCCGTGCGCGAGCGCGGGCCGCTTGGGGGCGCGGGTCTTCATGCCGTTCTTCCCGGGAAAATTGAGCGCGTGCGGGGCATTCACGTATCCCGCGCGCACCGCGTCCTCGCCGGTGAATATTGCAACGACGCCCGGATGCTTCAACGCCGCGCCGGCATCGATAGCCACGATCTCGGCGTGCGCGCGGTCGGCGCGCAGGAAGTACCCATGCAGCTGGCCTTTGAGGTCCCAGTCCGCCGCGTACTTGCCTGAACCGGTGATGAGCCGCGTATCCTCCAGCCGCATCTTGGGCGCCGGAAAATGATGGTGTGCAGTGTGTGCCATATCCAATCTCAAGTGTAAACGTTAACCGCTGATCGATACCACTGACCCCGAGTGGCAGGTGAACAGTTAGCAGTTAGCAGTGAGCAGTAAGCAGTGAGCAGTAAGCAGCAAGCGGAGTTACCCCGAGGCGCCACAATTTCTACTCACTGCTCACCGCTCACTGTTCTTGTTGGTGGCTGGAATCGGACTGTCCTCCATCCGGATGGGCGGAATCATCCCTGCGCGCGGCATGCAGTAGTCCATGAAGCTGCCGGTGAGAAGCTGGCCGGCGCCGCGGTACGCAGCCACCGGCACCGTGTTGGTGAAAGCGGGCCGGAAGCGGCCATAACTTGGTGTAACCCGCGCGCACCGCGTCCTCGCCGGTGTAGATGCGCTTGACTCCGGGGTACTTCGCCGCCGCATCCACGTTGATGGCAACGATCTCGGCATGGGCGCGATTCGCGCGCACGAAATGCGCATAGAGCTGTCCGGGGAGATTCCAGTCCGAGGCATACCTACCGCGGCCGGTTACGAGGCGTTCGTCTTCCACCCGCAGCGCGGGCGCGCCATGACCGTGCACAGCGTGAGCCATTCTTGCCTCTCTCCTATGAGTGACGATCAACCAACCGATCGGTGATCCATCAGCACCAGCATGTTGCCGCCGTCCCGCCCGGGTCAATGCCTTGCGCCGCCTTGGGACGCTTATCATGGCGGTTCTTGTTGCGAGCAGGACTGGGTTGACGATCCCGCCCGACATTCTACCGGAACTTTCGGCAGGTTCCGCCAGATTTGTCCATGTTGTGGACATCTTGCCGCTTTCCGTGAGCGCCCAGGCACTGGATTCCATGGCTCGCCCGCCCGTCGCGGAACTTACGGATGCCCGGCGGGGTGATGTTGCGCCAGCGGGCCGCGGCGGGGAGAATAGCCGCTCCATCCCGCCGCCCGCCATACGGACATCCCAGTGAAGAAAGATACGCTGCTCACCCACGTTGCGCGCGACCCGGCCAAGTACCAGGGCATGGTCAATACGCCGGTCTACCGCACCTCGACCGTGATCTACCCGGATCTCGGATCGTACGAGGCGCGCGGCGGCGACGATTACAAAAAAGTGCGCTACGGCCTCTACGGCACGCCCACCACCTTCGCCCTCGAAGAGGCGATCGCGAAAATGGAAGGCGGCCATGCGGCGGTGGTGGTGCCCTCCGGGCTGGCGGCGATCGCCGCGCCGCTCGCCGCGTTTCTCAAGACCGGCGATCACCTGCTGGTGGTCGATTCCGTCTATGGCCCCACCCGCACCTTCTGCGAACGGCACCTCAAACCCAACGGCGTCGAGGTCGAGTACTACGACCCGCGGATCGGCGCCGGCATCGATAAACTCCTCAGGACCAACACCCGCGCGGTGTTCTGCGAGTCGCCGGGATCGCTCACCTTCGAAATGCAGGACATCCCCGCGATCGCCGCCGCGGCGCGCGCGCGCGGGGTGCCGGTGCTGGCCGACACCACGTGGGGCACGCCCTACTTCTTCCGGCCGTTCGAGCACGGCGTCGACGTTTCCATTCACGCCGGCACCAAGTACATCAACGGCCACTCCGACGTCCTGCTCGGCGCCATCGTCACCAACGAGCGTTGCTGGAAGACCGTGCGCAAGACAGTGGCCGAATACGGCTACTGCGTAAGTCCTGACGACTGCTACATGGCGTTGCGCGGCTTCCGGACGATCGGGGTGCGCATGAAACACCAGATGGCGAGCGCGTTGGCGATCGCGCGCTGGCTGCAGGCGCGTCCGGAGGTGAAGCGCGTCATCTTCCCCGCACTCGAAGGCGATGCCGGCCACGCGCTGTGGAAGCGCGACTTTGAAGGGGCCGCGTCGCTCTTTTCCTTCATCTTCAATCCGGTGAGGCCGGCGGCGGTGACGGCTTTCATCGATGCGCTTGAGCTCTTCGGCATCGGTTCCAGTTGGGGCGGCTTCGAGAGCCTCGCGATCGTCGCGCGCGCTGAAGGCCAGCGCACGGCGACGAAGTGGGATCCCGGCGGCCCGATGATACGGCTCCACATCGGGCTCGAAGACCCGGATGACCTCATCGCCGATCTGGAGCGGGGTTTCGCCAAGCTGACGAGTGCGGCGTAACTGCCGCGGATAG
>MEQT01000139.1:0-2916 GCA_001770325.1 Betaproteobacteria bacterium RIFCSPLOWO2_02_64_14
GCGAACTTGGGCATCAAGGCATAAAAACCGTTTGAGGCCATGCTGTGGCGATGTGCAGCCTGGAACCCTTCGGCCACTTCGGTTTATCGTTGCGGTCGCTTCGCCGATGGATGAGTTTCGGCAATGATGCGGGACTACAGCTTGACCCAGCCCTTCCGGAACGCGTGATATAGCACGATGCCGAATAGGAAGGCGAGCCCGATATTCCACATTGAGAACGCGGCGGTCGTCAGCGTGACGAACCGGTCATTCTTGCCCTCGCCGAAATCGCAACTGCCGAGAGCAAGCTGGCCACCGGTCAAAAAGAGAATGACGCCGAGCACCGGTGTGGGAAAGATCCTGAAAACCGTCTCGATCGACCCGCTCAGGAACAGCGCCAGACCGACCAGGAACACACCGAGAATGATCGTTGCACCGCCGGTGTGCGCGCCAAAGCGCACGTGCCCTGCCATGCCCCCGGCCCCGTGACACATCGGGATCGCGCCGATGGTCGAACCGAAAAGGTTCATCAAGCCCGTGGATACGGATACCCGGTTTTCACTGACCGCACGGCGCGGGAACAGGCGGTTATTTTCCTCGGTAATCGCGATGACGGCATTGCCCAAGGTGAGCGGCACCTGCGGCAAAGCGAGAAACAACGTGCCGATCACAAGCTCGTTCCAGGTCAGCGAGCCAAGCTGCCAGGT
This sequence comes from Betaproteobacteria bacterium RIFCSPLOWO2_02_64_14, assembly GCA_001770325.1. Lineage (GTDB taxonomy): Bacteria > Pseudomonadota > Gammaproteobacteria > Burkholderiales > SG8-41 > DSOT01. Next base: position 687 of record MEQT01000139.1, read on the forward strand.
CGGCAGTCGCAATCCGAGTTCCATTCCGGCAAATTCCTGAATGAGCGCCGGGTTCTGGAATATGGCGGCCGCGGCGCCGAATAACAGCAGCAGGAACATCACGGGAACGACGCGATTGGGCAGCAGCAGGAGCGTGCCCGCCAACCCGATCGCGCCCAGCGCCCAGCCCTGGGCCATCATCTTGATGCCCTCGAACATGAACGAGAAACCGAGTCCCATGATGATGCCGATGGCCACCGGGCGGCTCACCAGGTCAGCGACCTTGCGCGCGGCGCCAGTCATACCGAGCACGAGCCAGATGATGCCGGTAACCAGCCCGGCGCCATAAACCGCGCCGGGGGTAATCACGATGGTTTGCGCTGCCTGGGTGGTAGCCACCGCGCCGATCGCCTTCATCGGCTGCACCGGCATCGGCGTCCTGTAATAGAGCCCGACGCAAATATTAGCGATGCCGAAGGCGAGGATCATCCCGTAGGGGTCCACCTTGAGCAACGAGATGTACGCGACGGCGAACGGGATCAGGGTGCCGAGATCGCCGAACGCCCCCGCCCACTCCATGCGATCGAAGCGATTGCCCGCGAACTGCGTCTGGTCTGCAACCTGCGTTTCGTCAGTCATTGTGGAGGCGTTTCTCCTGCGAAACATTCCCGCTATTGTTGATCGTCAAGATGCCGCATATCGGCTTGATCGGCGTTCTTCCTCCGGCGCTGTGCCCTGAAAATACCCCGACTGACGAATTCAACGCTGGAAAATTGTAACGTATTGCAACAACACTGGCTCGCGCAACCCTGCGATACAAAAAAGCGTTTGCGCGACATAAGCCACAAGCGTTCTTCTGCTTTAATTGGCCCAACCGAGACACCCCGCTTTCCGGCACACGTGCCGGTGGGGTGGTCGAAGCCAGGATACTCAACTCAACATTGAAGAGGAAACGATCATGAAACGTTCGAGCAAAATCGCAACCGCAGTCGCTCTGTCACTCGGCCTTGGGCTCGCGGCCGGCGTCTACGCCCAACCCGGCCAGATGGAGGGGGGAATGGGGCCAGGCATGCACGGCGGGATGCAGCACGGCATGAAGGGGGGCATGGGCCCCGGCGCGATGAAAGGCGGTCCTGGCGGACCGGCAGCCATGCAACAACTGATGACGCCCGAAGAGCGGACGGCGCTGCAGGAGAAAATGCGCAACGCCAAGACGCCGGAAGAACGCCAGCAGATCGCCCAGGCGACCCGCACGGAGATGCAGAAGCGCGCGCAGGAGAAAGGCATCACCCTGCCCGAGCACCGCGGACCGCGTGGCCGCATGGGCACCGGGCCGGCAGCACAAGCGCCGGCTCAAACCGAGCACGTTCACTAACCCGCATGCGGGGCGGGGAAACCCGCCCCCTTTTGCCCATCCACCACGATATCTGGAGGTCGATCATGAAACGCTCTAGCAGGACTGCAATCAAAATAGGGACTTCGTTGGGGCTGGCGCTGGCGGTCGCCGCTGCCATAGCCCAGCCATTTGGAATGGGCCCGGGAATGATGCACGGCACGGGTGCCGGCGCCGCCGCAGGCGGACACGGTCCCATGGCGGGGCCAACCGCCATGCTCACGAAACAGGACGCCGGATCGTCGGCCGACATGGGCCTGGTCCACGATCTGCTGACGAATCACACCAGGATCAAGCGCACGGTGACCAATCTGCCGAACGGCATCAAGACCGTCACCGAGTCCGATGACCCGCAGGTTGCGCAGACTATCAAGGCCCACGTCGCCAGCATGTCGCAGCGGCTGAAGGACGGGCGTGAGTTCAATATCTTCAGCACCACGCTGCCGGTACTGTTCGAGAACCGGGACAAGATCAAGTCCGTCGTCGAAGTCACCGAAAAGGGTTCCGTCGTGACGCGGACATCCACCGACGCCAAGGTCGTCGCCGCCCTTCAGGGGCACGCCGCGGAGGTAACTGAACTCGCGCAGGAAGGCATGGTCGCAATGAGGCGTGGCATGATGACGCGCATGGCAGCGGGCCCGCGCGGGCCGCGTGCCGGCATGGGCCCGGCCGCTGCTCCGGCGCCGCAGTAAATGAAGGCCGTCGTCGCGAGGAGCGGGCGACGCGGCGATCGTTGGTGCGTGGCCTGCCACGAGATTGCCGCGCTACGCTCGCAATGACACGCATGTTTGTCGTCGCGAGGGTGAGGTGAAACCGCGAGCGGAGCGTGGCGGCCTGCTGACGCGGCGATCCCGCGGC
>MEQT01000139.1:2926-3162 GCA_001770325.1 Betaproteobacteria bacterium RIFCSPLOWO2_02_64_14
GGAGGCCGTCACGCTTTGCTCGCGGCTTCGCCTCACCGCAATGACACCCTTTTCTATCATCGCGAGGAAGCGGCGCTGACGCGGCGATCCCGCGGCGGGCACGGTTACGTTTTATGATTGGTCCTTATTTCATTTTTTAGGAGGCAGGAGCGTGAATCGAGTTTCGTTGTCGGCGGTAGTTCTGGTTTTGACGGCTTGCATGGGAGCGCTGGCGGCGCCGGCCGCGGCGCAGTCTC
>MEQT01000139.1:3229-3743 GCA_001770325.1 Betaproteobacteria bacterium RIFCSPLOWO2_02_64_14
CGACGCGTGGCAGAAACCCCATGAGGTCATTCAGGCGCTCGCGCTCAAGCCGGATGCGGTCATTGCCGATATCGGCGCGGGCACCGGCTATTTCTCGATGCGCTTCGCGCACATGGTGCCCAAGGGCCGGGTGTACGGCGTGGACACCGAGCCCGACATGGTGAAGCACCTCGCCGAGCGTGCGAAACGCGAGGGCCTCGCCAACGTAACCGCCGTAGCGGGCGCGCCGGACACTCCGCGCCTGCCCGAAAAAGCGGACGTGATCGTGCTGGTGGACGTTTATCACCACGTCGGGGATCGCGAGCGCTATTTCCGTAAGCTCCAGGACTCGCTCAAGGCTGGCGGCCGAGTTGCGATCATCGACTTCCGCCGGGATTCGCCGGTCGGTCCGCCCAAGAGTGCGCGCATGCTGCCGGAGCAGGTCATAACCGAGATGAAGCGTGCCGGCTACGCTCTGGCGAAGGAGCACGCGTTCCTGCCGAACCAGTACTTCCTGGTGTTCCAGCCGGGCAAG
>MEQT01000139.1:3769-3874 GCA_001770325.1 Betaproteobacteria bacterium RIFCSPLOWO2_02_64_14
GGATACCTCAAGGACGAGGACAGACATGAACTCTACGACACGCAGAAAATTTCTGGCTGCGCTCGCGGGCGCCGGCGCCGCGGGCCTGAGCGGATTGTCGGGTTG
>MEQT01000139.1:3905-4750 GCA_001770325.1 Betaproteobacteria bacterium RIFCSPLOWO2_02_64_14
GCAGGCAGGTTCACCAACCGCCTGCGCCTCCCCGGCACAAGCGGTCTCTACGCGCCGGTAGCGGCAAAGGAGGTGAGACAAATCACGGTTAGCGAGCTGAATTTCGAGGTCCTGCCCAAGATCCCGTCGCCGTTCTGGGCCTACGTCACCGACATAGGCCGCAGGCGGTTACTGAATCCGACGCTGTTGGCACGGCCAGGTGACCAGATCAAGCTGCGCATGGTCAACCGGCTCAAGCAACCGACGATCATTCACTGGCACGGCCTGACCAACGACGAGCGTAACGACGGCACCGGTCACTACCAGGTAGGCCCGGGCCAGAGTTTCGATTACGCGTTCACGGTGCGCGACCGCGCCGCCAACTTGTGGTATCACCCCCATCCGCACGACATCGCAGGCGAGCAGGCCTACAAGGTGCTCGCCGGGCTGCTTATCGTGAAGGATGACGACGAGGAGAAACTCGCCCGCACACTCGATCTCGCGCTCGGCGTCACCGACATCCCGCTGGTGATACAGGACCGCAGCTTCAGCTTCGAAGGCAAGCTCGAATACAAGCTTTCCCGAGAGCAGATGTTCATGGGCTTCCTGGGCGAAGAAATCCTGGTAAACCTCACGGTGCGGCCCTATTTCGACGCCGCCCGCCGCATCTACCGTTTCCGCATCCTGAACGGCTCCAACGCACGCAGCTACAGGCTTGCCTTTGCACAAGGCAACCGCCTGCTCGACTACTACCTCATCGGTACCGACGGCGGCTTGCTGGAGCAGCCGCAGAAGGTGCGCGAAACCTTCATCGGGGCGGCGCAACGGCTCGATATCCTGCTCGACCTGCGCGAAGCATCCGGGAG
>MEQT01000139.1:4767-5425 GCA_001770325.1 Betaproteobacteria bacterium RIFCSPLOWO2_02_64_14
CACCGGCCGCTGCGGCGCAGGGCGGAGCGGACCCCCACGCCGCTCACGCGGCCCCCGGCGCGATTGCGGACGGCACGGAAACGCCGCTGCTCCGGATCAACATCAAGTCGTCCCCGGAGTACAAGAGGGAAATCCCGCCGCAGCTCTCCCGCGTGCCCAGGCCCGCAGCCGTAGCGGGTGAGCCGCGGCGCTTGCGGCTCGGCCACGACGGCAAGGGCAACTGGAATATAAACGGCTGGCGCTTCAACATGCACGAGACCCCGGTCGTCGTGCGGCGCGGCGCCCGCGAGACCTGGCTGCTGCAAAACAACCGCGCGAGCATGCCGCACCCGATACACATCCACGGCTTCCAGTTCCGGGTGATCGAGCGGCAGAACAGCCCGGCTCAGATCAAGGCACTCGCCGGCCGGCAGAACGGCCTGCTGCCGCAGGACCTGGGGCTGCTCGATACCGTACTGGTCTGGCCGGGAGAGTCGGTGCGCATCGCGCTCGACTTCAGCCATCCGTTCTCCGGCGACCAGACCTACATGTTCCATTGCCACAACCTGGAACACGAGGACACGGGAATGATGATCGGCTATAAGGTCAAGGCGTAGCGCATTCTCTTACCTCATTTCGCCAATCCAACCGAAAGGAGCAAATCATGAAAGCTTTTCTC
>MEQT01000140.1 GCA_001770325.1 Betaproteobacteria bacterium RIFCSPLOWO2_02_64_14
GACGGCGCGTTCCTGATGCACGCAAGTGTGCTGGCTACTGCTTACGAGTACCAGATACCGGTCGTCTACGTGGTCTGGAACAACTACGCATACGGCTCGATTCGCGGACTGCAGCGCGGCTATCTTGGCGGGCGCGAGCTGGCCACCGATTTCAAGCACCCCGGCACCGACAAGCCGTACAACCCGGATTTTGCCGCAATGGCGCGTGCTGCCGGCATCGCGGGGGTGAGCGTGGCGCGCGCGTCAGAACTTGCCGATGCGGTGCGTGAAGGTATCGCCAGCGGCAAGCCGTGCGTGATCGACGCCAATATCGACGGTGACCTGAATCCCGCTGGAGCGGGCATCTGGGAGTTGCCTGGCATGGGCCGCAGCAAACCGGGAATCGGCAAACAGTACGTGCCCGAGTAAGCCGGGCGCGGTTCGCCGCCCGCGCTAGAATGCCGGCACAGGAGATCAACATGGCCCACCCGAGAAAGCGCCCGGAAGAGTTGCGCAGCCACCGCTGGTTCGGCGCCAAGGACCTGCGGGCATTCGGCCATCGCTCGCGCACGCTGCAGATGGGCTATTCGCGCGAAGATTTCGCAGGCAAGCCGGTGATCGCGATCCTCAACACCTGGAGCGACATCAATCCCTGCCACGCCCATTTCCGCACGCGCGCCGAGGAAGTGAAGCGCGGCGTGTGGCAGGCGGGCGGCTTCCCGCTGGAGATGCCATCTGGGAGTTGCCTGGCATGGGCCGCAGCAAACCGGGAATCGGCAAACAGTACGTGCCCGAGTAAGCCGGGCGCGGTTCGCCGCCCGCGCTAGAATGCCGGCACAGGAGATCAACATGGCCCACCCGAGAAAGCGCCCGGAAGAGTTGCGCAGCCACCGCTGGTTCGGCGCCAAGGACCTGCGGGCATTCGGCCATCGCTCGCGCACGCTGCAGATGGGCTATTCGCGCGAAGATTTCGCAGGCAAGCCGGTGATCGCGATCCTCAACACCTGGAGCGACATCAATCCCTGCCACGCCCATTTCCGCACGCGCGCCGAGGAAGTGAAGCGCGGCGTGTGGCAGGCGGGCGGATTCCCGCTGGAGATGCCGGCGATCGCGCTGGCCGAGCCGTTCCAGAAACCTTCGACCATGCTCTATCGCAACCTGCTCGCGATGGAGACCGAGGAGTTGCTGCGCTCCTATCCGGTTGATGGCGTGGTACTGATGGGCGGGTGCGACAAGACGACGCCGGCGCTTATCATGGGAGCGACCAGCATGAACCTGCCGGCGATTTACGTTCCGGCCGGGCCGATGCTGCGCGGCAACTGGCACGGTGAGCACCTCGGTTCGGGTACCGATTCGTGGAAGTACTGGGCGGAGTTGCGCGCGGGCACGATCGACGAGCAGGCGTGGCAGGAAGTCGAGTCCGGCATCGCGCGTTCGTTCGGGCATTGCATGGTAATGGGCACGGCTTCGACCATGACGTCGGTCGCGGAAACCCTCGGCCTGACGCTTCCCGGCGCGGCCTCGATCCCCGCGGCGGACGCGAATCACCCGCGCATGGCGACCGAGAGCGGGCGGCGCGTCGTGGATATGGTATGGGAGGATCTCCGCCCCGCGGAGATCCTAACGCCTGCGGCATTTGATAACGCGATTACCGTGGTGCACGCGCTGTCCGGTTCCACCAACGCCATCATTCACCTGGTAGCCATGGCGGGTCGCGCCGGCATCGACCTCAAGCTCGAGCGCTTCGACGAACTCGCGCGCACGACGCCGGTGCTCGCCAACGTGCAGCCGGCGGGCAAGTATTTGATGGAGGATTTCTACTACGCCGGAGGTTTGCGGGCGTTGCTCGCAAACCTTAATGGGAAGCTCAATCTTGGCTGCCGGACCGTCAACGGGATGGCGCTGGGACAGAACATTGAAGGGGCACGCACTTACAATGAGGATGTCATCCGTAATCGCGGAAACCCTGTTTCCGCGATCGGGGGACTCGCGGTGCTGCGCGGCAATCTCGCGCCCGACGGCGCCGTCATCAAGCCGACCGCCGCCGAACCGCGTCTCCTGAAGCATATCGGCGCCGCCGTCGTCTTCAGGGACTACAACCACATGGCGGCGCGCATCGATGACGAGAACCTCAAGGTCGATGCAGACTCCGTGATCGTGCTGCAGAACGCCGGGCCGCTGGGCGGGCCGGGGATGCCGGAGTGGGGACAGCTCCCGATCCCGAAGAAGCTGCTGCGAGAAGGCGTGCGCGACATGGTGCGCATTTCGGACGCGCGCATGAGCGGCACGTCGTACGGCGCGTGCGTGCTCCACGTCGCGCCGGAATCGTATCTCGGCGGACCGCTTGCGCTGGTGAAAGATGGCGACCGGATCGAACTCGACGTGGAGCGGCGCCGGCTGCAGTTGCACGTGGACGACGCCGAACTCATGCGCCGCCGCCGGCTGTGGCAGCCACCCGCGCCGCACTACGCCCGCGGCTACGGCGCGCTTTACGCAAAGCACATCACCCAGGCAAACCAGGGCTGCGATTTCGACTTCATGCACGCGGGCGCGCCGACGCCGGATCCGGAAATTCACTAAGGCCGTGAGGTCGTGTGGGCGTGAGGTCGTGAGGGGGAACCAGATGTCCGCTCTCACGTTCTCCCGACCTCCCGCTCTCACGTAACGACCGAAGGGAGTGTTCAAGGGGTGAAGGAGCAAATGCCGCGCGCTGAATTTCGTGTGCGAAGCGCGCAGTGAGCGCCAAGGCCGTACTCGCCTGGATCGTGGTGGCGATCGCCGTCGCGGCCTATTTCATGGCGCCGCCAGCGGGGTTCGACGCGACGATGATGCATGCCGCGGCGCTGGTGATACTCGCGGTCGGACTGTGGGCGGTCAACGCCTTTCCCGAATACATCACCGGCCTGGTCTTTCTGGTGGTGGCGATGCTGCTGGCCGTCGCACCGGCGAACGTCGTCTTTTCCGGTTTCGCTTCGACGACACTGTGGCTTGTGTTCGGCGGCCTGTTCATGGCCGAGGCGGTGCGCGCGACAGGATTGGGCGAGCGGCTCGCGCACATGATGCTGGACCGTTTCACTGGGTCATACCCGGCGGTGATCGTCGGAGTGGTGGCGGTCTCGACTGCGCTCGCGTTCGTGATGCCGGCAACGGTGAGCCGAGTGCTGCTGCTGATTCCGATTTTCACGGCGGTCGCGGCGCGTATGGGGTTCGCGCCCGGAAGCCAGGGTTACTACGGCATTCAACTGGCGATGCTCATGACGACCTACCAGGTCGGCACCGGAATTCTGCCCGCCAACGCGCCCAACCTGGTGCTCGCCGGCGCGGCCGAGACGCTCTACCAGGTGCCGCTGATCTATGGCGAATATCTGTGGGTGCAGTTCCCGGTGCTGGGTGTGCTGAAAGCGGCCGTACTGGTCGTACTCGCGCTGCTCGTTCTCCCGGCAACGCCTCGACCCAGCGCCGCGCGCTGGGAAATGCCGCCGATGAGTGCGGCGGAACGACGCCTCGTGATCATCCTGGGGACTGCGCTCCTGTTCTGGGCAACCGATTTTCTTCACGGAATCAAACCGGGATGGGTCGCGCTCGCCGCCGGACTCGCCTGCATGATGCCCGGAATCGGCGTCATGCCGATGAGCGCGTTCAACGAACGCGTGCGCTACGGTCCGTTCTTCTATGTGGGCGCCATCCTCGGTCTGGGCGCGGTGATGAACGAGACCGGCCTGTCCAGCGCGATCGGTCTCGCGCTCGCCGGCGCGCTCGACATGAGCCGGGGCGAGGATCTGCGCAACTTCGTCCTGATGTCCGCGCTTGCGACGTTCGCGGGACTCTTCACGACCAATCCCAGCCAGCCGGCGTTGCTCGCGCCGCTCGCCGCGCACGTGGCCGAGGCGGCTGGATGGCCTATCAAGTCCGCGCTCATGACGCTCGCGATCGGATTCAGCACCATGATATTGCCGCACCAGGTGCCGCCCGTCGTCGTCGGCCTGCACGTCGCCAACATTCCGTTCGGTGTCGCCATGCGCTACACGCTGCCGATTGCGGCCGTGAGCCTGTTCATCCTGCTGCCCATCGACTATCTTTGGTGGCGGCTGATCGGCTACTTTGGATAAGACAATGGGCCACAGAGAACACAGAGAGCACAGAGAAGGCAAGAAACAGAACAAGCACTTGAACTTCGCTGACGGCTCAGCAAAGTTTCTCTCTGTGTGCTCTGTGATCTCTGTGGCAGTCCGTCTTACGGAGGAATGAATGAGCAGCAGTCTGTTTACACCGTTTTCGATCGGCGGCATGACGCTCGCCAACCGCGTGACGATCGCGCCGATGTGCCAGTACAGCGCGGTCGAGGGCACGATGACCGACTGGCACCTGATGCACCTCGGCTCGCTCGCGATTTCCGGCGCGTCCATGATGCTGATCGAGGCGACCGGCGTGACGCCGGAGGGCCGCATCACGCGCCATTGCACAGGCCTGTATTCGGAGGAGAACGAGCGCGCGATGAAGCGCACGATCGATTACTGCCGCAGCATTTCTCCGATCAGGATCGGCGTGCAGATCGGGCATGCGGGGCGCAAGGCGTCCACTCACCGCCCTTGGGAAGGGCGGGCGTATCTCAAGAATGGCGAAGGGGCGTGGCAGACTCTGGCGCCGTCCGCGATCCCTCTGGCGGCAGGCTGGCCCGCGCCGCGCGAAATGACGCGCCCGGACATGGATGCAGTCAAGCAGGCGTTCGTGGCCGCAGCGCAACGCGCGGCCCGCGCCGGGGTGGATTTCCTCGAAATTCACTCGACGCACGGCTACCTGTTGTGCGAATTCCTGTCGCCGTTATCCAACCATCGCACCGATGAGTACGGCGGCAGCCTGGAAAATCGCATGCGTTTTCCGCTCGAGGTGTTTCGCGCCGTGCGCGCGGCGTTTCCTGCGGAGAAGTGCGTCGGGGCCAAGATTTCCGGCACGGATTTCGCGGACGGCGGGTGGATGCCGGACGACGCGGTCGAATACGCGCGCGCGTTGCGGAACCTCGGCTGCGCCTACGTCACGGTGTCAGGCGGCGGCGTCGTGCTCGATGCCAAAGTTCCGGTCGGTCCGGGTTATCAGGTTCCGTACGCCGAGCGCGTCAGGAAGGAAACGGGCATCACCACCGGTGCAGTCGGACTCATCAGCGATCCTCAGCAAGCCGAAGAGATCGTTGCGAGCGGCAAGGCGGACTTCGTCTCGCTCGCCCGTGCCATGCTCTTCAATCCGCGCTGGCCGCAGCATGCCGCGATCGTGCTCGGCGCCGAGGCCCGGTATGCGCCGCAATACGAACGTGCCGCGCCCAAGTCTTGGCCACCCGCGAAGGCGCTGGGACGCATCAGCACCCAGGAGGTCTCTGCGTGACGCGCGCTTAGAGTTGGGGGGCATACCGCCTATAATGGGCGTTATGCAAACCGCCAGGGACATCTTCAGCTATCGCAAGTACTGGGCGTCGCGATTCGGCGTCGCACCGTTCCTGCCGATGTCGCGTGCGGAGATGGATGCGCTCGGCTGGGATGAATGCGACGTCATCCTCATCACTGGCGATGCGTACGTCGATCATCCGAGCTTCGGCATGGCCATCATCGGCCGGCTGCTCGAAGCGCAGGGATTCCGCGTGGGCATCATTGCCCAGCCTGACTGGAACAGCGTCGATGCATTCAGGGTGTTGGGGCGGCCCAGACTTTTGTTCGGCGTCACCGCCGGAAACATGGATTCCATGGTCAACCGCTACACCGCCGACCGGCGGTTGCGGAGCGACGATGCCTATACGCCCAACGCGGAACCCGCCAGGCGTCCCGACCGCTCGGTGATCGTTTACAGCCAGCGCGCGCGCGAGGCGTACGGCGACGCGCCCATCGTTATCGGCGGAATCGAAGCAAGCCTGCGACGCATCGCACATTTCGATTACTGGTCGGAGAAAGTCCGGCGATCGATGCTGGTTGACGCCAAAGCCGATATGCTGGTCTACGGCAATGCAGAGCGCGCCATTGTCGAGATCGCGCATCGCTTGGCGACCCGTGCAACGCTGGACAGCATCACCGATCTGCGCGGCATGGCGTTCGTGCGCCCGGCCGTTCCGGATGGCTGGATTGAAATTGATTCAACGCGCCTCGATGCTCCGGGACCGCTCGGCGCGCCGCTCGATCCCTATGCGATGGAGGAGCGGGCTCTTCCCGGGGCGCAGCGCAAGCCGCCGGCCGGCGTGCAGGTGGTGCGCTTCATTCGCGAGGTGAAGAACCAGGATCGCGCGCGGAGCGTGATCCGGATGCCCTCGTACGAAGACGTCGCCAGCGATCCCGTGCTCTACGCGCACGCATCGCGCATCCTGCACATCGAATCCAATCCCGGCAACGCACGGGCGCTCGTGCAGCGGCACGGAGGACGCGAAGTATGGATCAATCCGCCGCCGATACCGCTCAGCACGCGCGAGATGGATGCGCTCTACGAACTGCCCTACGCGCGCGTTCCACACCCAAGCTACGGCGCTGCCAGGATTCCGGCCTACGATATGATTCGCACTTCGGTGACCATCCAGCGGGGATGCTTCGGCGGCTGCACCTTTTGCTCGATCACCGAGCACGAGGGCCGGATCATCCAGAATCGTTCGGCTGATTCGGTCATACGCGAGATCGAGACCATCCGCGACACGGTGCCGGGGTTTACCGGCGTCATCTCCGATCTGGGCGGGCCGACCGCAAACATGTACCGCCTGCACTGCAAGAGCCCGGAGATCGAAGCCGCGTGCCGCCGTCCGTCCTGCGTGTACCCGGGCATTTGCGGCAACCTGAAGACCGACCACGCGCCGCTCATCGAGCTCTACCGGCGTGCGCGCGCGGTGCCGGGCGTGAAGAAGGTGCTGATTGCTTCGGGCGTGCGTTATGATCTCGCGAACGAGTCGCCGGCGTACGTCAAGGAACTCGCGCAGCATCACGTGGGCGGCTACCTCAAGATCGCGCCGGAGGCGATCGGCGAGGGGCCGCTTTCGAAGATGATGAAGCCGGGCGTCGGCGCCTACTACAAGTTCAAGGAGCTGTTCGACAAGTACTCGAAGGCGGCGGGCAAGGAGCAGTACCTGATCCCGTATTTCATTGCGGCGCATCCCGGCACCACCGACGAAGACATGCTGGAACTTGCGTTATGGCTCAAGGGTAACGGCTACCGTGCCGACCAGGTGCAGGCCTTCCTGCCCTCACCGATGGCCACCGCGACGGCGATGTATCACTCCGGCAAGAATCCCCTGCGCAAGGTGACCTACGCCAGCGACGAAGTCGTGATCCCGAAGGGGCTGCGGGTGCGCCGTCTGCACAAGGCGTTCTTGCGCTATCACGATCCCGAGAACTGGCCGGTCCTGCGCGAGGCGCTGCGGCGCATGGGGCGCGCCGATCTCATCGGCAGCGGCAGGCGGCAACTGGTACCGGCGTATCAGCCCGCCGGTACCGGCGCCCGGCCGGAAGGGGTACGGCGGCCCCGGAAATACCGGGCATTCCGCACCCAGCACACCGGCCTGCCGCCGCCAGCGGTCGATACCGATTCGAAGACCTACAGACGCGGGCCGCCGGGAAAGAAACCCCCATCAGTCCACTGAGAAATGTATGACCAGCGCGTTTCACATGCTCACTGCGCCGCCCCGCACTCCGAAACCCCGCACGAAAGCGCTGATGTTTCTCTCCGAGGTCGGCATTCCGCTGCGTGCGACCGAGGACCTGCTCGAGACCGCGCATTCCATCATCGACTGCGCGAAGATCACCGATCACCTTGGGCTCATGGAACGGCTGTCCGAGTCGTGGGTGCGCAAGAAGATTGCGCTCTACGACAGATTCGGCATTCCGGTGCTGCCGGGCGGGATTCCATTTCAGATTGCCGTGCTGCAGGGCGTCGTCGACGATTATCTCAAGCGCGTAAGGGACCTGGGCTTCGCCGGAGTGGAATTGAGCGAGGACGTGATCTCTCCGCGCGCCGCGGACGAGCGCGAGGACATGATCGTTCAAGCCCGGCGGCTCGGCCTGAAGGTCACCACCGAGGTCGGGCGCAAGAACCGCGACGTCGCCTTTGATCCCCAAACGATCAAGCGTCAGATACTGAGTGACGTCGAATTGGGGGTGTCCAATGTTTACGTCGAGAGCAGTGAGATTCAGGCGCTGTCCGAGGGTGATGCAGAGGCGCTGGACGGCCTTGCGGCGCTGGGCGGGGGCAGCGTCGTCCTGTTCGAACTGGGGCTGATAAACCCGCAGGAGAAAGCGGCGTGGCTCATCGAGCGCTACGGCCCCCTTATCAATTTCGCGAGCGTCGGTCCCCAGGACGTCATCGCGGTCGATGCAATCAGGGTGGGGATGCACCGCAAGGCCGACTACAAGTATCTGGGCAGCCTCCCGCGCCACGCCGGGAGTTGACGCCCTGGTCTGAACGGGAGGTATGAAGCCCGGGATTGGAGCCGATTGCGAAGAACCGCTTGCGGCGAAACGAGCAAACCTGGCGCCTTCAACTTGCCTGCATTGGGGCAACGTTGCCCGGGTTCGGTATTTTTTGGAGCGGCCACGCCGCCGCGCTCATTGCGTTACGCGAGGTCTCAGGCAATGTTACCAAAGCGCGTTGCTGCACTGGCAACCCGCGGCAGGACGGTTGTTTATAACGGTGCTCCTCGCGCAACTTAACCGGAGTACTCCATAGAGGAAGACGTTGCAGTAGTCACCGGAGCGAGTTCCGGTATCGGCGAGGCGATCGCAAGACACCTGCTTGCCTGCGGGCGCACCGTGATCGCGTTGCAGCGGCGGCCGCCGTAATTGCGGGGACGCATCCGGTTCGGTACCTGGTCAACAACGCGGGTGCCAATCGCCCTGGGTTGCTGGGGCAGGCGACGGTCGAGGACCTCGACTACGGTTACGCGCTCAATGTGCGCGCCGCGGTCATCCTGATCAAGGCGTTTGCCCCGGGCATGCGCGAGGCGAAGTTCGGGCGCATCGTGAATATCTCCTCGCGGGCGATCCTCGGGAAAACGCATCGTACGGTCTATTCGGCCGGCAAGGCCGCGCTGGCGGGTATCACCCGTACGCTTTGTCTCGAGCCCGGCGGCGATGCCATCACGATCAATGCGCTCGCGCCGGGACCCGTCGCAACGGAACTGTTCGACAATGACCACCCCATCGGGAGCGCAAAGCGACAATCGGTGATCGACAGCATTCCCGTCAAACGCGTCGGCACGCCCGACGATATTGCGCGGGTGGCAGCTTTCTTGTTGGAGCCCGAGAGCGGCTACATTACCGGGCAGACCATTTTTGTTTGCGGAGGCACGAGCGTCAGCGGATCAGGCGGTGCCTGATTGGATGGCATGGGCGTCCCTCCAAGGGCTGCCAGCGCCGGCCGTTTCAATGCTTTGTGCGATGCAACATCGTTAGCCGGTCGACGCTGCCATGTCTGTCGGCGAAATTGCGTGTTGGCATGCCTCCACCAGACTAGCGCACACTGCACAAAAGTCATTGAATATGCACGCATCTTGTTTGGATCTTCGGTTTCCCGCACGCCAAGTTCAGCCGCATGCAAGTGGTTTGACAGTCAACGGAAATTTGCCCATAATGCCCGGTTTCGTTCGGAGGGGTTCCCGAGCGGTCAAAGGGGGCAGACTGTAAATCTGTTGGCTCAGCCTTCGAAGGTTCGAATCCTTCCCCCTCCACCAACACTGGGGATCGCCCGAAGCGCGGCGGGCTGTGTCATGTATGCAGGCGGCGGTAGTTCAATGGTAGAACCTCAGCCTTCCAAGCTGATGACACGGGTTCGATTCCCGTTCGCCGCTCCAGACGTTCGACACTTTATTCGACAGATACGGAACGCGAAGCGCCCATGTAGCTCAGTGGCAGAGCACTCCCTTGGTAAGGGAGAGGTCGCGCGTTCAATCCGCGCCATGGGCACCAGAATTCATCTTCGACCTGCGTCTTCGATGAATTCTGTATATGTAGACCGGAATAATTTTTTTGCGGACTACCGGGTGCAGCGTCGGAATTGAGCAGGTGGTCGGGACAGTGGTAGCGCGGGAACCAGCGATAACGGAGCAAAAAAATGGCCAAGGGCAAGTTTGAGCGTAAGAAGCCGCACGTGAATGTGGGCACGATTGGGCACGTGGATCATGGGAAGACGACGCTGACGGCGGCGATG
>MEQT01000141.1:0-568 GCA_001770325.1 Betaproteobacteria bacterium RIFCSPLOWO2_02_64_14
CCAGGGCGTGCTGCTCATGGTCGATCCGCGCAAGCTCACCGCCGGCATGCGCGGCGTATTGCTCATGGCCGAAAAGAGTCGCGGAAAATCGCTCACCAGCTTCTCCTTCAGCGGCGGGGACGGAGGTTTTCGCAGGCTGCAGATCGGCAATAACCGCGTCCTGGGCGATGCCCATCACGAATCGACGCGCAGCAAGCCGGCGTTCGAGTATTCCGCGACCTTCAGCGCGCCGCTGTTCCGGGAAGAGCCCATCAGCGAGAAGCTCCCGGGCGCAAGGGCGATGGACAGCGAGCCGTTCCAGGCGTTTGCGGCCTACACCAAGGCCCTGGGCGCGGGCGATCTCGACGCGGCGCGGCGCTTCGCCACGCCGGAAAGCTTTCGCGAGATCGATGAGATGATCGCCCAGGCCGGCCGGCCCACGGTGCTCAGGATGCTGCGCGAGACGTCGGTCGTGCCGGGCGCGAAGGACAAGCCGCAGGTTTTCGTGCGCGGTAAACGCGCGCTGGTCGTGTTCCAGGCGGGCGCGGGCAGGAGTATCCAATCGCTCGTGCAGACGGGCGGCAAGTGG
>MEQT01000141.1:581-8586 GCA_001770325.1 Betaproteobacteria bacterium RIFCSPLOWO2_02_64_14
CTGGTCGTGTTCCAGGCGGGCGCGGGCAGGAGTATCCAATCGCTCGTGCAGACGGGCGGCAAGTGGCTGGTGGATTGAGGTCGAGAACAGCATTCGAACGTCAAGGAAGGCAGAGGCAAGCGATGGCAGAGATGACGGCAGGGCGCACCATCATTGAAATGTTGCGGGCAGAGGGTATCGATCACACCTTCGGCATCGTGGGCACGACGACCAACAGCATTGTCACCGAGATGTGCGGACGAAGCGACATCCGCTTCATCGACTCGCGGCACGAAGAGGGCGCGGCGTTCATGGCCTACGGTTATGCGCGCGCATCCGGCAAACCCACCGTGTGCATCACGACCTCGGGCCCCGGCTCGATCAACCTGCTCACCGGCGTCGCGCTCGCGTACAAAGGCCGCGCGCCGGTCATCGTCATCGCCGGCGACGTGCCGCGCGAGCATTTCGAGCGCGACGGCGCCCAGGCCTTCGATCTCGTGAATCTCTTCAAGCCGGTGACGCTGTCGGCGCGCCAGGTGAACAAGGTCGAACGCATTCCCGAACTCTTCCACGACGCCTTCCGCATGGCGCTCGGCGGCCGGCGCGGCCCGGTGCTGCTGAGCATTCCGCGCGATCTGATGGATGACCAGACGATCGCCGGCGACGTGCTGCCGCCCGAGGCGTACCGCGCCATCGACGGGCGCATCGCGGGCGACGCGCAGGCAATCGAGCGCGCGGCGGCGCTTCTCCGGCAGGCCGAGCGGCCGCTGCTGCTTGCCGGCGGCGGCGTCATCGACAGCGAGGCGAGCGCCGATGCGGTGGCGCTGGCGGAGTCGCTGGACATGGCGCTCATCCCGTCGTACGGGCACAACGACGCCGTGCCCAACGGCCACCGTCTCTACGTCGGCATTCCGGGCCGGCGCGGCTCGGGTGAGGCGGCGGAAGCCATTCACCGCGCCGATGTCATCCTCGCGCTGGGTGCGCGTCTGAGCCAGGCCTCGACTTCGTGGAATTACGGCACCGTCAACCGGCAGACGCGCATCATCCAGGTCAACATAGAGGCGCAGGAGATCGGGCGCAACTACCCGGTCGTGGTCGGCATCGTCGGCGACGCCGGGGCGGTCGCGCAGCAGTTGCTCGGGAAGTTGCGCGCCGCGCAGCCGGGCGGACAGAAGCGGCCGGCGTGGCGCGCCGAGATCGAAGCTCTCCGGGCGCGCCGCGAGGCGCGGCTCAAGGCGGAAGCCACTCTCAAGGGCGATCCGATGATGCCGCAACTCGTGTATCCGGAGCTGCGCAAGGTATTGCCGCGTGACTGCATGGTGACGGTGGATGCGGGCGTCGCGCCGGGCCTTTGCTACGATCGTCTGTCGTTCGAGTTGCCGCGTACCTTCTTCAATTATGCCGGGCACGGCGGGCTCGGCATGGGCTACGCCGTGGGGCTCGGCACCAAGCTGGGGCGCCCCGACCGGCCCGCGATAAGTCTGCAGGGAGACGGCGGTTTCCTCTATACCTCCCAGGAGATCAACACTGCGGTGCGCTGGGGCATCCCGCTGGTGAGCATCGTGTTGAACAACCGCTGCCACGGCGCGGAAAAGGCGCAGCAGAAGAACCATTTCGGCGCGCGCTACATCGGCGTCGACCTCGTGAATCCGCGCTTTGACCGGCTGGCGGAGGTGTACGGCGCACGCGGGTTTTACGTCACGCGGCCCGACGAGATTGCCGATGCCGTGCGCGCGGCGCTCGCCGCGAACGGCCCGAGCGTGATCGAGATCCCGGTCGCCGAATACTTCCCGCCCGCCGCACCCACCCCGGCTGGCGCGGAAGGCCATTGAGCCCAGAAAAAACGCGAATTCAGCCACAGAGAACACAGAGAACACAGAGAGCAAACAAGAAAGCGTCTTTCGTATTCAGCTTTAGATCTTTCTCTGTAATCTCTGTGTTCTCTGTGGCTAATTGGTTCTAGGACGTTCAATCTTCACGCTGGAGCAAGGCCAGGATGGCGGCAAAGATCACTGACGCGCGCAAGGCGCCTTTCTTCTACATGGTGACCTTCGAAATCGCGCCGGAGGACGAGCGCGAGTTCAACGAGATCTACGATACCGAGCACATCCCCAACATCATGAAGGTGGACGGCGTCCTCGGCATCCTGCGCTTTCGCGACGCGGCGCCCAACGATAAGGGCTGGCTGGTTTACTCCGCCCTGTATCTGCTCGCGCAGGCGGATCTTCCCGATACGCAGCAATGGAAAGCGGCCTCCGATCTCGGGCGGTGGGCGCCGGTTATGCGGCCGCGGCTCAAATCGCGCCAGCGGAGGCTGGGGCCCGTGGTCGCCGCAGACTTCGGCCGGACACCGGGCGGTTCCAGCCGCTGATAGAATCCGCTACGGTCAACGCCCGCGTAGCCGGCCCGCTTCGGGCCGTTCCACCAGGAAAAAAGACAAGGGAGAAAGCAATGCCGAAGGGAAGCATGTCACAGCCCAAGGACTACAAACTGATCGTCGAGAAGGACGTGCAGATCCCGCTGCGCGACGGCACCATCCTCTACGGCGACATTTTCCGTCCCGACGGCGGCGCCGGGCGTTTCCCGGTGATCATGAACATCGGGCCGTACATGAAGGACAAGGTGTGGGTGCCGCCGCCGGACCTCGAGGAAAGGCCCAACCCGTACATGAACTGGGAGACCGTGAATCCGTTGTGGTGGTGCCCGCGCGGCTACGCGCTGCTGCGCGTGGACACCCGCGGTTCGGGCAAGTCGCCCGGCAAGTCGGAACCGAGTTCCTATCAGGAGGCGCTCGACTGCTACGACTGCATCGAGTGGGTCGCGCGCAAACCGTGGTGCAACGGTAACGTCGGCACCTGCGGCATTTCCTATCACGCGGCGTTCCAGTGGAAGGTCGCGGGGCTGCAGCCGCCGGCGCTGAAAGCCATCATGCCGTGGGAGGGTCGCGCCGACCAGTATCGCGACCAGGCCTACCACGGCGGCATCTTCGCCATGGGCTTCATCGCGCGCTGGGCCAACAACAACACCGCGCTGCATCTCCTCGGCAAGCCACGCTCCTACAATCCGGATTCATTCGACAACAACCTGCTGTGGAACCTCATGCGCAACGACCTCGACTCCGATTACTGGCGCTCGTGCAGCGCGCGCTGGGACAAGATCAAGGTGCCGGTCTACAGCGTCGGCAACTGGGGCGGCTCCTCGATGCACCTGCGCGGCAACACCGAGGGCTACCTGTGCCCGGCGTCCAAACACAAGAAGCTCCGCATCCACACCGGCACGCATTACCACCCGTTCCACGCCGAGGAAGGCCGCATCGACCAGTTGCGCTGGTTCGACCACTGGCTGAAGGGAATCGACACCGGCATCATGGACGAGCCGCCGGTGAAGCTCGAAATCCGCACCGGCGGCAGCCTCGACAAGCCGTACGCGTTCCGCTTCGAGGATGACTGGCCGATCCCGCGCACGCAATGGACGAAATACCATCTCAAGATCGAGCGCGCAGCCTCCGATAATCCCAAGGCAGTGGAGGGTACGCTCACGACCACGCCGCCGGCGCAGACCGGCACCGCGAGTTACGAACAGAGCGCGCCGTCGCGCCCCGGCAAGATGCCGCGCGGGGTGTCGTTCGAGACCGCGCCGATGGAGAAGGACACCGAGGTCACCGGCCCCATCGTGCTCAACCTCTGGGTGTCGAGCACCGGCGAGGACACGGACATTTTCGCCACGATCCGCAACATCGATCCGGCGGGCAACGACGTCCTGGAGATGGGCCAGCAGGGCGAACCGCTCCAGTGCGTGACCAAGGGGTGGCTCCGCGCCTCGCAGCGCAAGCTCGATCCCGAAAAGTCGCTTCCGTACCGGCCGTATCACGCGCATGACGAGCGCTGGTGGCTCAAACCCGGCGAGATCGTCGAGTGCCAGGTCGAGATCTGGTCCACCAGCATGGTGTTCAGGAAGGGGCACAAGCTGCGCCTCGACATCTCGCCCGCGGACGGCGTGGGCACGCAGCACTTCACGCACTTCCACGCCGACTATAATGCCGATGCCGCGACCACCATACATTCGGGCGGCGACAAGGCGAGCTACCTGCTGCTACCGATCATTCCGACAAAGTGAATGCGCTATGCCGATGATACAGAGTTCCTCTTGCACCCCTTCCCCCGCTTGCGGGGGAAGGTTGGGATGGGGGCTATGGGCGGCGAAAATCCTGCCCCCTCCCCAGCCCTCCCCCGCGCCGCGCGCAAGGGAGGGAGCGCTGTATGCCTGCGCCATCATGGCCGCGCTCGTGGCCGGGCACGCTGCTGCGCAGGAGTGGAAGCCCTCGAAAAACGTCGAGATCGTGGTCAACTCCGGCGCGGGCGGGGCGGCGGACCGCAGCGCACGCGTCGTGCAGCGGCTGCTCGGCGGTGTGCCTGGTTTCTCCAGCATCACCGTCGTCAACAAGCCGGGCGGCGCGGGCACGGTCGCGTTCACCTACGTCTCCCAGCATGCGGGCGACGCGCACTACTTCTGCACCATGGGCACCAGCATCCTCACCAACGAGATCGTCGGCACCAGCAAGCTGAGCTACCGCGACCTCACGCCGCTCAACATCCTGATGCGCGAGTACGTGGTCGCCTGGGTGCGCGCCGAATCGCCGATCGCCTCGGCGAAGGAAGTGATCGCCCGCATTCGCAAGGATCCTTCGTCCCTTACTTTCGGTTTCGCCACCGCACCGGGCAACCAGAACCACATCGTGATCGGCATGCTGGCGAAGGCCGCGGGCGTCGATCCCAAGGCGGTGAAGACGGTGATTTTTTCCTCGGGCGGCGTGGGCATGACCGCGGCGCTCGGCGGCCATGTCGACGTGTGGGTGGGCACGAGCGGCGGGGCGCTGCAGCACCAGCGCACCGGCAAGGCGCGCGTTCTCGGCGTGAGCGCGGCGCGGCGCATGGAAGGGGGACTCGAAACGGCGCCGACGTTCCGCGAGCAGGGCATCGAGGCGGAGTACTTCGCCTGGCGCGGGTTCGTCGCCCCGAAAGGGCTCACGGCGGCGCAGACGGCGTTCTGGGACCAGGCCTTCGCCAGCATCATCAAGACCGACGAATGGAAGAAGGACCTCGTGGTCAACGCCTGGGCGGAGGACTTCACGGGCGCGGTTGAAACCCGGAAGCGGCTCGACTCCGAGCACGAACTGCTGACCGAACGGCTGATCGAACTGGGCCTCGTCACGCGGCCGGGGCGGTAGCCGCGTCAGCTTGTCGCATCTCAAGTCCGACAAGCTCCTTCGCCGAAGGGTGCTTCCCCGGCTGCGCGAGTCCGGGCGCCGGTGTTACGGGGAAGCCGCCGGTTGCGCCGGCCGGGCCTTGTTGCGCCCGAACGGATCGTAGGGTGTCATGATGTCGTGGTGGGAGGGGTCCGCCGCGGCGCTTTTCGGCGTGGCGACGGCGGCGGAGGGATTCAGGGCGCTGACATCGCCCGAAAGTTCTCCGCCTTCTTCGATGGTGATTTTTCCGTAGCGGATTTTCCCCGAGACCCGGCCGGTCGAACGGATCACCAATTGCTTGCGCGCGGTGAGTTCGCCCTCGAAGCGGCCGTGGATCTCGGCGAGGTCGATGCCGACGGTGCCGGCAAAAACGCCGCGCTCGGCGATGCTGATCACCCGGCTGTCCATCGAGGCTTCGACCCGTCCTTCGACGACGAGGGTGTCGCAGTCCGTGATCTCCACGCCCTTGAGCTTGATGTCGGGGCCGACGATGAGCTTGCTGCCTTTTCCCTCATCCGCCCGGGGAGGGGTCTTCGCCGCTTCCGGCTGCTGGCGTTCCGGCGGCGGTGCTTCGGGTTGATGCCTCGCCGCGGGTGTGCCCAGACCAGGTGTGACGTTGACGTTGCCGCGGCTGTCAGTGCGCACGTTGCCCTCCTTTTTTCCGAAGATTCCGTCCCGATTGAACATCGCGTGTCCTTCAGTCTCTAACTGATGCGTCGCCTGCGCCGTTGTGACCCGCGCGGACGCAGGTAATTGAGCAATACGGCTAGCAAAACTCGCGCCTGATCGAAGTTATCGAGTGAAATCAGCGCGAATCGAAGCGCTGGCGGCGCGCAGCGGCCGCCGGGCGCCGTTTTTTTGTCGCCTGCCGGCGACCGCCGTGTGCAGTGCATCACCTAATACGTTGATTGCAGGCAGATGCCCGATGTCGTTGTACGGCGACGGGCCATGTTCGCCCGGGACACAAGCGCACGCGTAGCGTAGTCGAAGCGCGCGGTGCAACCGCAGGAGTGGCACGGGACCGTGCCGTCGACCGTCGCGTACAACATGTAGATAACGTCCCGCATGACCGGCCGCCGGAAAGCAGGCGCGAGCTCGGTTGAAGACGGTCCAGTCGATATGGCTGTCTGCGGAGCGTCACGCTCGGACGCTGGGTCAGCCGTCACCTTTTGCACGCCACGTTGCAGCGCTAAGCCGCTCGACCGCCGCGTAGTACCGGGCACGGACGGTATCGGCAGGGTCCTCCTGTTGGAGGAGGTCATAAATTTCCTCGGCGACAACGCAACCAATGGCGTGAACTGCGTCGTGCCTCGACAGGCCCTCTTTCATCAGGCGGGCAAGCGCGCGAACAACAGGCTCGTCGTTCAAGGCCAATTGATTCTCAACGACAACGTGCATCGAAGCGTGGAGTCTCCGTGCGCTCCTGGGCAAAGGAATTCGCGCGTCTCGATGATACTCTTCAACGAGCAGGAGTCTCTCCCCTTCATCAATTCCCAGCCAATCCTCGCCGGACGGTGCCATTTCAGGATCGTAGCGTTCCATTGCCCGGTTACTCTTGTGACGACTAACGTCCCGCATCATGCGCGCGCAATGCTCTTTCGCGCGTCAGCATGGATGCGGCGGTTATGTGCCATTCAGAGCTGATACCTGGTGATGTCCAGGGAGCCATGAAAAACACCGAGCACGTCAATGTTTCCATCGTCCTTCACCAAGTAAGCGATCCGGTAATGCCCGTAGAGCAAGACGCGGACGTTTCGCGGTGAAGCATGGTAGCGCTGTCCGATATCGGGGAACTCGGCGAGTACCTGTGCCCGCTCGTAAATCCCCTGGACCGTTCGGGCCGCGGCGTGAGGATTATCCGCGGCGATGTACTCGAAGATGTCTTCGAGCCAGCGTTGAGCCTCTTCGGTCCACGCTATTGTTGCCATGCGCGGATGCGGCGCCCCATCTCCTCATTTGAGATGGTTCGCTTCGCGTCCGAATCGGTAAGCCCGCGTTCGACCATCACGTGAAAGGCAAGCTCGCGCACGATTTCCTCACGCGAGCTGTCATCGGGCTGTCCTTGAATCAGCCGCGTAAGTTCTTCCTTCACCGTGGACATAGGTTAAGCCTCCGAGTTACCGCTATCTTGCCACAACCACCCGTGCCCAGCGAATGGCATATAACGTGCTGCGTCATTCGCGCGCGATGCCGTTTCGCGCGTCGGCATGGATGCGGTGGTTATACCGCGATCTTGATACCGAGCCATGCACACACGCCTCGCTCAACCGAATCAAGCTGATCGGCGGTGAGCGTCCCAAGGTGGTTCATCAGGCGAACTGTCGGAACGGTCACAATTCCCTGCGCGTCGAATGCGCCAGGGCGCAGGAATCTGGTGGGGATAGCGATCTCGAAACGGGATTGTCGAACGGCGGTCGTGTGCGGAATGACCGTCACGAGCGATCAGTCCGATTCCTGGAGAGGGACGCTGAGAACAACGCACGGACGGACCTTTGCGGCCAGGCCCAGGTCAACCATATACACTTCGCCGCGAAGCGGCGTTCTCACCCCTTGGCCTCATGGCGATCAAGCTCCTGAAACACCTGATCGGCTGCCTGGACGAGTTCGTCATCAGACGGGAAGGAATACGGAAGCTCGGCCGCACGGCGAAGCAACGCTTCCAAGACCTCGCGCCGGTCGGTCTCGGACAACGCCTCAAAGGACTGCAAGAGATGTCGCGCCGCGTCTCCCATGGTCGAATTATTCTACACCCGTTCCTTCGCGGTATAACGTTTCACAATG
>MEQT01000141.1:8592-12779 GCA_001770325.1 Betaproteobacteria bacterium RIFCSPLOWO2_02_64_14
GGTTGGGTGGCAAAAGGCCGCGTTCACAGATCTTCGGGCATCAAGCCTGTGCGTTTGGCGATGCGAGCGAGCATTTTCGGCCGATTGTCTCGCCATCGTGGAATGCGAAAACGAAATCAGGCCATCCAGGACGCAAGAGAGTCTTGTGTGATCCAGATTGGCGCTTGAGCGTCCATCCAATCCGGAAGAGTGCAGCGAGGACACGGCGGGCCTTCGTCGAAGGCCATGCGCTCATGTGGCCGGGACAGCGATCGAGATGGGCTGAGGTCCGGCTTCGTTATTTTCGAGGCGCTCGGCTAGCACACGCAAGGCAAGGATCTCGGCTTTCGCCATTGCTTCATGGGGCGTGGAGCCATAGGCAAGGACCCCCGGCAACTCTGGAACTTCGGCAAGCCAGCGGCCATCGTCTTCGCGCTCGTGTTCGATAGTGAAGTTCATGGGTACCTCCGCGATGGCCATTTTACGCCCATTGAGGTTTTGCCACCCAACGTTCCCAGTAACCGGCGCGCGCCGAGGGGAATAGTTCAGTTGACCTGCACCGTTGAAGAGGTGCGCGCCGCGTCCGCGCGGCGGTTGCTGCGGTAATCCCACGGCGCGACAGGATGCGCGTCGCGCCACAGGCCCGCGCGTTTGGACCGGGCTGCTTCTTCGGCGCGCGCGTATCGGGTTCTGTCTTCGGCGGTCTGCCCGTTCTGGTAGCGCTTGTAGTGCCAGGCCAGTCCTGATTCGATGAGCGCGAGCCCGACATCACCGGAATGGAAACAGGCGGGGGTGGCGCATGCAGCTGGCGCGGCCAGGCGCACGTGACCGACGATGCGCCTGTAGCGATCGCGTTTGTTCCAGTGCACGACGACCAGTTTGCCGAAGGCGAGCGCGGCGAGCTGTTCCTTCGCGCGCGTGCCGTAGGGTTGTCTCTTTTCCGGCGCGTCGATGCCGTTCAACCGTATGCGGTGCGGGGTGCGCGCCGAGTCGAGCACGGTGATCGTGTCGCCGTCCGAGACGCCCACCACCTTGCCGTACAACTCGGCGGCCCCGGCGCGCTGGCCGGCGATAAGGAGCGTCGCAGCCAGCAGGGTGATGGCAACTCGCCCGATTGTGAGCGTTGCCAGCTTCCGTGCCGTCCCTGCGTATCCGCGCATCGTGAGTTCCCGGTTTTGGCGACTCGTGCCGGGCGGCAGCGTAGGGCACAGCGCGGGCGCGCGCTGTGACGAGCCTCACGAACCGGACCGAAAGCGCGCCGCCAAAGGGCTGGAACGGGAAATAAGTCACGAAACCGCGTCATGCGCACGGCATCGCGGGCTGCGCGCGACGCCGTTTTCGTCCACGAGATGGATCGCGATTGGCCGCTTTTTTCGGGTGCTATACTCGGCGCCGGACGGCCACACGCTCATGGTGCACACGATCCCCTTCATCGCGAATGCGTTCCTCTACAGGCGCATGCCGTACGATCCGCTCGCCGCTTTCGAGGTGGTCTCGTTGCTGTCCTCGTCACCGTCACAGCTTGCGGCTTCGGCTCACGTCAAAGCCGGGCGGGCAACGCGAGACGGTGCCGCGTCTTGAGCGCGGCGCCGCGAGTCTCGGCGCTCGCGCCGTTCCGGGTTCGCAGTTACCGGTTCCAGTGGCCGGCCGATCTTGCGACCTCGTGGGCCTTCGAGATGGAGGCGCTGATCCTCGGCTGGTACGTGCTGGTCGAGACCGGGTCGGTGCTGCTGCTTACCGTGTTCGCGTCGCTGCAATACACCGGTACGCTGCTCGCGCCGATGTTCGGCGTGGTGGGCCATCGCATCGGCACGAAGAAGCTGCTCTGCGGCATGCGGGCCACCTACGCCACGCTCGCGACAACGCTCATGACCCTGGCCTTCACCGGCATTCTGAGTCCCGTGTACGTATTCATCATCGCCGCGCTGCTGGGCATCGTGCGCCCCTCCGACCTCGTGATGCGCTATGCGCTGATCGGCGAAACCATGCCGGCCACCCAGTTTGTCGGGGCAACGAGCGTCTCGCGCACCACCCAGGACTCGGCGCGCATCGCGGGCGCGCTGACGGGTGCGGGGCTGGTCGCGGCGCTCGGCATCGGACCCGCCTATCTGGCGATCGCCGGTCTCTACGCGACGAGCTTGCTGCTGACACTGAACGTCGCCGGCAGACGCCCCGTGCCCCATCCGGCAGGAGACGCCGCGGGCGTATCCATGGTCCCGCGCGCTCGTTCGTCGGTGTGGCGCGATCTGAGGGATGGAGTCGCCTGCGTGTGGACCACGCCCCAACTCCTTGCCGCGATGGTTCTCGCCTTTCTGGTCAACATGACGGCGTTCCCACTGGTGAACGCGTTGCTGCCCTACGTGGCGAGGGAGATCTACCGCACCGACCAGACCGGACTCGGTTACCTCCTCGCGAGCTGGGCTTTCGGCGCGCTGCTGGGGTCGCTCACGCTCAGCAGGATCGGGTACGCCATCCGGCCGGCGCGCACGATGCTCGTCGCCTGCGCGCTCTGGTACGCCATGATCGTGGTGTTCGCCCAGATGGAGCGTCCGACCGGAGGCAGCGTGGCCCTCATGTTCGCCGGTTTCGCGCAAAGCGTGGGCATGATTTCGATGTCGGCGATGCTGTTGCGCACCGCGGGCGACGAGTTCCGCAGCCGTGTCATGGGCATCCGGATGCTGGCGGTCTACGGCCTGCCGATCGGCCTGTTGATCTCCGGTCCCTTGATCCGCGGCTTCGGTTATCCGGCGACAGCGACGCTCTATTGCGCGATCGGCCTGGCGATCACACTGATGATCGCCGTGCGCTGGCGCGCCCATCTATGGCGGCCGGAGGCGCCGGCCAACACGCGATGATCGCCGTTGGACGCGCGGCGCAATGCCCGCTGGTTCTTGCGCCCTACGGCAGATTGCCCCGCTGCGGCCGCTTATGAAACTTCTTCCCCCGTCTCTTGCCGTGCGGCGCGCCGCCGGGATTGGTATGACCCGGCGGGGCAGGGCCGTTCCGCCGGACGCTGTGATCCTGGGCGCCCTCCCGGTTTCCGGGCGCCAGGATGATCTCGAGTTCGTTGATCTCGTCCCACTGAGCGTCGGTGCGCTGTCTGTCCGGAACCGCCAGAAGCTCCTGCAGGCGCTGGCGGGGGGAAGCTGGCTGCGGTTTATTCATGGTGGCATTATCTCATCGTTTACGAATCACAGCATGAATCGTGCCAAGCCGCATCACTGAGCCACGGAACCGCGACATGTCCTCCGCCTCCAGCTACGCCGAACTCTGCCGCGTCTACTCGCGCCTGTACCGCTACCAGCATCTCGCCGCCATCGCCGGCTGGGACCGCAACGCGATGATGCCGCCCAAGGGCAACGAGGCGCGCGCCGCGGCCGAGGCGGAGCTGAATGCGCTGATGCATCGCTCGCGCACCGATCCGCGCCTCGTCGAGTGGCTGCACGCGGCGGAAAATGAGCCGCTCGACGACGTCGAGCGCGCCAACCTGCGCGAGATGCGGCGCGACTGGCGCGACGCCAACGCGCTGCCCGAAGCGCTCATCGAGGCGAAAACGCTGGCCGGCGCGAAGTGCGAGCACGCCTGGCGCAGCCAGCGGCCGGCCAACGACTGGCGCGGCTTCCTGGAGAACTTTCGCGAAGTGCTGCGGCTCGCGCGCGAGGAAGCCCGGCTGCTCGCCGGCGACACCGGACTCTCGCGCTACGACGCGCTCATGGAGCGGTTCGAGCCGGGCATGCGTGCCGTCGAGATCGAGCGGATTTTCGGGGATGTGAAACGGTGGCTGCCGGAGCTGGCTGCGCGCGTGCAGGCGAAGCAGCGCGAGGAGACGGTGATCGCGCCGCTCGGGCCGTTTCCCGTTGCCGCCCAGCGCGCGCTGAATCTCGCGGTGATGAAGTTGCTGGACTTCGATTTCGAGGCCGGGCGGCTCGACGAGAGCGTGCATCCTTTCAGCGGCGGCGTGCCCGAGGACGTGCGTCTCACCACGCGCTACCGCGAGGATGACTTTCTGCAAAGCCTGATGGGCACGATTCACGAGACCGGTCACGCGCGCTTCGAGCAGAACCTGCCGCGCGCATGGCTCGGCCAGCCGATCGGGGTGGCGCGCTCGTACGGCGTACACGAGAGCCAGAGCCTCGCGTTCGAGATGCAGCTCGCCCGGAGCCGCGGTTTCGTCGGCCTGCTCGCGCCGCTGCTGGCGGCACATCTCG
>MEQT01000142.1:0-7541 GCA_001770325.1 Betaproteobacteria bacterium RIFCSPLOWO2_02_64_14
GACCGGCTATCGCACGCCCGACGTGAAAGCCCAGCTCGTCAATCACAACGCGGACCGCACGGAATTCGAGATGGATCCGGGCACCGTCGACCCGCGCGAGGCCGTGATCGTCCTCGACCAGATCGTGCCGCCGGAGATCGGCGTGTTGTCGGGCAGCGGCATGACCTCGGCGTTCTGCAGCATGTTGATGACGCGCCGGCGTGGACTGGTGCAGGGCGGGCACTTCTTCGGCTGCATCGGGCAGATGCTGCCGGCCGCGATGGGGGCGGTCGTGGCGACGGGTAAACCCGCCATGCTGATCGACGGCGACGCGAGTGTGATGATGCATCTCGCGGAGTTCGAGACGGCGGTGCGCTACGACATGCCCCTGCTGGTGGTGGTGATGAACAACGAAGCGCTGGGGGCGGAGTACTACAAGCTCGACGCGCACGAGATGGAAACCAGGGGCTCGCAGATCCCGACACCGGACCTTGGCAAGGTGGCAGTTTCGTTTGGCGGGCGCGGCTGCAACGCCACGACCATCGATGATCTCTCATCTGCCGCGAAAGAGTTCGTGGCAAAGCCCGGTCCGATGATGGTCGACCTGCGCATCTCAAAATCGGTGCCGAGCGTACCCTATCGGCGCCTGCACTACGGTCGGGACGAATAGTCAGGTAAGGGGTCAGACCACTAATCGCTTCCGGTTGGAGCCAAGACCTTGGCAACTTAGTGGTCTGACCCCTTCTTACTATGTTGCAACTCGTGTTCCTGCATGGGCCGGGCGCCGGCGCGAGCGCAGATGCGTTCTACCATCAGCTTCGCCATTTCCCGGCGAGCGTTGCGCCCAACCTGCCCGGGCACCTGGAGGGCACCCGCTGTCCGGACGTTGCGCGCTACACGGAGTGGGTGCGCGGCTGGCTGTGGGCGCAAAGATTGAACAAAGACCTCGTTCTGGTCGGATACACGCTGGGCGCCTCGATTGCTCTGCAATACGGGCTCGACTATCCGGATGAAGTGAAGGGCCTCGTGGTGATGACTGTCGCGGCACGGCCCAAGGTACGCGCGCCGGGCACCTACGAAATGCGCCTGCGCGCGCCGAAGGAGCCGAAGGTCTACGAGGAATGGCTCGCATTTCAGCGCACCGCGATGCACCTGGTGGAGCCGGGCTTGCGGGAGCGCCTGATGGAGCGGCACCGCCAGGTAGGCCCGATATCCCAATACCACGATTTGATGGCGATCGATGCTTTCGACGTGCGCGACCGTATCGGAACCCTCAAACCGAAGCTCCTCCTCCTACGCGGCCTGCTCGATCACGGCAATCCGCCGGAGTACGAGAAAGAAATCCATGAGGCGGTGCCGGGCTCGAAATACGTCAAGCTCGCCGACGCCGGGCATTTCCCGCCCACGGAGATCCCGGACAAGGTCAACGCGCTGATCGAGGCGTTCGTGGCCGCGTTGTGACGGGGATGGACATATTGCATCTGAAGAGGCTGATTTTCGTGTTGCTCGCCGTTGCCGCGTGCACGGGCGGCGAGTCGCAGGCAGCCGCCGCCGCCAAGAAGGCCGACCCGCTCGAAGACCTGTCGTTCGCC
Organism: Betaproteobacteria bacterium RIFCSPLOWO2_02_64_14; assembly: GCA_001770325.1. GTDB lineage: Bacteria > Pseudomonadota > Gammaproteobacteria > Burkholderiales > SG8-41 > DSOT01. The sequence continues at coordinate 1,572 of MEQT01000142.1, forward strand.
GCGCTAACGAACGGGCGCGCGTTCAGCCGGTGAGGTTCCGATATTGATCCCAAGTCTAGTGGCTTCTCCGCACCCTTCTCACCTTGCGGGGTGCAACGATCCACAGAGCACCTGCACTGGCTGCCTTGGCAACGACCGCCACCCCGAAGGCAATGGAGTAACTGCCGGTGAGATCGTAAACATAGCCACCCAACCACGCGCCCAGGGCATTCCCGAAGCCGTTAAATATGTTGATGAAGCCGTAGATGGCCCCGAAGTGACGCCCGGCGAACAGATCGGAAGTGACGACGGGCCACAGTGGGGCCGAAACCGCATAGCCTATCGCGAAAACCACGGCATAGAGGTACAAGATCCCCGAGAACGGCAGCACCCTCGTCAGCGCGAGCAGGCCGACTGCCAGCATCATCGCCGCGCACCCTAAAGTGTAGGTGATCTCCCGCCCGATATTGTCGGCTGCCCATCCCCAGAACACTTTCGCCGCCACGCTGAGGAGTCCGATCAGACCGACCATGGAGGCCGCCAGCATTCTGTCGTAACCCCCATCCACCAGATACACCACCTGGTGGACGAAGATCATCTGAGTCGCGATCCCGCCCAGAAGCTTCACTGCCGCCAGCAGCCAGCATCGGGTGGTTCTCGCCGCCATGCCCACCGTCCACTCCCGGCCGGCCCACTCCGCGTCCACCACCTCGATTTCCTTCCTGGTGGGCGGCTTGCCGTCTCTCTGCGGGCCAGCGGCCACCAATCCGACGCCGTCCACTTTCTGACCCAGATCCTCAGGTCGCCCCCGAAGCACGATCAGGCCCACCGGCAGCAGGCCGAGGAACACGATACCGGCGAGCCAAAAGTAGGCTGTGCGCCACCCAAAGTTGCTGATCAGGATCTGAACGAGGGGAACCACCACCATGATTCCAACGCCGATCCCGGCCGAGGCGACGCCGAGAGCGACCCCTAGTCGGACAGAGAACCACCGGCTTATCATGGTGACGCAGGGGGTCCATCCGGCGAGGCTCACCCCGAAGGCGACGAAAACCCCAAAGGCCAGATATAACTGCCACAATTCTTCGACCTGGCTGCAAATCAGGAGCCCGATTGCCAGCCAGGTTCCGCCGCAGGCGATCACGCGGCCGGGTCCGAACCGGTCGCAGAGCGCACCCGCTCCGGCGGCTCCGGCACCGGCGACGATCATGAACACCGAGTAGACGCCAGCCGCTTCGCCGCGGCCCCACGCAAACTCCTCCAGCAGTGCGACGTAGAACACCGCGAAGGAGTACATGACGGAATAGGTGAGCCCCAGGGCGGCCACGCTGCCGGCCACGATGAGCCAGCCGTAGAAGAAAGGCAGGCTGGCCCGCCAGTCCCGGCTAGGTCGATTCGCGTGTCTCACCGATTCCTGACCGATCGATGACAGGCACGGCCTTCTCCTGTCCATTTAGCGCGTCGAAAATAACCTGACACACGAGACCGTGCCGATCCGCCTTGGCGAATGTCACAGCGGTTGCGGACCTCAATGCAGCATCGGCTTTTTCAGAAAATCATTGCGGTCGGCCGACTTGACCGTGATGTGAAGCACATCGCCGGCGCGCGAGAGGGTGAGCGGCACGTCGACCCCGGCCGCGCCAAGCCGCCACACGGCCCGGAACAATTCCGCGAGCCCATGCACACGCAGCGCGCCAACACCCAACACCATGTCGCCCACCCGGACGCCGCCGCGCTGGGCCGGGCCGCCTGGCGAGAGTCTGCCGACCACCAGTTTGCCTTCCGGATCCTGCGTGGACATGCCCAGCCACGGATGCGGCGGGTGCGGGCCGCGGCCCGTTTGCAGCATCGCATCGAGGATGGGGTTGAGCAGGTCGATCGGCACGAACATGTTGACGTGGACAGCTTCGCCGTTCACCTCTTGCTGCACCAGCAGCGAACCGATGCCGATCAGCTCGCCCTGTGCATTGAGCAGCGCGGCGCCGCCCCATTGCGGATGTGCCGGTGCGGTGAAGAGCGCCTCGTCGAGCAGGTATTCCCAGTAGCCGGCGAATTCACGTTTCCCGATTACCCGTGTCTTGAGCGCGTGGGCGAGACCGCCGTGGCCGATCACAAATGCCGAGTCGCCGACCTTCACGTCGGATGCGAGACCGCGCTGGAGGTGCGGCGCATCCAGCCTGCCCAGGGGCTGGATCAAGCCGAACCCTGTCGCCTGGTCATAGGCAAGCCGGTGGCCGGCGACGACGGTGCCGCGATTGGTGGTGAGCCAGATCTGCGACGCCTCGTTGATGAGGTAGCCGATGGTAAGCACCAGGCCGTCCTCGCGGATCACTGCGCCGTAACCGCCACGCTCGGTTCCGAGGTTGGGGGCGGTGTATCCATCTGCCGGGACTTCCGCACGCACCAGCACCACCGCATCGAGCGCGCGCGCGAGGTCAAACTGGGTTTCGTCGGCCTTCGGTTGCAGCGACTCGGGGAACGCCCATTGCTGGAATTCGGACATGCGGCAATTTTGACACGAAGCGTGCCTGGATGCGAAGTGAGGCGGGGATTTCGCTCCCGGAGCCGCTGAAAACGCCCGTGCGATTGCTCCCTCGCCGGTCCGGGGATATAGTTCCGGACAGCGAAGAAGCGGCGTTGAATTTCCTGTCTGATGGGGAGGATGAGGCGATGGAATTCGGGATCTTCAATCTGATGGGGTCGCGCGAAGCGGACAAGCCGGCGGCGCAGGTGTTTGGCGAGGTCGCCGAGCAGACCAGGCTCGCCGACGAGCTAGGCTACACGATCGCCTGGTTCGCCGAGCACCATTTCTCGAATTATTGCCTGTGTGCGTCGCCCTTGATGATGGTGGCGCATTGCGCCTCGATCACCAAACAGATCCGGCTCGGCACCGCGGTCGTGGTGTTGCCCTTGTACAATCCGGTCCGGCTCGCCGCCGAAATCGCCACTGCCGACGCACTGTCGAATGGCCGGCTGATGCTCGGCATCGGCGCCGGTTACCAACCCTACGAATTCCAGCGGTTCGGCGTCGACATCGCCCGGAATCTTGAAATGACCAACGAGGTCTGCGACATTCTCGACCTGGCCTTCAGCCGGGATTTCTTCAGCTACAACGGCAAGCACTACCGGATGCCGGAAACGCATATCCCGGCCCGCCCGGTGCAAAAAACGCTGCCGATCTACGTCGCCGGCCATACCCAGGCGATGTTCCGCACCGCAGCGCGGCACGGCTACCGGGTGCTGTCTTCGGGCCGGGTCGGCGGCGCCAAATTGCTGGCCGAGCAGTATGCCGACATCGTCGCCGCGTTTGCCGCCGAGAATGCGCCCTTGTCGCGCGCGCATATCACCGTCAACCGTTTCGCCCACATCACCGACAGCCGGGAGGAGGGGATGCGCTTTGCCGAGAACGCGCGCTATCAGACGCGGCTTGCGTCGAGCTTGAGGCGCCGGCAGGAGGTCATGCAGGGCACCGTGCTCGTCGATGTGCCGTATCCCGACGAGCCGCCGCTCGAAACCATTTACGACAATCTGCTGATCGGCGATGCCGAGACGGTCGCCGAAAAGCTCGTCGCCGAGATCCACGCGACGCGGCCCGTGCATGTGTGCTTTTCGTTCAAGGTCGGCAACACGCCGCACAAGGCTGCGATGCGCTCGATGGAACGGATGATCGGCGAGGTCAAGCCGAGGGTCGAAAAGGCGCTCGGGCCGCCCGGACGAGTCGCGGCGGCGTGAGCGGCCGGCGAGCGCCTGGCAATCCGGAGTGCAAGCAGGGCGGCTCCGCAACAATGCCGCCGGCTTCTATGGTATATAGCGGTCGAACATTCGATAGGGAACCGGAGGAAAGGCCATGGGGTTTAGAATCAAAAGGGTAGGGCATCTCGTACTGAGGGTCAAAGACGTGGAACGCTCAAGACGTTTCTTCGAGGAAATACTGGGTTTCCCTGTCGTTGCGCAAAACGAGCGAGGGATGGTTTTTTTCAGTACCGATGTCACCGACAACCATCATATGCTCGCCATCATGCCGGCGAAGGAAGGCGCGGCCATGCCCACTCCCGATCATGTGGGAATGCAGCACCTTTCCTTCGAGTTGGGCAGTTTCGCCGAGCTCCAGGACGCCTATCGACTTTTCAATGAGAAGGGTGTAAAGATCGAGTACACCACATACCACGGCGTCACGAAAAGCGTCTACTTTTATGATCCCGACGGAAACCGGTTTGAAGTCTACTGTAACGTTCCGCCGGAGGAATATCGAAAATCGGTGCCGAATCCGTACTCAAGATACGGTGGAATCGAGGATGAGCTTGAGGGAAAAATTCCCCAGAAACAGGGGACGGTGGCTCCTTGAGCTCGCGGACTAAGAGGGTCTTCTGAGGAGAGTATCCATGACTACGATGATCAGAAAATTAGTTTGTTGGCTAACGCCGGCTGTGCTCGCGTACAGCGCAGTGGCACTGGCGCAGGATAAGCCGGCCGGCTATCCGGTTCGGCCGATTCGAATCATCATTGGCGTGCAGCCTGGCGCGGGCGCCGACTTTGTCGCACGTTTGACGAGTCAAATATTGAGAGATCGTTGGGGCCAAAACGTCGTGGTTGACTCCCGGCCCGGCGGGGGCGGCGTGATCGCCAGCGGGTTGGCGGCCAAAGCGACGCCCGACGGGTATACGCTATACCAGAATGGGTTCGGACTCCTGCTTCAAGGGGCGACCAAGCGCGTGGAATTCGACGTGCTCAAGACGTTTGAACCCGTTGTGCGCACGACCTCTCAGCCGTACATTCTCCTCGTCAATCCGAATCTGCCGGCCAAGTCGGTCAAGGAGCTGATCGCTCATTCGGCAGCCAAACCATTGACCTACGCGGGAAGCTCCGGGATAGGAAGCACGGTCCATCTGGGCATGGAACGGTTCGCGACGCTGTCCGGCATGAAATTGAAGCATGTCGCATACAAAGGAAGCGCGCCTTCCATCCTTGCAGTGATGGGTGGAGAGATCAATATGGCCGCCACCAGCGCGATGTCCGCGGTCGCCGCCATGAAGACCGGCAAGGTACGCGCTATGGCATCATTGGGCCTCAAGCGCATACCAGTGCTGCCTGATCTGCCGACTTTCGCCGAGCAGGGTTTCCCCGGCTTCTCGATTACGAATAGCTACAATCTTTGGGTGCCGGCGAAAACGCCCGGCGCCATCATTGCTGCGATCAATCGTGTCGTGAGCGAAGGCATGAATTCCCCGGCGGTGGAGAAACGGCTCGCAGCCAGCGGCAGTGAAGGCGTCGATCCGATACCCCCGCCGGAGCTCAAGGCAGCCGTTGCGCGCGAGTATGCTCAGATTGAGCAGTCGGTGAAGCAACTCGGCCTGAAGTTCTAGCGCATCGAGTACGGCGCAACTGGCAGAGGGGCTTGCCATTTCGGCGTCGATTCAAGCAGCGTTGGGCCGCCGGTTCGGCAGACGGCGACACCTCGCCGGTGTGCGTCCGGTTTCATTCGAGCCGGGCGCCATACCGAGCACGCCAGCAAATCGCAACAGCATCAGGAGGCAGCGATGAGTCAGACCGGATCAGCCGCGCCCCTGTCTACTACGATAATCCACAAACTTGTCCGCTTGGTCCGCTTCATGCTTTTCCTGTGCACCGCAGGCTGGGCCTTTCCGCACGTATGCACAGAAGACATGGATCTTACCAAGATCCAGAATGAGCATATGGCCAGGCGGCGCTAGCCAGCTACCGCCCGTCGAGAACCAGAACCAGGAAGGAAACACAGTGCGACCGAAGATCAAGAATTTCCAGGACTTTTGGTGTGGGATATTCTTTATCGGGTTGGGGGCGCTGGCGATCTATTTGTCGCGGGATTACCCGATGGGCAGCGCGTTGAGCATGGGCCCCGGCTATTTTCCCAGCTGGCTGGGCGGCATCATGATCGGTTTCGGGGTGGTCATCGGCGGCCTGTCGTTCAAGATAGAGGGTGAGGCCAATGAGGGTCCGGGGCTGGGCGAATGG
>MEQT01000142.1:7565-7880 GCA_001770325.1 Betaproteobacteria bacterium RIFCSPLOWO2_02_64_14
GGATTGTTTTACCGGCGACGCTTGCAATGTACGCGGTCCTGATGGACGCTGAGGTCGGGTTTGTGCCGTCCCTGATCGTGCTGATTACCGGTTGTGCGCTGGCCCACAAGGATGTCCACTGGCGGGAGACCATACTGCTCAGCGTCTTCGTCACTGCAGGCGCCGTGGCAATATTCTCCTACGGCATTGGCCTGCCGTATCGGCTGTTCTGGTGGAGTGACTGATGGAAGCGCTCTTTCAGAATCTCATACTCGGGTTCGGCGTTGCGCTCACGCTGCAGAACCTGATGTACTGCTTCCTGGGCGTTTTCCTCGG
>MEQT01000143.1:0-5563 GCA_001770325.1 Betaproteobacteria bacterium RIFCSPLOWO2_02_64_14
CGCCGTCCTGGTTCTCGCACCAGACCTCGACGGTGACGCGCGTCCTGTCGCCTTCCGCCTCGCGGCTCTTGACGCGGCCGCGGACCGTGAGCGTCTCGTCCACGAATACGGGCTTGATAAAGGAGACCGACATCCGGCCGCCCTTGACGAAGCCTTCACCCGCAAACTGCATCATCAACTGTGACACGTACGCGGTCGACATCATCGCCTGCACGAGCGGAGCCCTGAATCCTTTCTGGCGCGCCCACTCCGGATCGGTGTGTATCGAGTGCGGTCGCACGCCCGAATAACAGTCGATCTGACGCTGCGCGATGGTCTTGGTGAGCGGCGGCAACTCTCCCCCGACCTCCGGGTACCTAGCGGTTCGTGGTTTCACGATGCACTCCCGATTGGGGAAAGATCATTTGCGTGAACTGTCCGCGCACGAGCGCCGTGCCGGTTTCCTCATCCCGAGTCTCGAACTGCGTGACCATGTAGTGCCGCTCGCGCCGCTCGTACTTGTCGATAACCTTGCCATGGGTGCGCACGCGCATGCCGGCGCGCAGCGGCTCGAGGAATTCGAATTGCATTTTCGCATGCAGACCCGCATTCACGAGATAGCGAGAGTGCCGCATCAACAAGGCCTGGTTGCCGAGGAGCGTCGGATGCGCAATCTTCCCGCCGAACGGCGAGTCCTCGAAGTACCAGGAATTGTGATCGTCCACCGCGTACGCGTAGGTCTCGATGTCCTCGGGCTTGATCAGGAATTCGTCCGACCTGAATTCCTCGCCTACCGTCACGGCTTCGTATGAGATCAGCTTGAACTCCACCATGTTTTCAATGCTCCCTGGCCATCTGCCCTTGAAACAAAAAAGGAGCCGGGTCGTTGACCCACCCGGCGTCATCGCGAGGAAGCAGCGCTGACGAAGCGATCCCGTAGCGGGCGCGGCGACGTTGCCTGCAACGAGATTGCGTCGCCCCGCTGGCAATGACAGAAGGCGGGGGGTGGGCGAACCGGCTGCGTGGAGTTCCCCTACTGACTGGCGAGCGCCTCTCGTGGTCGGACGCCCTGCTGCTCTATGACCGACTGCAGCACTTCGTAGTAATGCCAGCCGTTGATGCGCGTCTTGCCCAGGAAAATGGTCGGGGTGTTGGTGATTCCGATACTGCGGGCCTGGTTGACTGCATCGAGCGCGCGTTGGTCATAGAGGCGGTCGTCCAGGGCATGCTTCAACCCGGCCGGGTCGAGTCCCGCGCGGTCGGCCGCGACCATCAAGGTCTCGGGGTCGCCAATATCGCGGCCTTCGGTCCACATCAGATCGTAGACGGCGGTCTTGAACGGGAAGTCGAGTCCCTGGTCGCAGGCGAATTCGAGGGCCTCGAATGCAAGGAAGCTGTAGTGTCGCTTCTCCGGAATGCGAATGCGCGGGTACTGCTCGGGCGCCATCTCCTTGATCCAGGCATTAAGCCGTTCGAGGCGCTCGGGGCTGCGTGCGTTCGCGGTGCCCTCGGGCGGCGTTTCGGGATGCAGCCAGTGGGGGCGCCAAAGGGGCTGGAGGTCGTATTCGCGTGCCAGGCGATCGACCTGGTCAACCGCGAGGTAGCTGTAGGGGCAGACGAAGTCGGCAAATACCACTACGCGAAAAGGCTTGGTCGATTCCTGGCTTTCAGTCATTCCGCACCTCCTGTTCCTGATAAAACCTGAAAACGTCAATTCAGCCACAGAAGACACAGAGAGATTCAAGGACTTGAATCGGGACGCTGCGCGCACCTGCGGGATGGGGCATGAAAAGCATTTGCGTCCTTGTTTTTCCTCTGTGAACTCCGTGACCCCTGTGGCCAACTGCTTTTTCTAGGTCAAATGGCTCTCGCCATCGCTTCAGCCGCCTCGAGGGCGAGACCTTCGCCGGTAATCCCGCCTTCGAGCGCATCCCGGTCGAACGTCAGGAATGCCACGCTCGCGCCGTTGTCACCGGTCGCCAGCGGCTCGGCCTCTTTTTCGCCATGAACGTAGCGAAAGCCCGGCGCACCGATTTCCTGCCCCTCCATGATAACGGAACCGTCCAGCACCACCTCATAACGCCCAAACTCCGCCGCAGGCATAGCCAAGGCGGCGTGGGCGGGCGCTTTGACGACCACGGCCGCCGGACCAAGATCGGGAGGCATCAGGAACTTGAACGCCGAATGATCCGCGCCGGGCAACGGGTGCCACTCCGACTGCGCCGCCAGGGAAGCGAAGAGACGCCCGCGCAGATTGATCTGGCGCCGGGCGTCGCGGTTTGCCATGGAAATGATGCCGCCGGCTTTTGGGTGCAGAACCAGCATGTCGTGGCCACCCGACACGGCAAACGGTCCATAGGGCATGTTGTGGTCGGTATAGTGGAGGGCCAGCGCTTCAAGATGTTTGACGCCGCGCGGAAAGTCCATTGCACCGTTGAGGAGCAGCTGAAACTGCGACGTGAGGTGCATATGGGCATAGACCGACGGGCAATCGTCGAAGCGGAAACGCAGGGCCTCCGGCCCGTCGTCCTCCCCGGACAGCAGCACCTGGCAGGCAAAACTGATCCCCTCGGTAGCGCTGCGTTTCCAGGGCGCCCGCACGGCATCTACGATGTAGCACGGCTCCATCATGCCCCGCAATATAGCACCAGACTCGCAGCGCTTCACGGACGGGCAAATTGTCGGGGTCGAGACCAGATCTGGCAGGAGGTTCAGAATACAGCGCCGGAAATCGGCCGTAGATGCGCCGTCGCACATACCGCTTCCCGCGGAATGTGATCGCATTAGCCAGGAATGCAAAAACGGGGCAAACTAGCCTGCAACTCAACAACTCATCGACCGGAGGCGCCATTGAGTCACTCTCGGATGCTCACGACCAGGCGAAGGAAGCAAAAAGCCAGGAAGGACCGCGCGAAGGTAACCAGGCGAGCGAAAAAACTGAGGAATCAAGCCGTGAAGACGGCCAGTCCCGACACCCCGAAAGACGGAGCCCTCTAGCCGTTTTTCAACACGAGCCGCGACACCCGGCGCGCCCGCCGGGCGCGGAGGATGTAATCAGGTTTTCGGTCAGTCAAGCCCCGGTCTTGATTAGAGCTTCAAGCCCCGCGACACAGGCACTGGATACGCCCCAGACAGCTTTTTCCTGTCCGGGCATCTTGTCCCAGCCGCCTTTTTCAATGAGATCGGATCGCTTGTAGCTTTCCATTCCCTGAAACTCCTTGATTGCCGCCTTGTGGCTCGGATCGCCCATGAATTGGGCGACGCAGATCGCCACCCGGTTTGCCTGGACCGCATCTTCGCTCATCTTCTGGGTCGAGCTGGAGGTCATCCAGCCGCCCCATACGAAGCCGATGATCATCGCGATGCCTGCCCCGGAGACAAATCCCCATAATCCAGACTTAATCCTCAATTCCATCTCTGGTGTAATCGTCATTGGTCATTCCTTTCAAAGTGTGGCAGTCTCGGCAAGCCCCCAGCGTTTTCTGCTGTTTCGACTATCCCGGACTTGCATGCCACGGCTTCCGCGTTCTCGGGCACTGGAATCGGGACTTGCGCTAACGGACCAAAATAATTATTTTCTGCGCTTCCCGGCACGTGGTCTGTACGTTACCGAACATACTGAGGTGAAAAGAAGGTAAAGCCCGAGATCACTGCAAGCCCTTGAATTCGGTGACGCGCCGGGCAGGACTTGAATCCACGACCCCCTGGTTCACAGGCGTTCCCGGCCGATCCGGATCGGCTTCACCCACAAACGAGTCATGCCGTCGCTGGAAACTTCTTGTCGACCGGCGTAGTCTGACATTGTGAGTTGCCGCGTTTGGCTCATCCGTGCTTCCCGGCGCGGAACACGGGCGCCGCCCCAATCTCGGGTTTCGAGCGAGCAACGGCACGAAGCCCGGCATTCTCCGGAGCGCGCGACCGTGGGGCGCGGGGCTTGTGGCTCAACCAGGAGAATGGGGGCGTCTATAGACGAAATTTACTACGACTCAACCAACACGCCGGTGACGATCCACCGGCATACGTTGCGGTAACGCAACAAAATGAGGCCACAGCGATGTGGCGACCCTGTGAAGCCCCGCCGATATCGCGGGGCTTCGCATTTCTGACGCCAGGCGGTTTCGCTCAGGTCCGGAAGGGAACCATTCTGACGAACAACTCCTTCAGAAACGCGACGGCCGGGCGGCTTTCACGAACTCGAGCGAGGCCTGAAACAACTGGAGATCCTTCTCGTAATCGGCCGCCTCGGCGCGATTGATCTGTATCCATTCCCTCGAACTTGCCGTACCGCCGGGCTGAAACGGGACGACGTTGTCCCTTGAGAACTGCAGTTCGGTCGCAGTGGCGACGGGCAGGCGCAGCCCGACGCCGTCGCCGCTGATGCAGGCGAACATCTTGTCGCTGACGAAGTAGGCGTCAAGATCGTTGATTTTTCTTGCGCTGACGCCCGGGAGCTTGAGAAGCAGAGCGTCGATCTGCGCCTTGCGGCTGGACTCGGGGGTATTGGAACTCAAGGGCGACCCACCTGGGCTGTCATGAACAATGCAATTGAATCAGAAGAGCGTTCCGCGATGCAATCGCTCCCTCCAACCCGATACTCGCGGCATACGGCCGGCCTGCGCTCGTACACCCGGCACAGCATGGTGTCCCGGTCAAGGGCGGCGCACCAGCCGTCATCCGAACGCGCCATTACCCGCCCTCCCCACCGGTCCACCTCGGTCAGTTCGAGCGGGACATCATCCTCCCCCATGATCATCACCTCCAGCCTGCAACAGCAGGCCTTGCATGAGGCGCACGTTATGGCTGCGCCGGCGTCAGTTGCTTTTGATTCTCTGACCATATGGCTCGCGATGGAAAAAGTTGCCCGGTGCGTCTCGGATCATGCCTATCGGGGCGCGCCCGGCAGGATTTGAAGCCACGACCCCCTGGTTCGTAGTTGCACTCTAAGGCATTGATTTATTAATATCAATGATCAGCCCGCCGTTGCCGATTTCGCATCACGGCGCTGGAAATCGCTCAACCGCGCCGTTGAATCATTCTGATTCGGGGGCGTTTGATCGCGATGCTTTCGTCACCATCCGTGAATTCCTGTTCCCCGCCGTCCTGCGCGATTGTTATCGAACGACCGTCACCGCGCAGTGTGCGTAGTGGATGACGTCCCTGGAGACCGAGCCGAGACGCAACCGTTCAAAAAACCCCTTCCCGCGGTGGCCCATAACGATCAGGTCTGCCTTGTCTTTCTCCGCGTGGTAGATGATTTGTTCGGCGGGATGGCCCACGGCCACTTCGAACGTGGTGTTCACCCCCTCGGCCAGAGCCTTGGGTTTCAGGCGCGCCAGCAGGTGTCGATAGTGTTTTTGTGAATTCTCGAGAATGGCCTCGGTTTCCACGTCGTCCCCGAATTCGGGCGGCTTGGCGATGGCCACCACCGAAATCGACGCCTGATACCTCTTCGCCAGGTCGAGCGCGAAGGAGAAGGCCTTGTTGGCGGGATCCGAACCGTCGTACGCCACCAGGATCCGGCTGATCATCTGTGTCCTTCCATTATTTCGTTTGCGAGGAGTGGGCCGGCGCCGGTCGATCCGCC
>MEQT01000143.1:5570-8135 GCA_001770325.1 Betaproteobacteria bacterium RIFCSPLOWO2_02_64_14
CTTTGGCTTCTTCCGGTTTCGGCAACAAATGGTGCGGCAGATAGAACGCATTGGCAATGAGAGTCGGCACCACGGCGCTCGCGATCACCGCCAGGATAAGAAGCGTGTACTGCGACGGGTCGATGATGTCATGGGTGAGGCCAAACAGCGCGGAGATGCTCCCGAAGGTAAGCCCCGTCGACATCAGCAGCGTCGTGTACATCGCTTCCTTTTTCCGCGAGCCGTAGGATCTGGCTACCGGATAGACCCCGATGCATTTGGTAATGATCTTGGATAGCAACAGGGCGAGGAACGCGACCGGGGCGGCGACGAGCGCGGGGAGCGCGACATAGGAGCCGGCCCGGATGAAATAGAACGGCGTGAGCAGGCCGAACGTCAGGGTACGGAGCCGCCGGATCAGCGCGTGGTTACGGCCGACCGTCCCGGCAAGCATCATTCCGATCAAATAGGCCGGCAGCACGGGCTCGCTGTCTGCCCAAGCGGCAAGGGCCCCCAGGCCAAACAAGACAAGCAGCAGGTACTTTGATTCAAGCTCGGAAGGCCGCTCGCCAAAGCGGCGGAAGAACCGCGGCGTAAACCGTGGCAGCAACAGGCAGGCTACCATCGCAGCGACCACAAAAACGACCGTCTTGTAGGTGAAGGGCGCGAACAGCAATCCCAGGGCGAGGACAGTGCCGAGATCGGTGACGAAACATGCCGCGAGCACGGTCTTGCCGTAGTCGGTCTTGTTGAACCCGAACTCCAGCATTACCGCATACACGACCGCCACCGAGGTGGTGGACAGCGCCACACCGGCGAGCCAGCTCGATTGTGCGCTCCAATCAAGCAGGTAGTAGGCTGTTGCGGTGCACCCGAAAAACGGCGCCGCGAAGCTCACCAGGCCAACGGCGGCGGCTTCCTTCCACTTGGCGCGAAATACCACCGGGTCGAGTTCCGCGCCGGCGAGAAATGTCAGCACGATAGCCCCTGCGCCGGAGAGGAACTTGATCCATTCGAGGTCCGAGCCGAGCGCGCTCGCCCCGATCAGCGCGCCCGCCACAATCCCAACCATGATTTCGCCCAGCGCGTTGGCAATGCGGAAGAAAATCGCCAACAGCGCCGCGGCGAGCGCGAGGCCAACCCACAGTGCCGCGAGTCCCCAGACGTCGGTCATGATGGGCTCGATCGCCGCTTTAGCCCGTAGACTCGCCTTCCAGTTCAGGTGCGTCAGAAGGGTCGGGACTGAGTGCGCCGAACGGGACCGGGGCCTTCATAAACAACACCTGGATTTTCTCCCTTCGTGCACGTAGACCCTGGGGAACAGACCTTTCATGGGACCTCCTCGATCATGAGCGAACGAGCAAACAATGCGCCAAGGCTACGCAAGCAGGGTAGCGGACGCGGGAGCAACAAAAAAGCCTACCGTCCACCGCACCCGGTGACCCAGCAGGCATCATCAGCCGTTTCCGGCGGTTTCCTGTTGGAGGAGAATGCCATCTCCCTATTGCCGGGGGTAAATGTAAACGGAAAAAGTTCCGGCGACAAGCTCTCTGCACGTTCAAATTCCCCACGCTTCACATCTGTGATGCCTCTTTCCGTTCTTTCATGATCTCATTCAGCACGAACGGCATGATGCCGCCGCGGCGCACATAATCGACTTCGGCCGGCGTATCCAGGCGCAGCGAGACGGAAACCTTGTCGGTGCGTCCGCACGCGCGATGCACGACGAGTGTCACCGCTTCACCCGGTCTTGCGTGATCGTCGAGACCGGTCAGGTCGAACACTTCCGAGCCGTCCAGAGCCAGCGTCGCGGGAGTCGTACCCGCGGGAAGCTGGCACGGGAGCACGCCCATGCCCACGAGATTGCTGCGATGGATGCGCTCGAAGCTCCCTGCGACGACCGCGCGCACACCGAGGAGCCGGGTGCCTTTGGCAGCCCAGTCGCGCGCGCTGCCGGTTCCGTACTCCTCCCCTGCGATGACGACGAGCGGCACGCTTTCCGAGGCGTAACGCATGGCCGCTTCGTATATGGTCAATTGCTCCCCGCTCGGCTGATGCACCGTCACGCCGCCTTCCACGCCCGGCACCATGAGGTTCCTGAGACGCACGTTGGCGAACGTACCGCGCATCATGATTTCGTGATTCATGCGACGCGCGCCGTAGTTGTTGAAATCCGCGGGCGTAACGCCGTGGCTTTGCAGGTACATGCCGGCAGGCGATGTGCTCTTGATGCTGCCGATCGGGCTGATGTGGTCGGTCGTGATCGAGTCACCCAGAATGGCGAGCGCCCGGGCGCCTGCAATATCGCGCAACGCCGACTCCTGAAGCGCGGCATCGAGGAACGGCGGCTCCTTGATGTAGGTCGAGTTGCTCTCCCATGGATAGAGCTCGCCTGTCGCCTGTGCAATGCCGGCCCACAACGGGTTTTTCTTCGCAATGTCCCCCGAGTAAACCTCGCGATAGAAAGACGGATTCGCGGCAATCGCCAGTGCGTGATCGAGGTCCTCGTCCGTTGGCCAGATGTCCCGCAAATATACCGGCTGACCCGCGTCGTTGTGGCCGATCGGATCGTGGTCGAAATCGACG
>MEQT01000144.1 GCA_001770325.1 Betaproteobacteria bacterium RIFCSPLOWO2_02_64_14
CGTACCGCGGGACTCGCGTGCGCCATCCGAATTTGCGCGTCATCGGACGCGCTCGACGCCCCCCTCTCCCCCCGGGAGAGGGATTGAGGGTGAGGGGGCGCCGCCGACGCTGCTGGCGCGGGGCTTCCCGCAGGCGTAACTGCCGCCGGCCGTGCGACCTGCTGTGCCGGGGGGGGCGCCTGCACGTGCTGCGGCGCCGCTGCGGCTACATCGGCCGCTTCGAGTATCAGCACCAGGGCGCCCTCGGACACCTTGTCGCCGACCTTCACCTTGAGCTCCTTCACCACACCCGCCGCGGGCGACGGCACCTCCATCGTCGCCTTGTCCGATTCGAGCGTGACGAGCGAGGCCTCCTTGCTCACCGCCTCGCCCGGTTTGACCAGCACCTCGATCACCGGCACATCCTTGAAGTCGCCGATGTCGGGGACTTTCACTTCCACCAGATTGCTCATGCACGATTCCAAGGATTGAGGATCGAGGATCGAGGATCGGGGGGAAAGCGCATGGTGCAGGCATAAACCAACTCAATCCTCATTCCTCACTCCTCGCTCCTGCGGTTAGACTGTCGCCGGATTCAGCTTGTCTGCTTCGATGCCGTACTTCCCGATCGCCTCGGTCACCTTCCGCCGCGGCACCGCTTCCGCATCGGCGAGCGCCTTCAACGCCGCCACCGCCACGTAATGCCGGTCGACCTCGAAGAACTTGCGCAGCTGCCGCCTCGTATCCGAGCGGCCGAAGCCGTCGGTGCCGAGAACGGCGTAGCTGTGGGTGGGCAGGAAAGCGCGCACCTGATCTGCGAAAATCTTCATATAGTCCGTCGCCGCCACCACCGGCCCCGTGCGATCCTTGAGACATTGCTCGACGTGGCTCAGGCGCGGCTCCTGTTCGGGGTGCAGAAGATTCCAGCGCTGGGTCTCGAGGCCGTCGCGGCGCAACTGGTTGAAGCTGGTGGCGCTCCAGATATCCGCTGCGATGCCGAAGTCCGTCTCCAGGAGCTGCGCGCCGGCGATCACCTCGCGCAGGATCGTGCCGCTACCCAGCAATTGCACCCGCGGCTGGTTCTTCGTCGCGCGGCCCTCGCTCAACAGGTACATGCCTTTCAGGATGCCCTTCTCGACGCCTTCCGGCATCGCCGGGTGGGCGTAGTTCTCGTTCATCACCGTGATGTAATAGAAAATGTCCTCCTGCTCCCGGTACATCCGGCGCAGGCCATCCTGGATGATGACCGCCAGCTCGTAGGCGAAGGTGGGGTCGTACGACATGCAGTTCGGGATCGCGGATGCGAGCACGTGGCTGTGGCCATCTTCGTGCTGCAGCCCTTCTCCGTTCAACGTCGTGCGCCCGGCTGTTGCCCCCATGAGAAACCCGCGCGCTCGCATGTCGCCCGCCGCCCACGCGAGATCGCCGACGCGCTGGAAGCCGAACATCGAGTAGAAGGTGTAGAACGGGATCATCGACACGCCGTTGGTGCTGTAGGAAGTGGCGGCGGCAATCCATGACGACATCGCGCCGGGCTCGTTGATGCCCTCCTGCAGGATCTGGCCGTTCTTGTCTTCCTTGTAGAACATCAGCTGGTCGGCATCCTGCGGCGTGTAGAGCTGCCCGACATGGGAATAAATGCCGAGCTGGCGGAACATGCCCTCCATGCCAAAGGTGCGCGATTCGTCGGGGACGATGGGCACGACGAAGCGGCCGACCTTCTTGTCGCGAATGATGGTGTTGAGAATCCGCACGAACGCCATCGTGGTTGAAATCTCGCGCCCCTCGGTGCCTTTCAACTGCTGCTCGAACGCCGTGAGCGCGGGAACCTCCAGCGGCGCCGCCTTCCTGCGGCGCGCCGGCAGCAAGCCGCCCATCGCGGCGACGCGCTCCCTGAGATACCGCATCTCGGGGCTGTCCTCCGGCGGACGGTAAAACGGGACTTCCTCGAGTTTCTCGTCCGGGATGGGAATCGCGAAGCGGTCGCGAAACGCCTTGATCGAGGTGGTGCCCATCTTCTTCTGCTGATGGGTGATGTTCTGACCCTCGCCGGCCTCGCCCATGCCGTAGCCCTTGATGGTCTTGGCCAGAATTACCGTGGGCTCGCCGGCGTGTTTCATCGCGGCGGCGTACGCGGCGTAGATCTTGTGCGGGTCGTGGCCGCCGCGGTTGAGGCGCCAGATATCGTCGTCGGACATGGTCGCAACCATGTCCGCGAGCTCGGGGTACTTGCCGAAGAAATGCTTGCGGACGTAGGCGCCGTCCTTCGACTTGAAAGTCTGGTAGTCGCCGTCGACGCATTCCTCCATGCGCTTCAACAGAATGCCGCTCTTGTCACGCATGAACAGCGGATCCCAGTACGACCCCCAGATCACCTTGATCACGTTCCAGCCCGCGCCGCGAAAGTGCGCCTCGAGCTCCTGGATGATCTTGCCGTTGCCGCGCACCGGCCCGTCAAGCCGCTGCAGATTGCAGTTGACGACGAAGATCAGGTTGTCGAGCCGCTCGCGGCCCGCAAGCGAGATCGCGCCCATGGACTCCGGCTCGTCCATTTCGCCATCACCCATGAATGCCCATACCTTGCGCCCCTGCGCCTGCACGATGCCGCGGTCCTTGACGTAGCGCATGAAGCGCGCCTGGTAAATCGCCATCAGCGGGCCGAGCCCCATCGACACCGTCGGAAACTGCCAGAATTCCGGCATGAGCCAGGGATGCGGATAGGACGACAGGCCCTTGCCTTCCACTTCGCGCCGGAAGTGGTCGAGCTGTTCTTCGGTGATGCGGCCTTCCAGGTAGGCCCGGGCGTAGATGCCGGGCGCCGAGTGGCCCTGCAGGTAGACGAGATCACCGCCGAAGCTTTCGTTGGCGGCGCGGAAAAAGTGGTTGAATCCGACGTCGTAGAGAGTGGCAGCCGAGGCGAAGCTTGCGATGTGTCCGCCCAATTCGGACGATTCCTTGTTCGCGCGCACCACCATCGCGAGCGCGTTCCAGCGCACCAGCGAGCGGATCTTGTATTCGAGTTCGGCGTCCCCCGGCGAGCGTGCTTCCTGCGACGTCGGGATCGTATTCATGTACGCCGTGTTGGCGTTATACGGGATGTACGCACCCGAGCGGCGCGCCCGGTCGACCAGTTTTTCCAGCAGGAAATTAGCACGCTCGGGGCCCTCGCTTTCGAGCACCGACTCGAGCGCCTCCAGCCACTCTCGCGTCTCCTGCGGATCCGCGTCAGGAACGATGTCTCTCATGTCCATGGCGTTCACCCTTCGTGAGGCTGGTTGGGCGGACTCGCTGCACTCGTGATGCGCTGAACCGGGGGGAGGCGATTATAGCATCGCCCCCTGCGGGGCCTGCCCCGCGGGAGAGAGACATTGCACGCTCGCAGCGGGCGAGCGGTCACTTCCCCTGGAACTGCGGTGTGCGTTTTTCCAGGAACGCGCGCATGCCTTCCTTCTGGTCCGACGTGGCGCACGCGAGCGCGAACAGGCTCGTCTCGAGCGCACAGGCGTTCCCGAGATCGAGGTTCTCCCCGCGCCGCGCGGCCTCCTTCGCAAGCCGCACCGCGAGCGGGCCTTTGGAGGCGATCGCACGCGCCATCTCGCGGCCCCGTTGCACCAGTTCCGACGCCGGATACACGTGGTTCGCGAGGCCGACGCGCAGCGCCTCGTCCGCTTTCATCTGGCGCCCCGTCGTCAGCAGTTCGAGCGCAAGCGCGCGGCCCACCCGGCGCGGCAGGCGCTGCGTGCCCCCGAAGCCGGGGGGGATGCCGAGACTCACCTCCGGCTGGCCGAACGCGGCGTTCTCGGCGGCGAGGATCCAGTCGCAGGCGAGCGCAATCTCGCAGCCGCCGCCCAGCGCATAGCCATTCACCAGCGCGATTACCGGTACCGGCAGCGCCTCCAGTGCCCGCATGACGCGCATGCCCTTTTCCGAGAACGCACGCGCCTCACGCGGGGAGAAATTCTGCATCTCGCCGATATCCGCGCCAGCGACAAAGGCCCTCTCGCCCGCGCCGGTGATGAGCATCACCCGCGCCTGTTCGTCCGCCGCGACCCGTGCGATTGCGTGCGCGAGTTCGTCAAGCGTCGCAGAGTCGAGCGCATTGAGCGCCCGGGGGCGGCGCAGGGTGAGCAGAAAGACCCCGGCTTCCGGTTGTTCGAGCGTAATGTTCTCGTAGCTCATTTCGCAACTCCCGTCATGCCATCCCCGCGCGATCGGCGGCGTCAAGCGGGTCACTTCCGCCCCGGGCGCGCGGAGCGCCGGAGCGCAATGCCCGGCGGCCGCTCGGGTTCTAGTGCTTTTCGACGTGGACCGTGACGTAGCTGCCCGGCGCGTCTTCGATCGCTTTCAGCCCGTGCGCCCCGGGCACGCGCGCAGGCACCTTCTCGCCGGCGCGGCGCGCGACCCAGCGCCCCCAGTCGACCCACCACGATCCGGGATGCTGTTCGGCATCGCGCAACCAGGCGTCGGGATTCTCCAGGAGCCGCTCGTTGACCCAGTAGCAGTACTTGTTCGCGGCGGGCGGATTGATGATGCCGGCGATGTGACCCGAGCCGCCAAGCACGAAGCGCACCGGCCCCGAGAGTAGCCTGGCGCCCGCATAAGTGGACTTCCAAGGCGCGATGTGGTCCTCGAGCGTCGAGATGAAATACGCGGGCACCGCTACCTGGGTGACGTCGATCGGCACGCCGGAAAGCGTGATGCCGCCGGGCTCGCGCAGCAGGTTCTTGAGATACATGTTGCGCAGGTAGAAGCTGTGCATGGCGGCCGGCATGCGCGTGGAATCCGAGTTCCAGTGCAGGAGGTCGAACGGGAACGGGTCGCGTCCCATCAGGTAGTTGTTGACCACGAACGACCAGATCAAGTCGTTGGCGCGCAGCATGTTGAAGGTTGTCGCCATCTCCGAGCCTTCCAGGTAGCCGCGCTGTTTCATGCGCGCTTCGAGCGCCGTAACCTGTTGTTCATCGATGAAGACTTCGAGCTCCCCGGGCCGCGCGAAATCGATCATCGACACGAAGAACGTCGCGCTGTGAATGCCGTTCTCCTTCGTCCCCGCAAGGTAGCCGAGAGTGCACGCGAGGAGCGTTCCGCCGAGGCAGTAGCCGATGACATTCGCGTCCTTTTTCCCCGTCGCCCGTCGCACCGCAGCGAGCGCGGCGAGCGCGCCGTCCTGGAGGTAATCGTCGAAGGTCTTGTGGGCAAGGCGCTGGTCGGGATTGACCCACGACACCACGAACACGGTGTGCCCCTGCTCGACCGCCCACTTGATGAACGAATTGTGCTCGCGCAGATCGAGAATGTAGTACTTGTTGATCCACGGGGGGATGATCAGCAATGGCCGGGCAAAGACTTCGCTCGTGAGCGGATCGTACTGGATCAACTGGAGCAGTTCGTTCTGAAATACGACCTTGCCCCGGCTCACCGCGATGTTCTCGCCGAGGCGAAACGCGGACGCGTCGGTCATGCGCACGCGCAGTTCGGCTCCGTCGCCGCGCGCGAGGTCTTCCAGCAGGTTGTTCAACCCCTTGACAAGATTCTCCCCGCCCGACTTGACCGTTTCGCGCAGCACTTCGGGGTTGGTCAGCACGAAGTTCGATGGGGAAAGGGCGTCGATGTACTGCCGCGTGTAAAAGTCGACCTTCTTCCCGGTCTTGTCGTCCAGTCCCTCGACATTGCCGAGCGCGTTGTGCAGGTGCTTCGCGGCGATCAGGTACGACTGCTTGACGTAATCGTAGAAGAAGTTGTTCTCCCAATCCTCGTGCCGGAAGCGGCGATCCCCCTTGGGAGGCTCCGCGACCGGTCTCGCCTGCTGGCCCATGAGCCTCAGCATCGAGTTCTGCCACAGGGTGGCGTAATCCTGCCAGAGCTTCAGCTGGGTCTCGGCGAGCCGGAACGGATCGGCGAGCATCCTGCCCCAGGCCTCGAAGAACGCGCGCGCAATGCCAAGTTCGTCGGTAAAGGCGGTGGCTGGCGCGTCGGCGCGGCGTTCCAGATAGCGGGTGAGCACCTGACCGCTGTTCCGGGCGATCTCCGCGTAAAGCCTGGCGAGGTGAGCCGGATCCGATCCTGCGCCCTCGCTGCGCCGCTCACTGTCACTCATCGAGTCAATCCTCGGCGACGGGAAACGTGATGGGCTGCCTGGGCAAAGGCGGCATCGCCGCCGCAAGTAGAAAAGAGCGCAGAGCGCCCCAGACCGGCTTTGAGAGGAAAGCCCACGGCACACATAATCATTGACGTTTACGTAAACGAGGACTTATGCTTATAGGAAGTTGAATCTTAACCTTTTATAGTGCAGAGCACAATGTCAGCCGTCTACTCGATCCGCGACCTGGCCAGGGAATTCGCAGTGACCACCCGCACCATACGCCACTATGAGGAGCAGGGACTCCTCAGTCCGAAGCGGGAAGGTGCGGTACGGGTGTTCAGCAATCGTGACCGGGTGCGGCTCAAGCTTGCACTTCGGGGCAAGCGACTCGGATTCCCATTGAACGAGATCCGGGAGTTGTTTCAGCTGTATGACCTCGCGAAGGACGAGAAGGGGCAACTGATGGAGTTCCTTGCCAAGCTTGAGAAGCGTCGCGCCACCCTGGAGCAGCAGCGCGAGGACATAGCGGTGATGCTCAATGAGATCACCTTCTTCTCGGGCCAGTGCCAGCGGCTGATTGCGAGCAATGCAAACAAGGAAGGACAAAAGGCAGCGTGAGATCGGTACCATTCATATCCCTATATTAACGTTAACGTTAACGTAATAACAATCGTCGTTCGAACGATATAACTGCATATTATTATTAATAATATTTTCGCTCATCGTCGAGAATTTTTCAAATGCATTCCGTTGACGTAATAGGTAGTGTCATGGAGTTCGATCCTACACTTCGGCCTCGCCGCGTCAGCCGAAGATGGGAAATCTTGATTGCATCGTCGCCATTTGAAGGAAAACCGTATGACCGCTCCGATCGATTTCTATTTCGATTTCTCGTCGCCCTACGGGTATTTCGCCAGCGCCAGGATCGAGGAGATCGCCGCAAAGCACGGCCGTAGCGTCGTGTGGCGCCCGATCCTGCTCGGGGCGGTATTCAAGATCACCGGCCAGCAGCCGCTGCCCACGATACCGCTCAAGGGCAGCTACGCCAAACACGATCTGGCGCGCTCGGCGCGCCTCTTCGGCATGCCTTTCAGACTGCCGACGAAGTTTCCGATCGCCGGTCAGGCGCCGAGCCGAGCCTACTACTGGGTTGCCGACCGCGACGGCGCGCAGGGCCGGACGCTGGCGCAGGCATTGTATCGGGCGTATTTCGCCGAAGACCGGGACATCTCGAATCCCGAGGTCACCGCCAACGTCGCCGCCAAGCTGGGGCTCAACCGCGAGGAACTGCTGCATGCCCTCAATGATCCGGCAGTGAAAGAGCGGTTGAAAAACGAAGTCGACGCGGCGATCGAACGGGGCGTTTTCGGCTCGCCGTACGTGATCGTGGACGGTGAGCCGTTCTGGGGCTCGGACCGCCTCGACCAGGTGGACCGGTGGCTCGCAACCAGGGGCTGGTGACCATGGCCGGGACGCTCGAAGCGTTTGAAGCCGATATCGTGACCCTGCAGGTGGACGCGATCGTCAATGCCGCGAACACCACGCTGCTCGGAGGCGGAGGAGTCGATGGCGCCATCCATCGCGCCGCGGGTCCAGACCTCCTCGCCGAATGCCGCACCCTGGGTGGATGCGAGACCGGTCAGGCCAAGATCACCCTGGGCTACCGCTTGCCTGCCAAGTACGTGATCCATACGGTGGGCCCCGTGTGGGGGGGAGGCCGGCGGCACGAGCCGGAGTTGCTCGCGTCGTGCTACCGCACGAGTCTCGCGCTTGCCGCGGAACACGGCGTGCGTACGCTTGCGTTTCCCGCGATCAGTTGCGGCGCTTACGGTTACCCGCTGGCAGAGGCCGTGCGCGTTGCGGTTCGCGAATGCGCCGCGGGTCTCGCAACCCACCCTGCCATTGAGCGTGTCGTCTTCGCCTGCTTCGGCCATGCCATGCTCGATCGCTACCGGGCAGAACTCGACCGGGCGTAAGGACGGCGGTCCTAGCCGCGCCATTCGCCGCGCCGGGCGTGCGGGACGGATCACCGCGTATAATCCCGCCCGCGGAATGGCGACGGCGCATGGCGCAGAAGATTCTTTCCCGGATCGATGAGCACGGCAACGCGACGGTGATCCTCAACCGTTCCGAGGCGCACAACGCCTTCGATCCGGAGATGGTGGAGGAACTGACGGAACACCTGCGCCGCCTCGAAGCGGATCTCACGGTGCGCGCGGTAGTGCTCCTCGGCGCGGGCCGGAGTTTTTGCGCTGGCGCCGATATCGGGCACATGAAGGAAAGCGCGACCTACTCGCACCGGCAGAATTTCCGGCTCGCGCAACAGTCCGCGCGCATGTTTCACACGCTCAACTCGCTCGGGAAGCCGACCATCGCCTGCGTGCATGGCGCGGTGCGCGGCGGCGGGGTGGGGCTGGTCGCTGCCTGCGACATTGCCATCGCCTCGCGCGATGCAACGTTCAGATTATCGGAGGTCAAACTCGGCATCATCCCGGCGATGATCAGCCCGTACGTGATCGCTGCGATCGGTGAGCGCATGGCGCGCCGCTATATGCTCTCCGGCGAGGAATTCGACGCCGCCGAAGCCGCACGCATCGGGCTGGTGCACGACGTCGTCCAAGGGGATGAACTCAACACCGCGATCGAACGCATGCTGGCGCAACTGCAAACGAGCGGCCCGATGGCGGTCGCCGCCATCAAGGCGCTGATCCCGGTGAGCGCGCGCGCGCAGATCGACGATGCGGTCGTGGACGAAACCGCCCGCCGCATCGCCGCGATCCGCGCAACCCCCGAGGCACAGGAAGGACTTTCCGCATTTCTGGAAAAACGCCGTCCGTCCTGGGTCGAGCCGCCTGCGCCAGACCGGGGGAAGAGGACGAGATGAATCTGCCGCAATGAGTCAAACTCGTCGAGGTCGGGCCGCGCAACGGCCTGCAGAACGAACCGATCTCGAAAGGCTCATCGCCGCCGGTGACGTCATCTGCGACACACTGGGCCGCCCCACGCATTCGAGAGCAGCACGCGCCATCAAAGCCAGGGCCGCGTGATGACGCCGGATGACGCCGCCAACGAGTCCCCGTGCGTGCGCGTGTGCGTCATCGACCCGGCGACGGGCTACTGTTGCGGCTGTTATCGCACGCTGGACGAGATTTCATTCTGGATGCGCTACACGCCGCAAGAAAGAAGGCGCGTCATGCAGCACCTCCAGGCGCGTCGCACCGTTGCAGCCGGCGCCCGCATCATGGATTGATCCGCATCGGAGTCCCGTACATGCCGTTATCCCAACCCGCCCCCCGCAAGCTGATCCACACGCGCGCCATCGAATGCAAGGGCTACGAGCGCGAGGACGGCCTGTGGGACATTGAAGCGCACCTGGTGGACACCAAGACTTATTCCCATACGCGCCGCCACGGCGGGCGCGAACGCAAGGCGGGCGAACCGGTGCACAACATGTGGCTGCGCCTCACCATCGATCTCGACATGAGGATCCACAACGCCGAGGCAAGGACCGACGACGGCCCGTACCCGATCTGCGGGGATATCGCGATCAATTTCAAGGCCCTCGCCGGCGTAAAAATCGGTGCCGGATGGCGCAGGGAGATTGCCGCGCGCCTGGGAGGCGTGAAGGGCTGCACGCACCTCGTCGAGCTGCTGGGCCCGCTCGGCACCACCGCGTTCCAGGCGACGGGCCGCGCGCGGCAGGCGCGCGACGCCGGCAGGCCGCTACTGAAGAAGCCGTATCAGCTTAATTCCTGCCACGTCTACAAGGACGATTCCGAGGCCGTGCTTGAGCGCTGGCCGCAGTTCTATACCGGCGTCCGCGAACGCTGAACCTCGGAAGTCACTCGATCGTCCACTGGTGTGCGCAATTTCGGCAGCGCACCCTGAGCCACGGCGCGGCGTCTGCGTCCGCTCCTGCCTCCACCCGCCCGATTGGATGGCCGGCGGGCGTGATAGAGTAACCTGCGCGGGTCAAGGAGGAACGATGGACGACGCTGGTGCCGTACCGAAGGTGCAACCGCCACAACTTGCCGCGCGGATCTGCGCCAACATCGAACGCGTGATGTCGGGGCAGACCCGCACGATACAGCAGGTGCTGGCGGCGTTCCTGGGCGGCGGCCATGTATTGCTGGAGGACAATCCGGGTACCGGCAAGACGACGCTCGCCAAGGCGCTCGCCCGCAGTATCGGCGCGGGCTTCAAGCGCGTGCAATTCACTCCCGACCTGCTTCCCTCCGACATCCTCGGCGTCTCGGTATTCAATCCCCGGGATCAGTCGTTTCAGTTTCATTCCGGGCCGATTTTCACCCAGATACTGCTTGCCGACGAAGTGAACCGCGCGAGCCCCCGCACGCAGTCGGCGCTGCTCGAGGCGATGGGGGAGGGGCAGGTGAGCATCGAGGGCAAGACCCACGCGCTGGATGAGCTGTTCTTTGTCATCGCGACCCAGAACCCGGTCGAATTCCGCGGCACCTACCCGCTGCCGGAGGCGCAGATGGATCGTTTCGCGGTGCGCCTGAGCTTGGGCTACGTGACGGCCGAAGCCGAAGTCGAAATCGTCGCCGCCCAGGAGCAGCGTCATCCCCTGGAGTCGATCGCAGCCTGCATCAGCATCGAAGAAGTGCGCTGGCTCAGGCGCTGCGCGCGTGAGGTGCGCGTCAGCGCGGAATTGAGGCGCTACGCGGTGGAGCTCGCGCGCGCCACCCGCGCGGCGCCGGCCGTGCAGCTCGGCGCCGGCCCGCGCGCCTCGCTTGCGCTTTCGCGTCTCGCGCAGGCCCTCGCGCTGGTGCGCGGCGATGATTACGTGAGACCGGACCACATCCGCGACGTGGCGGTGCCGGTGCTCGCGCACCGGCTCGTGCTCGATCCCCAGGCCAAGTTCTCCGGCGTCACGACGCAGGGCATCGTGGCAGACATTTTGCAATCGGTGCCCATCCCCGGATAGCATCCTGTCAGACCTGACGCCTCGACAGGCTGCTATATGCAAGACCGGATGAAAATACGGCGTGAGGTTGAATCGAATGTCCTATTGCTTGGCCGCTCTCGCACACGATACCGGAATACAACACATCTTTCCGGAATCGCTTTGCATATTTGCGGGTACTCGGTCTTGCTTAAGGATTCTGTCGGCACGTAATCCGAAAGAATCCTAGCTGATGTGGCGGTTTTCCCATCTCGTGTTCCGCACGGTCGCGGGCATCGGCTACTGGCTCACGCGGCGCCTTACGCGCGCCGGCATGCTGGTCGCCGGGGTGCTGGTCGCAAGCGCCGCCCTCGGCATCGACACCACTCAGACCGTTGCCTACAGGATCTTTGCGCTTGCAGCCGGGTTGTTGGCGGTCGCGGGACTGAGCGCGTGGCTGCTGCGCGAACGCTTTACGGTGGAGCGCTTTTTGCCGCGCCTCGCGACGGTTGGCGAGTCTTTTACTTACCGGGTGGCCGTGACGAACCGCGCGGACACGCCCCGGGACGGCGTGACGGTCCGGGAAGTTCTGGCCGACCCGCGCCCCGATTACTTCACCTTTCGCGCACAACTCAAATTTCCGACCTACCGTGCGTGGAAACGCCTGATCGCGGCGCGCGCGGTGGTCGAGGTCGGTGAGCAGCCCGTGCCCACGCTCGCGCCCCGCGGCACGGTTGAAGTGGTCATGCGCGGCGAGGCGCTGCGCCGCGGCAGCCAGAATTTCACCGGGCTGACGCTGGCGCGTGCCGATCCCCTGGCATTATGCAACTCGCTCCTTACCGTCAGGAGCGGCGCCAATCTGCTGGTGTTGCCGCGCCGCTACGCGCTGCCCCAGTTCGCGCTCCCGGGCTCGCGCAAATACCAGCCCGGCGGCGTCGCGCTTGCAGCATCGGTCGGCGAATCGGAGGAGTTCATGGGGCTGCGCGAATACCGGCCCGGCGATCCCCTGCAGCGCATCCACTGGCGCAGTTTCGCGCGCGTCGGGGCGCCCATCGTCAAGGAGTACCAGGACGAATTCTTCGAGCGCCACGCGCTGGTGCTGGACAGCTTCACCGCCTCGGACGACACGAGCGCGTTTGAAGAGGCGGTATCGGTCGCGGCGTCGTTTGCCTACACCGTCAATACCAGGGAGTGTTTGCTCGATCTCATGTTCGTCGGAGCGCAGTCGTATTGTTATACCGCCGGCCGCGGGCAGCTCTCGACCGGTGGTCTGCTCGAGGTGCTTGCCGGGGTGCAGCCCTGCCGCGACAAGCCGATCCGCGTGCTGCAGGACGCCATCCTGGCGCGCCGCGCCGCGCTCTCCGGATGCATACTGATACTCCTCGGATGGGATGAGGCGCGCGCCGAGTTCACGCGGCGCCTGCAGGCATTGGGGCTGCCCCTGCTCGCGCTCTCAGTCAGCGCGCAGGCGGTGCCGGCAGCGCCGGCGTGGTTGCATGTCTTGACGCCGGGCCGGATTCAGGAAGGGCTTGCGCGGTTATGACGATGCCGCCCGTCATGCTGGCCGCCTCGGTGCTGTTCTGGGGGTGGCAGACGGAAGCCTGGACCGTGGCGGTCCCGGTGGCGCTGGTGCTCGGCGCAGCCCCCTTCCTCCCCTTGCGCTGGGATTTCGCGAGCGCACAACTGTACCGCGTGGCTGATTTCTGCACCGTTCTGATGGTGGTGCTCGGCGGTTATCTGTTCGTCACCTACGGCAATCCGCGGGCCATCATCCTCGTGTTCCAGTGGTTACCGCTGGCGATGCTGCCTCTCGCGCTCGTCCACGCTTACGGCACCGAAAGAGACCTCGACCTGAGCGTCCTGTTCTGGACTATGCGCCGGAATCCGCCGCGCCGCCCGGTGCGATTCGATCCGTCGTTCCCGTACTTTGCCGTCTGGATGCTCGCAGCGAGCGCAGCCAATGTGCGTGGCGAGACCTTCTACGGGGCGGTAGCGCTGCTCGTGGCCTGGCCGCTCGTACTGATGCGCACACGTTCCTTCCCGGTGCTGGGCTGGGTGGCGGCGCTCGCCTGCGCGCTCGCGCTCGGATACGGCGTACAGCACGGGCTGCACGGGCTGCAATTGTGGCTCGAGGGCGCGGTGCCGGACTGGATCGCGGGAACGGGCTCGCGCACCAACCCCTATCGCAGCATGACCGACATCGGGCATATCGGCGAACTCAAGCAGTCGGATGCCATCGTGCTGCGGGTGACCCGGGAGGCCGGGAGGAAACCGCCCCGCCTGCTGCATCGGGCGAGCTACAACACCTACGCCGCGGCTTCCTGGATCGCGCGCGGCGCGCCGTTTTTCGCGATCCATTCCGGCGAGCGAGGAAGGAGCTGGACATTGGCGCCGGATGCGCGGGCCGCGGAGCGCATATTGATACACGACTTTTCGCCGCAGATGAACCCGGTGTTGAGCCTGCCGGCGGGCACCGTCGCAGTGGAACAGTTGCAGGCGCGGCGGGTCACGCGCAACATCCTCGGCGCCGTGCAGATCGAACGCGATCCGGGCTTCTTCAGTTACGTGGCGGCGTTTGCGCCGGAACGCGCGCTGGATGGCCCGCCCGTGGCGGAGGACCTGCGCGCCGCTCGCGCGGAAGGCGAGCACATCGCGCAGGTTGCCGCCGAACTCGGGCTTGCCGGTTTATCCGCTGCAGCGGTCGTCGAGCGCATACGGCGCCATTTTCGCGAGAACTTTCAATACGCGACGTTTCAGGCAAAGCCCGCGGAACATCAGTCGCCCATCGTCGATTTCATGCGCCGCACCCGTGCCGGACACTGCGAGTATTTCGCAACGGCGACCGTGCTGCTGCTCCGCTCGGCGGGCGTGCCCGCGCGCTATGCGACGGGCTTCGCCGTCCAGGAATACAGCGCGCTCGAAAACGCCTGGCTCGTACGCCAGCGTCATGCACACGCCTGGGCGCGTGCCCATGTGGCGGGCGCCTGGCTCGACGTCGACACCACGCCGCCCGAGTGGTTCGCCGTCGAAGCGGACGCCGCCCCGGCGTGGTCTGCGGTGGTCGATCTCTGGTCGTGGCTGCGCTTTCGTGCCGCCCGGGCCTGGGCGGGCGGTGGTGAGTACCTGGTTCCGGCAGGCGCACTGATCCTGTCGCCGTTCGTGTTGTGGCTCGCTTGGCGCCTCTACCGCAGCCGCAGGATTACAGGCAGATCCGCGGCACAC
>MEQT01000145.1:0-3974 GCA_001770325.1 Betaproteobacteria bacterium RIFCSPLOWO2_02_64_14
GAACTGTCTACCCTCGTAAACTCATATGACCCCGAAAATTACGTGAGGTCAGCGTCGGCAGGGTTGATTTGGATCAAACAAGCCCCCACCTGGCAGAGACCCGTTTCCGACAACCTGGCACGGCGAGGAGCCCGCGCCGCTCATTTCGCTAGAACGCCAGCCGGCGCAGTGCGCTGTGTCCCCGCGCGCTCCTGCGCCGGCACTGTCGCCCGCGCCAGATCCGCCACGTTGGCAAGAGAGCGGGTGCCGGTCGCCAGGTCGAGCACGCGCCTCGCGCCAACCCCGCCAAGCACGCGGCCGGCGCAATCGAGAAACTTCTCGTCGCGCTCCGACTCCGTCATCGGCCAATCCGGTGATCCGGGCGCCCGGTTCTCGCGCCGCTTGTATTCACCCTGGGTCGTGCGCACCGTCACGTCGTTGTACCCAACCGCGCCCGAGTACATCTTGCTGTCCTCGATCCGGTAACGCCGCACCTTCGCGAGCAGCGCCCGCACCTCGGGCCGCTGCACCATGACGTCGGTAAACGTATCGATCCCGACCTTGCCGTCGAGCACCGTCGCCGCGGCCACGTACTCGATGCTGAATTTTCCTTCGAGTCCGGTCTGCGGATTGGTATGGATCAGCGCAGTGTCGGTGCCCGGAGGAAAACCGATCTCGATCGCCTGCACCTCGCCGGCGCGGATGCCGTGCTCCCGGATCATCTGCAGCAGCACGCCGACCGGACGATGATTGCAGTAACAACAGGGCCAGCGCTTGTAGCTGATGCCGGGCGCAATCGCCTCCCAGGGCTTGCCGAGCCTGTCGACGAGGGGCGCGAGCGGCTGTCCATCCTTCTCGGCGTAGGTGCCGAGGAAGCCGTTCGCACCGTCGAAGATCGAGGTATCGGCGGTGAATCCCGCCCGGGCGAGCAACGCGGACTGAACGGCACAGCGCGCGGCGTGGCCGGCGTGGAATGGCTTGGCCATCGTGCCGAAATTGCGCAACAGTCCCGCGGCCTGCGATGCGGCCAGTCCAAACGCGTTTCTCAATTGCCCGACGTCAAGCCCCAACAGGCGTGCCGCCACCGCGGTCGAAGCGAACACCCCGGTCGTCGCGGTGCTGTGCCAGCCGCGTTGATAGTGTCCGTTGCCGAGCGCGATGCCGAGCTTGCCGCCCACTTCCAGGCCCACGGCATAGGCCGCGAGCACCGCCTCCCCCGAAGCGCCGGCCGCCTCACCCGCGGCGAGCGCCGCCGGGATCATCGTCGTGCTCGGATGTCCATGCACGCTGGCATGAACGTCGTCGAAATCCAGCGCATGCCCGAAGATGCCGTTGACAAAGGCCGCCTCGGCCATCGAAGTGACGACATGAGTACCCCAGACGGTGGCCTCCCGGCTCGCACCGAGGCCGCGGACGTAGCGCAGCGCGATCTCGCCGACCTCATCGAGCCCCCCCGCGAGCGCCACGCCGAGCGTGTCGATGAGGGCATCGCGGGAAGCGTCCATGACATCCCGCGGTAGATCGGAAGCGCGCGTGTCGATGACAAACTCCGCCAGACGCTGGGTCAGCATGGCTCTCTCCCGTGATTGAGTCGGAACGCCCGGCTGCTATGTTACACCCAAGTATTGCGGGAGCTTTGTCACAGTTTGTCGATATAATCGAACCGGAACAGGCATTCTTGTTCCACAGTTCATGATGTCAGGCAAGCTCAATCGCCCCGTGCCATGGTGGCGACGCAGGTTTACGCTGGTCGTTGCGGCGCTGGTTGTGCTCACCGTATTGGGTGTAGCGCATCTTGCCGTCACCGAGGCGGAGTCCTCGGCCTTCCAGGCGCGTTACTTTGCCGGGATCGCGGCCAAGCTCAAGTTCCGGCTGGAGCCGGGCCCGAGCGCTTCGATTCGCTTTCCGCAACGCGGACCCTACGATCAGCGCCTGGGCTACAGCGAGATACCGGCATTCCTGGAAAGACTGCGCGTGAAGGGATACCGGATCCAGGCCCAGGCACGGCTCTCCCACGAACTGGTCGAGTTGATCGAGACCGGCTACTTCCCCCCCTACCCCGAAAAGAGCCAGGCGGGCTTGCGCGTACTGGACTGCCGCGGCGTGCCGCTATTCAGCTCCGCGCATCCGGTCCACGTCTATGAGCGTTTCAACGCCATCCCGCCCTTGGTGGTCAATACGCTGCTTTTCATCGAAAACCGCGAACTCCTCGACACTGCTCATCCGACTCGCAATCCGGCCGTGGAGTGGGGGCGCCTCGGTAAAGCGCTCATGGAGCAGGGCATCAAGATCTTCGACCCCGACTACGATGCGCCGGGAGGCAGCACTCTGGCGACCCAGATCGAGAAGTACCGGCACTCCCCGGGCGGAATCACCGCGTCCTTTGACGAGAAATTCCGGCAGATGATGTCCGCCTCGCTGCGCGCCTACGCGAACGGCACGGATACCTTCGAAAGACGCCGGCAGATCGCGGTCGACTACCTGAATACCTTTCCGCTTGCTGCGGCCCCCGGCCATGGGGAAGTGAACGGGCTGGGAGACGGCCTGCGGGCGTGGTACGGCGCTGATTTCGAGGGCGTAAACGCGCTGCTCGCGCGCGGGCCTCACGATCCCGGCCCGGATCCGCACGAGCAGGCGCGTGCGTTCCGCCAGGTGTTGAGCCTGCTGATCGCGCAGCGCCGCCCCTCTTACTTTCTCGGCCCCGGGCGGCAACAGCTCGCGGCGCTCACCGACAGTTATCTGCGGCTGCTGGCCGGCGCCGTCGTCATCCCGGCCACGCTGCGTGATGCGGCCCTGCAGATCACGCTTTCGTTCAAGGACGAAAGCACCGCGCAGTCCGGCACGCGCGTCAGCTCCTGGAAAGGCGCGAACCTGGTCCGTACGCGCCTCGCGTCGCTGCTCGAGACGCCGCGCCTTTACGACATCGACCGCCTTGATCTGACGGCCAGCACCACGCTCGATGCCGAACTTCAGGGTACGGTAACCGCGACGCTGCGACGTT
Organism: Betaproteobacteria bacterium RIFCSPLOWO2_02_64_14; assembly: GCA_001770325.1. Taxonomy (GTDB): domain Bacteria; phylum Pseudomonadota; class Gammaproteobacteria; order Burkholderiales; family SG8-41; genus DSOT01. Next base: position 2,981 of record MEQT01000145.1, read on the forward strand.
TGGGGACTCCGGAACATGCGAAAGCCGCCGGGCTGCGGGAATCCCAGCTCCTGGGCGGCGCAGACCCCGCTGCCGTGCTCTACAGCTTCACGCTTTACGAACGTGGCGAGAACGCCAATCTGGTGCGCGTGCAAACCGACAATTTCAACCAGCCGTTCGACATCAACGAAGGCGCCAAGCTCGAACTGGGTTCCACGGCGAAGCTACGGGCGCTCGCCACCTACCTCGACGTCATCGCGTCGTTGCACGAGCGCTACGGCGGCATGACCCGCCAGGCGTTGCGTGAGGTCCAAGTCGGTCGCAGAGACCGGCTGACGCGCTGGGTAATCGACTATCTTGCGGATGCGAAGGACCCGGGCCTGGCGTCGATGCTGGAGGCGGCGATGGAGCGCCGTTATTCGGCGAGCCCGGCGGAGCAATTCTTCACCGGTGGCGGCGTCCACACCTTCGCGAACTTCAAGCGGGCGGACAACGGAAAAGTACCTACGGTGCGTGAAGCGCTCCGCGATTCCGTCAACCTGGTGTTCGTGCGCCTGATGCGCGACATCGCGGAGCACTATATGTATCGCGAGCCGGATTCACCGGCTCGCGTGCTCGACGATGCAGAGCATCCGCGGCGCGCCGAGTATCTTGCGCGGTTCGCCGACCGCGAAGGACGGGAGTTCGTCCGGCGCTTCTACCGCAAATACCGCGGCGTGAGCGCGGAGCAGGTGATGGAGGCGCTGCTTCCCGGCGTGCGGCCTACGCCACAGCGCCTGGCCGTAATCTTCAGGTCGGTTGCGCCCGAGGCTGGCGTCGAGGTGTTTGCGGATTTTCTGCGCCGGCACTTGCCATCTTCCAGGCTCCCGGACAAAGAGTTCATCAACCTTTATGAACGTTACGCACCGCAGCGGTATGACCTCGCCGACCGCGGTTATCTCGCGCGGATCCATCCGCTGGAATTGTGGATCGTCTCCTACCTGCGGCGCCATCCCGGAGCCGGTCTCGCGCAAAC
>MEQT01000145.1:4012-16799 GCA_001770325.1 Betaproteobacteria bacterium RIFCSPLOWO2_02_64_14
GTATACGCGTGGCTGTTCAGGACTCACCAGAAAAACGCCCAGGACATACGCATCCGCACGCTTCTCGAGATAGAAGCATTCGGCGAGATTCACCGCCACTGGAAACGCCTTGCCTATCCGTTCGAGTCGCTCGTGCCCTCGTACGCAACTGCGATCGGCGTGTCCGGCGACCGGCCGGCGGCTTTGGCCGAACTTATCGGTATCATCGTGAACAGCGGCATGCGCTATCCGACGGTGCGCACGGAAGACCTGCATTTCGCCGCAGCCACGCCTTATCAAACGAATCTTCAGCGCACGCCGGCGGCAGGCGAGCAGGTGATGAAGCCGGAAGTTGCCGCCACCCTGAAACACGCGCTTGCGAGCGTAGTCAAAGAAGGTACGGCACGCCGGCTGCACGGAGCGTTTTCGTTTCCCGACAAAACCGAGTTCGTGGTGGGTGGCAAGACAGGAACGGGGGACAACCGCTTCGGGGTCTACGGTCCGGGAGGCAAGCTGCTCGAGTCGCGCGCCGTGAACCGTACCGCGACCTTCGCGTTCTTTCTCGGCGAGCGCCACTTCGGCGTGGTTACCGCTTACGTGCCCGGACCGCTCTCGGACAATTACCATTTCACCAGCGCACTGCCGGTGCAGATCCTGAAAATCATGACACCCGATCTCCGGCCCTACGTGCGCCCCGGCGACGAAGTGCGGTGCGCGCAGCGCTGACAGAACGCCACTATAATAGGTTTGCCACCTGGCATTCGCGTTGATCCGGAGGATTCATCGTGGCGATCACCCTGAACGAAAGCGCCGTCACCGCCGAAGCTCTTGGCCGGAACGCCCGGCGTCAGCGTCTGCTCACGCCATCGCGCGTCAAGGACAGCAGGATACTGCTCGACCGATGGGTGCTCGGGGCCGCCGGGCACAGCGACATCGACGTGCCGTCCAGGAACCTCGTTTGGTTCCAGGTGCTCGAGGGCGAGGCGAGCCTCACCTGCCCGGACCACGACGAGCGTTTGACCGATTCGCACATCGTGTTCCTGCCGCCGGGGTTTCGGGGCACGCTGGAAAGCGCTCGCGGCGCGGCATTGCTCTACGCGGAGGTGCCCAACGCCGCGCGCTTCGACCCCGATTTTGCCGGCAACCCGCCCCGCTTCCGCGTCGTCGACTGGACGCGCGAGCCGGTGCTCGACTCGAAGCACGACGCGCGCAAGCGGATCTACATCGTAACGCCCAAGCTGTTCGGCACCAAGGCGATCAAGGGCGAGATGATCATTTACCCGCCCGGCACCGAGGCGGCCAACCACCATCACGAGGGCGCAGAGCACTTCATGTACGTGCTCCGCGGCTGCGGCACCGCCTATGCCAATGAGAGCCCGATCCCGGTGCGCAGCGGCGATCTCATCTATTACGGCGACCGCGAGCGGCATTATCTGAAGAGCGAAGGCGACGTGGAGATGGCATTCGTCGAATTCTTCGTGCCGGGGGTCTACCAGACGGTCTGGGCGCCGGGTGCTTCGATCTGCACGTGGCTCCCGACGGGCCGCAACATCCGCGGCGAGAAGCCGGCGCGCGAGATCGAGGCGCACAGTTCGGCGGAAGCCGCCAGTCCACAGGACGTGTAGGACAGATGAAGATACTCGTTTTGCCGGGCGACGGCATCGGCCCCGAAATCACGCGGGCGACGCTGGCGGTGCTCGAGCGCGTCAATGCGAAGTTCAAGCTTGGCCTCGAATGGCGGATCGAGGACATCGGTCTCAAGACGCTCAAGGCAAGGGGCTCGACGCTGCCTGACGAAGTCATGCAGGCCGCGCACGAGGCGCCAGGCATCATCCTCGGTCCGGTCGACCACCTTCAGTATCCGGCGCGAGAGAGGGGCGGCATCAACCCATCGGGTGAAATGCGGGTCAAGCTCGACCTCTTCGCCAACATCCGCCCCGCGAAATCGCGCATGGGCGTGGGACTGACCGGCAAGCCGGTCGATCTGGTGATCTTCCGGGAGTGCACAGAGGGCTTCTACGCCGATCGCAACATGTTCACGGGCCGCGGCGAATTCATGCCCACGCCGGACATGGCGCTGGCCGTGCGCAAGGTGACCGCGCGGCAATGCGAGCGCATCTCGCGCGTGGCGTTTGACTGGGCGCGCAAGCGCCGCAGAAAAGTGACCGCAGTGCACAAGGCGAACGTGCTGCACATCTCCGACGGGCTGTTCCTGCGCGAAGTGCGCAAGGTCGCGAAGGAATACCCGGACGTGGAACTCGACGAAAAGATCGTGGACGCCATGGCCGCGCTGCTGGTGCGCGACCCGTCACGCTTCGACTGCATCGTCACCGGCAACATGTTCGGCGACATCCTGTCCGACGAAGCCTCGGAAATCTCCGGCAGTCTCGGACTCGCCGGATCGGTGATGGCTGGCGACGACCGCTGCTGCGCGCAGGCACAGCACGGCTCCGCACCGGACATCCAGGGACAGGACAAGGCCAATCCCACCTCGCTCATCCTGTCGGCCGCCATGCTGCTCGAATGGCTCGCAACACGGCACGCGCGTCCCGAGTTCAGCCGCGCCGCCGCAGAGATCGAGGCCGCGATCGACGCCGCACTGAAGAACCCCGCGACGCGCACGCCCGACCTGGGAGGCAACCTTGGAACTCAGGCGTTCGCCGCCACCGTCGCCGACCGGATCTGACCGGCGGGAAGGCTGGCGTATTCAGCAGTTGAGCTCGTAGGTTGGGGCAAGCGCAGCGCACCCCAACGCGTCCCCACAGATCCTCGTGTTGGGGTTCGTGTTGCTCACCGCCAACCTACATTCGCGCCAATTGCACAGGGAAAACTGACAGGTCAGCGACCCGGCTCCGCGGCAGCGCGTGGCGGGCCTTTCAGTTCCACGACGTTGCCTTCGGGGTCGGTGATGTAGAGCGAAGGGCCGTTGCCTTCGGCGCCGTAGCGCGTCTTCACGTCGTCCGCCGTAATGCCGTGAGCGGTGAGATGCCGGGCGAGCACGTCCGGTTCGAAGGGCTCGATGCGCAGGCATAGATGATCCATGTTCCGCCCTTCCGTGCCCGGCGCGGCGCCGCCCCTTCTGCCAAGCTCGCCGTCAACGGCGACCATGTCGATCAGCGAGCGCCCGGCGCGCAATTGCGTCAGGCCGAGGTCGGGGCGCACGCGCTCGACCCTGCACGTCAGAACGTCATGATAGAAGCGCACCATCCGCTCCACGTCTTTCACGCGGAGCACGACGTGGTCGAGACCTACGATGTGAAACATGATTGCCTCCGGTCGACGCGGCGAACACCCCTGCGCGACGCGCGTCCGGGAAACATTCCCCGCCTGTCTGACAGCCGGGGAAGCCGTTACCGTCTCCGCGCGCGCACGGAGCCAGGCTTGCTTACTTGTTGATGTCGCCCATGCAGAGGTACTTGACCTCGAGAAATTCGTCCATGCCGTGGTGCGAGCCTTCGCGGCCGATGCCCGACTCCTTGTAGCCGCCGAACGGCGCGACTTCGGTCGAAATGATGCCCACGTTGATGCCGATGATGCCCGCCTCGATCCCTTCGGCGACGCGCCATACGCGTCCGATGTCACGGCTGTAAAAGTAGGCCGCCAGCCCGTACTCGGTGTCGTTGGCAAGATCGAGCAGTTCCTTCTCCGTCTTGAAGCGGTAGAGCGGCGCGACCGGACCGAATGTCTCTTCGCGGGTGATCTTCATCGCCGGTGTCACGTCCGCGAGCACCGTGGGCTGGAAGAACTGCCCGCCTTTTTCGTGACGCTTGCCGCCGGTCACGACCCGCGCGCCCTTCGCCAGCGCGTCGCTGATGTGTTCCTCGACTTTCTCGACCGCTTTCATGTCGATCAACGGTCCCTGCACCACGCCTTCTTCAAGGCCGTAGCCCACCTTCATCGCGCCAACCCTGTCAGCGAGCTTCTTCGCGAACGCGTCGTAGACGCCGTCCTGCACCAGGAGCCGGTTGGCGCACACGCAAGTCTGGCCGGTGTTGCGGTACTTCGAGGCCATCGCGCCTTCGACCGCGGAATCGAGATCGGCATCGTCGAACACGACGAACGGCGCGTTCCCGCCCAGCTCCAGCGAGACCTTCTTCACCGTGCTCGCGCATTGGGTCATCAGCAGCTTACCGACCTCGGTCGAGCCGGTGAACGTGAACTTGCGCACGATCGGATTGGTGGTGAGCTCCTTCCCGATCGGGCCCGAAGTGCCGGTGACCACCGACAACACGCCCTTGGGTATGCCGGCGCGTTCGGCGAGTTCGCACAGCGCCAGCGCCGAGTACGGGGTCTGGCTCGCGGGCTTGATCACCATCGTGCACCCGGCGGCGAGCGCGGGACCCGCCTTGCGCGTGATCATCGCATTGGGAAAATTCCACGGCGTCACCGCCGCGCACACGCCGACCGGCTGCTTGATCACCACAATGCGCCGGTCGCCCACGGGTGCAGGAATCGTCTCGCCGTAGACGCGCTTCGCCTCCTCGGCAAACCATTCGATGAATGACGCGCCGTAGGCGATCTCGCCGCGCGATTCGGTCAGCGGCTTGCCCTGCTCCACGGTCATCATCACCGCCAGGTCTTCCTGGTTCGCCATCATCAGGTCGAACCACTTGCGCAGAAGCGCCGCGCGCTCCTTCGCGGTCTTCGCGCGCCAGGCGGGCCACGCGGCGTTGGCCGCCTCGATCGCACGGCGGGTCTCGGCGACGCCCATCTTGGGCACCGTGCCGATCAGTTGGCTGTTGGCCGGATTGTGTACCGGGAGGGTCGCCCCGTCGTCGGCATCCACCCATGCGCCGTCGATGTAGTCCTGCTGCCGGAACAGCGACATATCCTTGAGTTGCACGCCGGGTTTGACTTTTTGCAGCATGATGAATTCCTTGGGTCGGTTGGCGAATCGGATTCTGGCGCGGGAAGCTCAGGCGGGATGGGCACTCTGAGATGAAATCAGTATAGCAGAGGACTCCTTTCAGCCGCAGCTAGCAGCCGGTCGGACTTGGCTCCGACACACTCCCAGGCTTGACGCAATCCCCGAATCGAGGCTATAAGTGCAGCGGAGCGTCACGAGACCCGGGGACACTGCTCTCAACCCACATACGGAGACCGCCATGAAGGTGTTTTTTTGCAGACTAATCAGTCACCTGCTTGTCATGAGCCTGATCGCGCTGCCGTTTTCGACGCAGGCTGCGCTCGTCGGAACCGACGAAGTCGTGAAGCAGGCGCAGACGCAGTCTGACCGGGACAAGGTGCGCGATTTCGTGGCGCGCGCCGACGTTCAGAAGCAGTTGGAGGCGTACGGCGTAAATCCCCAGATCGCCAAGGAGCGGGTGGATGCGCTCACCGACATGGAAGTCCAGCATATCGCGGGCAAGCTCGACGCGCTGCCGGCTGGAGCCAGCGGCGCGGCCGAAACCGTTCTCATCGTGGGGATCCTGATCGTCTTGATTTATATCCTCCTGAAATACGTCTACAAGTGAGGTAGCCCCCGCCGCGGCAAGAATGACGTACGGCTCGAAAGCCCGCTGGCTGGCGGGCTTTTTTTTTCCGGCCGCGTTGCTGCTCGGCGGCTGCGCGGGACTTGCCCCGCAGACATTCGCGCTGAGGGACCACCCGCCGGCCGACCTGGCGCCCCGCGCTGAACTCCCCGATGTCCCGTTTTTCCCGCAAGACGAGTACTACTGCGGCCCGGCCACCCTCGCGATGGTGCTGAACGCCGCCGGGGTCAAGGTGAGTTCCGACGCGCTGGTGGAGCAGGTCTACACCCCGGGCCGGAAAGGCAGCCTGCAGGTCGAAATGCTTGCTGCGGCGCGGCGCAACGGCATGGTGGCCTATGTCCTCGAACCCGAACTCTCGCACGTGCTGCGCGAAGTCGCTGCCGGCACGCCCGTGGTGGCGCTCGAGAATCATGGCCTCAAGTGGTATCCGCTCTGGCACTACTCGGTGCTGGTGGGCTACGACTTGGAGCGCCGGGAGGCGATTCAGCACTCGGGGCGCGATGCGCGCAAGGTGCTTCCCCTGGGTCTGTTCGAGTTCCTGTGGAAAACGGAGGGTCGCTGGGCAATGGTCGCGGTGCCGCCGGGCCGCCTGCCGGTGACCGCCTCCGAGAGACGCTACGCCGAGGCGGTCGTCGCCCTCGAAAAAAGCGGCCACACCCGCAATGCGCGGGCCGCTTACGAGGCGATGTTGAAGCGGTGGCCGTCGAGCCTCGCGGGACTCATGGGCAGCGGCAACACCGCGCACGCGCTGGGCGACCTGGAGCGGGCAGAAACCGCGTTCCGGCAGGCGGCAGCCGCCCATCCGGATTCCGTGGCCGCCCTGAACAATCTCGCGCAAACGCTGCTCGATCGCGGCAAACTCGATGCCGCGCTTGCCGCCGCGGAGCGCGCAGTCGGACTGGGCGGCCCGCTGCTCCCCACCGCGCGGGCGACCCTTGAAGGGATTCGCGCCAGGCAGCGGACGATGACGCGGGTGCAATAGCCCTGCGAGCGCCGAATCCCGGCGCGCGCCGCTTGCCGCCCCCGCCCGGGTCAGACTTGCTATAATGGCCGCCATCCCACTCATAACATGATGTTGGAATTGCACAAATGAGCTTGCTCGCGGCGCGGTGGCGCTTCTCGATGGCCGGCATTGTGATGTGCATGACGCTGCTCGGCGGCTGCGCGAGCACGGGTAATCCGCGCGATCCATTCGAGCCGCTGAACCGCGGGATTTACCATTTCAACGACGGCGTGGACACGGCCGTGTTCAGACCCGTCGCCGAGGTCTACCGCGGCGTGTTGCCGCAGTTCGTCCGCACCGGCGTCAGCAACTTCTTCTCCAACATCAACGACGTGATCGTCGCCCTCAATAACCTGCTCCAGGGCAAGTTCCTCAACGCCGTGTCCGACGTGGGCCGCATCGTGGTCAATTCCACGGCAGGACTGCTCGGAGTGATCGACGTCGCCACCGAGATCGGGCTGGAAAAGCACAACGAGGACTTCGGCCAGACGCTGGGTTACTGGGGCATAGAATCGGGTCCGTTCGTGATGCTGCCGATCCTGGGTCCGAGCAGCGCGCGCGACGCCGTCGGCCTGCTCGTCGACTTCAAGACCGACCCGCTCACCTACGTCGATCCGAGCCGCGACCGGAACATCCTGTGGGGCGCACGTTTCGTGAACCGGCGCGCGGAGCTGCTCGATACCTCGAAGATACTCGAAACCGCCGCGCTCGACCCATACGAATTCCTGCGCGACGCCTATCTGCAACGCCGGCGCAACCTCGTGCACGACGGCAGCCCCCCGCCCGAAAAGGACGACGAACCGGAAATCAAGATCAAGCCGCGCGGCGCGGCGCCGGACGAATCGCCATTCCCCACGTCGGGCGACGCGGAAAGTCCGGTTCGTTCCGTGTGGACGAGCGGCGACGCGGCGGACACTCCGGCGCGCGAGGCGGCAAGGGGCACGGAACCTGCACCCCCCGCGCAACCCCGCGTCGGTGCAGCGCCGGCGCAGCCCAAGGTCGTGCGGATCTGGACGTCGGGACCCTCGCAGCGCTGATCCTGACCAGTGGTCAGTTCAGCCGTGCCGCGATGTGCTGCAGTTCCGCGGCTTTCTGCCGCACGACGATCGCATCTTCCGCGTCGGGTTTGAGCAGCAGGTAAGACCGGAAATCGGCCAGCGCGGCGCGGAAGCATTCCATTTCGAGATGGAGGCGGCCGCGGTCGCGGTACTCGTCCGCCGCCTGCGGCGCCAGGGCTATCACACAGTCGATCGCGGCCACTGCCTTGGTGAATTCGCGCCGCTGCAGGTAGATACCCTTCAGATTGCGCAGCATGCGTGCGATGATCTCCTTGTTCGACGCGACCGCGAGCATCATGCGGACCTGGCCGGCATCGGGCTCGATGCCGTTACGGAGTACCCTGAGACGCGTGCAGAGGTCATCGAGGCTCAGCGATGCGCCCTTGCCATAGGGATCGAGCACGATGGCGCCGTCGCGCACCACGCATTTCACCAGGAAATGGCCGGGGAAGGCGACGCCCTGCAAGGGCAATCCTATGCGCCGTCCGATTTCCAGGTAGACCACCGACAGCGAGATCGGAATGCCAAGCCGGCGGTCGAGCACCTCGTTGAGATAGCTGTTGCGCGGATCGTAGTACTCCGCCGCGTTGCCGGCAAATCCCAGTTCGCCAAACAGGTAGCGGTTGAGCGCCAGGATCCGTTCGGCCGGCGGCATGTCCTCGCGCAGGCGCACGCGCAACGTCGCCGCGATTTCCTCGATGCGGGCAAGATACGCTGCAACGTCGAGTCCGGGGTACTCCCCGCCTGCGAGGAGAAACGCGGCCTCGGCGAGGTTGAGGCGTTCGTCGGGTCCGGACGCGATCTCCTGCCAGCGTGCCTCGTACGGCGCGGGCAGCGTCATGCCGGCCTCGCCAGCGGCAGATTCATAAGCAGGTTCTGCGGCTTCATTCTGAGCGTGCCATCCTCCGTCATCGCGAGTCCCAGAAACACCGGGGATCCCGCCAGCTCCGCCCGCATGGCCGACGGCTCCAGGAATTCGGTGCGGAACAATCCAATGATGCGCTTCATGCGCGACGCCTCGACCTCGCCGCCATTATAAATCTCGTTGAGCATCGCCGAGGCTTCGGCGTCGAGACCGACGTGCCAGCGCCACTCCTCGTCGGGTATCTCGCGTATCGGGGTCACCTTTGCCCGCACGCCGTGAAAGTGCCCGATCCAGCGCTCGAGCAAGCGCGCGAGGGCCTGGCTGCCCGCGCCGCCCGGATTGAGACTGAGCACGGTATCGAAGCGCTCGTCGCGCGCGAAGTACGCGGCGTGGCTTGCTTCGTCGAGCACGTCGAGTTCGACCGAGCGCAGCGGCGCCTGCGCTTCGAGGAGCAGCCGCCCGAGATCGCCAAACCCGCCGCCCGTCGCGTGCATCTCGACGGTCGCATCGTCGGCAAGCATCACGGCGCCATCCTTCACCGTCACGCGCTGTGCGCGGAAGAAGATCTCCGCGGCGCGCGCGTCCAGTCCGTTCTCCGTGCCATCGAGCATGCCACGCAGGATGTCCTGTGCGGTGTGGTGGATGAAGTCCGGCGGAACCGACACCTCGCCGCGGAAGAGATCGAAATAGAACGCCTCCAGCGTCGGCGCCGCGATCAGACGGTCGCGGAAACGCAGCATCACCCGGTAATTTTCGCGCGCGTCGGCGTCGGCGATGGCCGCGATTTCCTCTTCGGTTACCGCGCGCCGCGGCTCATCGGTAAGCGCCACGTGAAGCGCACGCTCGTGCTCGCACGATTCAGGAACCGGCGCAAGTTCGGGGCGCGCGAAATACCGCCGCAGATAGTCGTCGGTCACGACCAGCTTGCCCTCGGCATTGCGCTTCAGCAGGCGAAAGCCGCAGCTCGGCCAGAAATCAGGCATGGAATCGATGGCAGCTGATCGATGCGCGTATCAAAGATGGTCCCGGACGTTCAGTCCCTCATCCCCGAGGGTGAGCACGTAGGTTGGGGTAAGTGCAGCGCACCCCAACACATGACACTTCGCATGGATTGTCGGGATTCGCGCTGCTCTCCCCGACCCACGCTCGATTGCGGGGGGAGGCAGGAGGGGCCATGTCACAACCTACGCCCGCTCGGAAATCTCGATGAGATTCTCATCCGGATCCCGCACGTACACCGACCGGATCGCGAAACGCGCTCCCGTGCGCTCGACGGGCCCCTCCTCGATGGGAATATTGCACACCTTGAGGCGGGCGATCACCTCTTCGAGCGGGCAGTCCGCGAGAAAACAGAGATCCAGCGACCCGGGAGTTGGCGTCCGCGCCTTGATCCCCGCATCGAATCCCGGCGGGTGAACATTGAATTTGTGATCGCCGAACCGGAGCGCGATCCGCCCTGCGCCGTAGTGTTCGAGCTGCATGCCCAGCACGCGCGTATAGAAATCGATGCACTTGTCGAGGTCGCGCGTGGTGAGTACGACGTGGTCTATGCTCTTGATCATGCTGGTTTCAATTGCCTGAGATCGTTCATGACATCCCCGGCGTTGCGGGCGGGATTCACACCCAGATACATCCTCGCGATCCTGCCCTGCGGGTCGACGAGAAACGTGTTGCGCCTCGCGAACCGGAAGACGCCGAGGTTGACCAGCGATCCGTAGCGCGCGGCGACCCCGCCGCGTGCGTCGGCAAGCAGCGCAAAGGGAAGGTTGTGTTTACGGGCGAACGCCGCGTGACTCGCGCTGTCATCGACGCTGACGCCGCACACAGATGCGCCGAGCGCCTCGATCTCACTCATCGTATCGCGAAAGTGCGCGGCCTGTTCGGTGCAGCCGGGCGTATCATCCTTCGGATAAAAGTAAAGCACGAGCCAACGGCCGCGGAATTCCCCGCTCGAACGCGGCGCGCCGTTCTGATCGGGCAAGTCGAACTCAGGCGCAATATCGCCGACCCTGGGCAGGTTTGCCTTCGCCGCGGCGGTGATCCGCCACAGCAGCACCACCAACCCCAGCACGACGGCGACGAGCAACCACTTCAGCATCGAGGCACCCTGGATTCGAAACGTAGGATCGCGTTGATTCTACGTTAAAATACTTCCCCATACGCCCCGGTAGCTCAGTGGATAGAGCAGCCCCCTCCTAAGGGGCAGGTCGGACGTTCGATTCGTCTCCGGGGTGCCACACAGGTACGAAGCTGGGCACCTTGTCCAGCTTCCCCTCTTTTGACAGCGAAACTGCGCGCGCCAAGGCGCCATAGCTGCCCTGGATGCGCAGTTCCTTGCCATCGAGCCGAATCTCATCGACCAGCAGGTTTAGATACGCCTTGCCGAACCCGGACGCGGTATCGAGCAGCCGGGTCCGCAACGCGCCCGCAAACCTCTCGATGTGCGCCGGCGTGAGAGTACTGAGCGGAATCTCCCATTTCTCACGCAGGGACGCTGTCGCGACCAGGATGTCCTGCCGACGTGCCTGAAGCTTCTGCGAGCGCTCCTGGAGCGTCGTATCGAGCGGCAGGAGGCCTTTCTCGACTGCTTCATAAAGTCGCGCGATGCCGGTGTCGATCTCTTTCAGTTCCCGCTTCAATTGCTGGAACCGCGCGTCCTCCGCCGGTCGGGCCGCGCCCTGCCCCTTGCGCAGCTCGCGAAGCATGGTTTCAACCCGCTTCGGCGTGAATACCCTGTCGGCCAGTGCCGTCAGGACGGCTTGCTCCGTCGGTTCGCGACTGAGATTACGAGCGTTGCACCGGTGCGCACCGATGCCGAGGCGCGTGGTGCACTTGTAATACCGATATCGCCCGCTCTTGCCGGTCGCCTGCGTCATGCAAGCGCCGCAATGCCCGCATTTCATCAATCCCACAAGCAGCGCCGGCGAGGCAAGGCGCTGGCCGGGCGTCCGGCTCGGGTGCCGGGCATGGCGCATCGCGGCTGCGCGGTCGAACGTCTGTTCATCGACGATCGCAGGGACTTCAACCTTGATCCATTCAGCAAGGGGCTTGATCTTGGTGGTGCGCGCCTCATTGCGGTTGAAGTAGAACTCGCCGATGTAGACGCGATCGCAGAGCACGTCATCCACTTTCTGCATGCGCCAGGGGCGGCCCCGCATCGTGATGTCGTGGTCGTTCAGGTATGTCGTGAGGCTTTTCATGCCCATGCTGCGGCCGGTCAGGCCGTGCAGGTATAGGTCGAAGATCTTGCGCACGGTCTCGGCTTCGGCCGGGGCGATTTCCAGACGGCGTTTTTGTCGGCCCCGTGGACCCGTAACGCCTACATCGACCACGCGATATCCGACCGGCGCGCGCGAGCCGTTCCAGTAGCCCTGACGCGCGTTCTCCTTCATGGCTCTCAAGGTGTGCTTGGCGTTTTCCTTGCTCTGGTATTCGTCAAAGAGGCTAAAGAGCTTCCTTGCCATCTCCCCTGACGGCTCGTCTCCCGTCTGTTGGGTGATCGAGATCACCTTGACCCCGCAGCGTTTGAGCTTTCGCTCGTACAACCCGAACTCCAGGGCATCGCGGAAGAACCGGGAGAGGCTATGGACGACGATGGCTTCAAACGGCGGAGGCGATAAACTCGCATCCCCGATCATCTGCTGGAACACCGGGCGCCGGTCGTCGGTGGCCGTAGCACCCGCCTCGACATACTCCGAGACGAGGCGATGGCCTTGTGCCTTGCACCAGTCGCGCATCTGCCGCAGTTGATCGGGAATCGAGAGATCATTCTCGGCTTGGCGGGTGGTAGACACCCGAGCGTACAGGGCTACGGCCATGGCGTATCGCCTCCGTGGTGAGGGTCGGAATCGACTTCTGGCGGTATTACCCGATCGAGGAGCCCCGCAAGGTGGGCCTGAATGAGTTCCAATTCTCCGGCAACCAACTCATCCTCGGGTAGCGACAGCAATAGCTTAACAGAGACTGGCGCGGATTTCTCGCCGACTGCTTCCCCCTTACGCCGCTCGCTAGCCACCGTACCTCAAGCGAAGGCGAACATGAGACCCGAGAGCCTAGCGTTTCCCACCGCGGCGAACGTTGCGTGCGTGAGAGGCGCAGCACGCCCGCCACCGTGGAAAACGCTCCGAGACGCCCTGCCGATTGGGGGTTGATGAGGGCAATGCACCCGCATGCCGTCTGCGCGAAGCACGCGAGTTATCCACGCGGCGGCGCGCGGGTCCCTCCATAGACCCTGAGCGCGGTGCCTAGTGGGCAACTCGCTTGTTGGGCCTCGCCACGCTGCCCATTCAGCGCCCCAGGTAGATCGCCGTAACCTGCTCGCGCTCGTGGCCCAGTTCCTGGCTGATCGTGAGCCGTGCTTCGCGGTCGGCGTTTTTCTGCGCCGGTGTCA
>MEQT01000146.1 GCA_001770325.1 Betaproteobacteria bacterium RIFCSPLOWO2_02_64_14
GCGTGCTGCAGATTGAGGCCGACCCCGCCCGCGTCGGTCGAAAGGAATACGCGGCAATCGGGATCCTCGCGGAAACGCCTCACCAGTGCCCCGCGCTTTTCCGACGGCACGCCGCCGTAAAACAACACGTGTTTCCACGGACGTTTCGACAATCGCCGCGCGATCAATTCGTGCGTGCCCACCCATTGGCTGAACACGACGGCTTTCGCCTCTGCTTCCTCGAACAGGTCTTCCAGCAGCGTGATCAGTTCGTCCGCCTTGACACCGTGATCGGTCTCGCGGTCGAGCAGCCACGTGCTGTTGCACGACATGCGCATGTTCTGCAGCGCGCACGTGAGCCGTAACTGATCGGCGTCCGAAAGAAAACGGTATCTCCGCCAGCGCGCGACGATGCGCACGACGATCTCGCGGTTCTCCTCGTGCAGTTCCATCTGCTGCGGGGTCATCGGCACGAACACGTTCTTGTCGATGCGCTTCGGCAACTGGGGCAGCACCTCTGCCTTGCGCCGCCGGATCATGACCGGTGCGAGGGTGCGGGCGATGGCATCGAGATTCCGGTAACCGGTGACGCGCCCGGCGTCATCGCGCACCTGGTGCTCGTGGAGCAGGCGCCAGGTCGGGCCCAGCCGGTGCCGGTCGACGAACTGGACGATCGAAACCAGCTCCTCCAGGCGGTTCTCCAGCGGGGTGCCGGTCAGCACGAAGGCGTAGGAGCTCTCGATGCGCTTCAACGCCCGCGCCGCGATCGTGTTCCAGTTCTTGATGCGCTGGGCTTCGTCGGCGATCACGATGTCCGGGGACCACTGCCGGATGAATTCGAGGTCGCGCGCGATGGTGTCGTAGGCGGCGATCTTCCATGCGCCGGGCGCCGCGTACTGTTGCCTGCGTGCCGGCTGGCCGCCAGCGATCACCACGGCGCGATGACGGCTGAAGCGCGCAAGCTCGATCTCCCATTGATGCTTGAGCGACGTGGGGCAGACGACCAGCACGCGTTCCGCGCCGAGATGTCCGGCGAGTATTTCGGCGGCGGCGATCGCCTGGACGGTCTTGCCGAGCCCCATGTCGTCGCCGAGCAGGCAGCGGCCGGCCCGCGCCGCGAAGAGTGCGCCCTCCGCCTGGTAGGCGTGCAGCGGCTCCTTCAACAGGCGCCGCAACGCCGCGCTGCGCGCGCCGTCCGGAAACGCCTTCTCGATCAACGTCACCCGCCGTTCCGCATCCCGTGCCTGCGCGATGAAATCGAGCGCATCGTCGTAGATGCGCAGCTCGTGGTCGTTGCGGGCCTGCGCGAGAAAGGAATCGAGTTGCGAGAAACGCCCGGCCGGCAGCGACCAGCCGGCATTCTGGTCGAACAGGCGGCCGGCGGCGGAGCGCAGTCGCGCCGGACAGTCCTTGCCCGCCCGAAAATGCACGCTGCGTTGCGCGCCGTAGCGAAGGTAGATCTCGCTGTACGGCGGCTCAAATCCCCGCACAAGCGCGGCACGGCCGCCGCGCCTGCGTGCGAGCCTTGCAAGCGCAAATTCGACGTGCTTGCATGTCCCGAGATCGTTGGTGGTGAAATCCGGGCAGGAGCAGTAGTTCTCGCCAGGCGCCGTTCCGCGGACCGCGACGCGGTAGCGCCCGCCGCTCGCCGGGTTGGTCACGCGGTATTCGGAAAACACGGGCTCATTGCCGATGTTCTCCAGAACGAACTTCTGCTCCCGTCCGAACTGGCGGCGCAATGCCGCCTGCCACGCATCGGGCTTCATTCCCTCGGGCGCATATAGCCGGGAGAAGCGGACCTCCCTGCGTTTAGGCTTTTTCCTGAGCGAACGGGGAGGTTTTGTCATGAGGCTGCGGGGAGTTTTCTGTGCAGAATCGACGGCGATGCGATTGTAGCAATGCGGCCAAGCCGCGTGAACTGGAATTGCGTTAGACTGCCGCGACCTCACGGGAGGAGAACCCATGACCGACGCTGACATGATCAAGCACCTCTGGACCCACAAGACCCAGGATCATCCGTCGTGGTCCGATGAAGACCTGATGATCGAACGCGGCGAGGGTGTTTACGTTTGGAACCGTAAGGGACGCAGGCTGTTCGACGCCTATGCCGGGCTCGCGGTGGTCAACGTCGGGCATGGCCGCGCCGAAATCGCCGATGCCGTGCGCGAGCAGGTCGCGAAGCTCGCGTACTACCCGACGACCCGCCAATTTTCGAACCCTCCGGCGGCGCAGCTCGCGGCGCGCCTCGCAACACTCACGCCCGGCGACCTCAAGTACACGCTGTTCGCGGTGAGCGGTTCCGAAGCGAACGAACGCTCCATGCAGATCGCCCGTATGTACTGGCTCAAGGTCGGCCGCCCGCGAAAATACAAGGTGATCTCCCTCACCCACGGCTACCACGGCGCGACGCTCGGCACGCTCGCGATCTGCGGCCAGCCCGACATGGTGCGCGCTTACGAACCGCTCGCCTGGCAAGGTTTCCGCAAGGTCACGGCGCCGTACCCGATGTGGGATCGGGGTGCCGGCACCGACGAGGATCTGGTGCGGCGGTGCGCCGACCAGCTGGTCGATGCCATTCGCGAGGAGGACCCGGAAACGGTCGCCGCGGTCATTCTCGAACCCTGTCTCAGCTCGGGGGGCAGCATCATTCCGCCACTGGGCTGGCTGGAACGCGTGCGGGACATTTGCGACGAACTCGACGTGCTGATGATCGCCGACGAAGTCATCACCGGCTTCGGTCGCACCGGCAAGTGGTTCGGCGTGGATCACGAGAACGTCGTGCCCGACCTGATGTCGGTCGCGAAAGGCATCACCTCGGGCTACATTCCGCTCTCCGCCTCGATCGCGCGGGCGAAGCTCGCCGACGCGTTTCCCGAGAATAGCCGCGAGGAGAACGTCCACCCGAACACCTACTGCGGCCATCCCGTGGCGTGTGCCGCGGCGCTCGCCAACCTTGCCATCATCGAGCGCGAGAATCTGGTGAAAAACGCGGAGGCGATGGGCGCGCGGCTGCACGCCGCGATCGAGACCCAGGTGCGCGACTGCGCCATCGTCGGCGAGGTACGCTCGCGCGGACTGATGCTCGCCCTCGATTTCGCCGATCCGGATCGACGCGGGCAACCACTCGACAGGAAGCTCGTCGCCAGCCTCAACACCCGGGCGCTCGACAAGGGATACATCGCGGCGGCGAAGGACAGCGTGTTCCGGCTGGCGCCGCCGCTATGCATCTCCGCGGCGGAAGTCGATGAACTTGCGAACCTGGTCGGGGAGACCGTGCGCGAACTCCAGAATGAGGTCACGCGCGCCGCGCGCAGCAAGGTCGCGACGGCGTAGGATGCGCCGAAGGCCCTTCGCTTTCCCCGTTCACCCATTGGCATTCACCGCTTCTTGCGCCGCGGGGACGTGCCGGACACCGCCTCGCCCCAGCGCGCGAGGAAAGTGGTGACGAACGCGTGTTCCCTGGCGGGCTCGACGGCGAGCGGGGCGAGTGCGAGCGCGACGGAAAGCGCAATGTGGTAGCCCTCGGAGCGCGAGGCGGCGGCGCGCCGATACGCGGGGTGCGCCCGATTGACGTAGACCGTGGATTCGACCAGGCGACCGAGCTCGGAATCGCCGGGGCGTTCTTCGAACTGCACCGCGAGGCCCAGCCGCGATGGCCGCTTCTCTCCGCGCGGCGTCGGCAATGCTCCACCCGTCATCGGGGGTGAGCTCCCGGGCGGCGGCTCCGGCCGAACTGCCGGCGGTAATTCAGATGACCCAGCCGAGGGTGGCACGCCAGCGCCCGCGTCGTCCGCACCTGGCGGATTCATGGGACTCAGCGCGAGCGCCGGATCGAAGCCGCCGCCGCCCGGCCCGCCTTTCGGCCCGAGAGGCAGGCTCTTCTGTCCCCCGCGGCGATGTTCGACCAGCGACGCGAGCAACGGGAAACCCTCACTCAGCTCGCGGAGCACGCGCTCGAGGTCGCGTTCCAGCGAACGCATGGCTCGCGGCCGCGCGGTCTCGGGCTGCTCGCGCGCATCTCCCCACGCGGCGAGCTGGCGTTGTACAACCTCTTGGATCGCTTTGCGGGCGGCGAGATACGCCGCGCCACGGTGACCGCTGCGGATGAAATCGCCCTTGTTGAGCGTGAGCGATGCGGCGAGCATGGGAAATTCGATCAGCCCGCCGATGCGCTCCGGTGCGTGCGGCGAGATGCCAAGCCAATCCCAACCGCGCTTGATGATCTTGCCGTAGGTGCTGATGGCAACGCCGCGTTGTTCTTCGGGCAACGGCACGGAGTCGCGGTAGAGGTACCCGAGCGCCGAGGGTTTGCGCCTGCGCCCGGTATGGATCGCCAGTGGCGCGGTTTCCGGGGAACGGCACGCCTGTTTGGGCAGCAACTCACCATTCACTTCGAAGCTGACCCCGCGCGGGTAATGCTCGCCGAGCATCGGGTCGCAGGCGGGGTCCAGCAGCGGCTCGTAGTGACGGCGAATCGCGCCTTCGACGTAACCACGGTCGGTGAGCGGTGAAAGCGGGTCCGCAAGATTGAGCCGCACGCCCGTCCCCTGCTCGGCGACGAAGCCGGGAGGCGGAACCCACTTCCACGGCGCGCGGTGGCGCGACGCCAGATGCCAGCTTGTCGCCACGTGCGCCTTGCCGCGCCGGGTCTCCGTGACGACCTCGCGGCACGCGAGCAGCGCGAGCTTGATGCCGACGCCCGCGAAGCCGATGCCCTGGCCCCGCGCCTTGGTGCTGGCGGCAAGATCGTGGTAGCGGCGAAGATCGCGGCGCGGCATGCCCGAACCGTTGTCGGTAATGGTGAGGCTCGCGGCGGCCGAATCCGCCGTGAGCCGGATAAGCGTCGCGCCCGAATCGAGCGCGTTGGCGACGATTTCGGTGAGCATGGTTTCCTCGATCGCGCCGGGATAAGCATCGCGCAGGTCTTCGAGGAGGTGCAGCAGATCGACGCGGGTTTCGGCCATGGACCTTTTCCCCGGTAGAATGATGAAATTACACCGGGCGGTTGCGGTTTGTCTTATTGTCGAATTGTAGCAACGGCTCTCACCGGGGAAAAGGACATGAATCTCGCTACAGGGCTCGCAGCAATCATCGCGGTGGCAGCCGCATCAACAGCCGCGAGCGCGCAAGGGGCGCCGCCCGCGGCGAACTACCCGACGAAACCGATCCGCCTGGTCGTCACTTATCCGCCCGGCGGCAACACCGACCTCGTGGGACGCGCCGTCGCGCAAAAGCTCGGTGAAGCGTGGGGACAGCAGGTGGTGGTGGACAATCGCGGCGGCGCGGGCGGCGTGCTCGGCACCGTCATCGCGAAACAGGCTGCGGCGGACGGCTACACAATATTGCTGGGAACGTCGGCAGGAATGGTTCTCAATCCACTGCTCATGAACAAGCTCCCGTACGATCCTCACCGGGACTTCGCCCCGGTGAGTCTCGTCATCGTCAACCCGCAGCTCCTGGTCGTGCATCCGGGCCTGCCGGCGCGCAACATCCGCGAGTTCATCGCGCTCGCCAAGGCGAAACCGGGGCAGCTCAACTTCGGTTCGAGCGGCGTCGGCACGCCCAACCACCTGGGCGGCGAGATGCTGAAGGCGATGGCGGGAATCAACATCGTGCACGTGCCGTACAAGGGCGGCGCCGCCTCGATCACCGATCTCATCGCGGGTCAGGTGCAGCTCGTGCTCAGCAGCGCGCCCTCGGTCGTGCCGCACGTGCGCAGCGGCAGGTTGCGGGCGCTCGCAATCGGCAGCGCGAAACGCACCCCGGCGCTGCCCGACGTGCCGACGGTGGCGGAATCCGGCGTTCCGGGCTACGAGTACACCACCTGGTACGGGATCTTTG
>MEQT01000147.1 GCA_001770325.1 Betaproteobacteria bacterium RIFCSPLOWO2_02_64_14
CATTGTGCGCGACGGCGAGCCCCAACGGCAGGCCGGACATCACGGCGCCCGCGCCCAGCGCGCCTTGAACGAGCAATACGCCCGCCGCCCATGAGGCAGCCGCGGCGCCGGGCGACTTCCTCCGCAGTGCGGCGAGCGCAACGGCGCACCACCAGATCACCACGAGTGCGGCTGCGAACCGGTGCAGCATGTGCAATCCCGCGCGCGCCGGATCGTCGATCAGCGCCGCGCCCTGCACTGGCGGCGGTAATTGCCACGGGTCGAGAAGCCTCGCCATCGCGCCCGACATCTCCCATGCCCCGCCGCAGCCGGGGAACGACGCGCAACTCGCCCCTGCGTAATTGGCGCTCACCAGCGCGCCCAGCGTGAGCTGCAGCGCGAGGAGCGCGATGCCGATCATCAAAACCGGGCGTGCCGCGAACCGGGCGCGGGAAGGTGCTTCAAAGGTTGCAAGGCGCAGCCATTCCATCGCAGCGACGAGCGCCATGCCTCCAAGCAGATTGCCGAGCGTCACCGCGGGAAGCTGGGCGCCAGGCGTGGCCGTGCCCAGCACCGCCAGGAACAGCGTGAGCGCGACGATGACGCCCGCGAGCCTCGCGCATCCGAGTTCGCGCCGCATCCGTCCTAGACTCACCGCGGCGATGACGATCACGAGGAATCCGACCAGCGAGGCGGCGATGCGATGCGTGATGCGCATGATCGCGAAGGGGAGCGAGGACTGCTCCACTTTGACGGTCACGGCTGCGCCGTAGCAGGTCGGCCAGTCCACGCAACCAAGGCCCGCCTGGGCGAGCCGCAGCCAGGCGCTCGCCACGATCACCGCAAAGGTGAGCGCGACGCCCACCGTTGCCGCGCGGTGCAGGAGTCGCGTGGCCCGTTCGGCGCGGTGCGCAGCGCTTATCTCAGGCGTCATGGGTTGCGCCACCTGTTCTCGCGAGCATGGCCTGCAAGACCACAACCACGAATAACAGTCCGCCGGCCACCGCGATGAGCCCGCCCAGTCCCATTACGCCCATGCCGATCACTTCCTGTGTCGTGCGCAGTACCTGCTCGGCTCCGGCGACCTTGCGCTGCACGCCGTAGCCGCCGGACCAGAGCAGTCCGGCGATATGCAGGAGCTGCCCGACGCCGTAGAGGTACGGCTGCAAGGTCGCCAACCGGCGCGACGGCGTGCCCAGGCCCATGCGCGGCAGGAGCAGATAGACGACTCCCATCAGCGCCAGGGTCACGCCGACGATGCAGCCGTGATAGTGGGCGGGAATCTTGACGTTGCTGCCGTGGATCAGGAATCCGATCGCGCCGCCCACGCCAAATACCACGAGCGAGGAGAGCAGCGCAGCGCGTAGCGGCCGCGCCTCCAAGGGTACGGCGCGCGCCCGGGCGATGCCGATGACGACCGCGAGCGCCACCGGCACGATGGCGAGTCCGCCCCCGAACTCCATCAACCACGTCATCATGCGGCGATGCTCGACCGATGGCACCTCGTAGGCGAGGTAGATTACGGGGATGAGGAACACCGACACGAGCGCGATCGCGAACATGAGCAGCCCCACGCGCGGCGTGAGCGGAACGCGCGCGCCGCAGGCGCTTGCGAGCCATATCCAGCCGACCAGCATGAGCAGCGTGAACGTGAACTGAATGACGTGCCCGCCGCCCCAGAACAGCACGTCGTAGTAGGCGCGCGCTTCGAGGCCCGGCGGCAGTGCGCCGTGCGACCAGCCGAACGCGATGAGCGCAATCGCTGTTGAAACCGCGGCGGCGTTGAGTCCGAAGCGCAGGCACGCCGCGCCGTCCGGGCGCACGCCGACCGGGGGCACGGCGGCGAGGCTGCGCAGCGTGAGCAGCATCACGCCCAGTCCGAATGCCACGAGCCCGGTCAGAAATACCGGATCGTCGAGCACGGGGATGTAATTACTCATGACCGGCGCGCCGGGTCCGGCGAAGGGCGCGATCGACATGACCGCCGTTCCCGCCGCCGCCACGCCGAGCGCCGCCCAGCCGAGCCCGAGCAGTCGGTCATTGCCGTTGATCGTCCACAGCATCCCCCCGACCGCGAAAAACCATACCAGCACCGACAAGTCCACGTGCACCACCAGCGCCACCCGGAAGAAATCCGCAACGGGGAACCAGCTCTGGAGGAACGGGGTGCGCGCGAGCACCAGCAGTATCGAGAACACGCCGGCGCCGATCAAGGAAGCGAGCGCGAGATAGAGCCAGCCGGCGGCAAGCTGGCGGCGTTCGTCCGCGGGCACGACGAGGTCGTACTTTGTCCCGAAGGGCACGGCGCCGCCACCACCCGACTCCGCCGCTACCACCCCGCGATCCACCCGCACACCACCTCCTTTCATCATCGCCTCGCAGCAGCCGACAGTTTAGGCGCCCTCGACGCCGGTATCGAAGAACGCGTTGAGGTGGATCCCGGTCGCCACCACAATCCAGAACAGATAGAAGCCGAGTGCGCCAAGAACGTCTCTCCGTGATGGAACTCATGGTCTGGTGGCCAGCCAGCCACCCTCAATCCGGCGCAAGTTAGCGTAGCTCCGCGCGCTCGCGCTTGATTTCCATCAAGTCCAGCCGAAGTTGATCTACGTCAACATCGTCTCGTGATGGGGCAACCGCCCGTCAGTACTTCAACATACTAAAAACCGTTCCGCCCTCGTACACGGCTGTCCTCGGTGAGCAACGTATTCGCGTCTATGGTGACATTGCCATCAAAACCGGGACGTAGACCTTTTCTGAGGTCCGCGACGGCAAGGAAATCACTCGGCCGGCGCGATTCAGCTTTGTGTACCGGAAGCGATGATCGAGGTCCTGGCCGGACGCAGCCACTATTCCATTGGAACTCCGGAGGAGTACGACAAGGTCCTGCGCGCACAGATCGAGACGTTGTCCAGGTTGGCCGTTGCCGCCGGCCTCAGGACCAAGTAGCCGTAGGTTGCGGGTGAGCAACGCGAACCCCAACACACCCGGAGTACTGGACATGACGAGCTACGCAAAAGATAACGCAGGGCGCGCACCGCCCATCGTTCAGTGGTGCGTGATACGCACCCTACGCACTGGCTGAGGTGCGCAAGACGGGTCGTCCCTGCCCGTCAGGCGAGCGCGAGTTTCTGCCGGGCCGCCGCTGCGGCCCGGTCGAGGAAATGCCGGTACGCCTGGTCGCGCGCCAGCAGATTGTCATGGGTGATCTCGAGATCAACGGATCCCAGGCCGTTCCAGATCCGCACTTTATGGGTTCCGGTCACCATCCCGAATTTCCCGTCGTCCCACAACACGTTGACTTCGGCCACACAGCGCTCGTGGACGTCCTTCGTGGCGCGCATCATGGCGTCCTGGTAGGCAAACAAATCAGTATCCATCATCGCTCTTTCCGATCCGGTCAAACGACCGCGCAGGCCTTGTGCCGGTTCAGCGAATGTCGAAGATCGCGAGCATGGTAATCAGATCCACGAGCACCTCCTCTTGCAGCGGGAGGGCGGGGAGCCGGTCTGCTTGGGGCGCCTGTTCTCCCCGGGGAATTGCCTTATTCGCCCTCCATGCTGGAAACACTACGCCGGCACCGGGGTCGCAGCTTTGATCTGGCGCAACGATTGTCGTAATTGTCATTAGCGGAACACGAACCCGCCCTGCGCGGCGTTGAAGTCGATCAGCAGGACCCGGCCCGTGGCAACCTCCACGGTTCGTTGCGCGCTGTAATTGAACTCGCCCCGTGCGTTATCCGAGAGCCGCGCGCGGAAATCGTGGCGGCCGGCCTCCACTGCAAGGCGGCGATAGACCGTGGAAGCCCCGTCCTTCGCGAGACCGGAGGGAGGCGCGATGATGCGGTAAAGGAGCTTGCCGTCCATTTCCAGTTCCACCGTCACAGCCGCCCGTTCGCGCGGGCACACCGTCGGCGCGCGCATGTTGGGTGCAAGTTTCGCGAGTTCCTCCGGCGTGCGCTCGCGGCACGGTTGCTTGCGCTGCGCGCCGTGGCTGAACGACAGGCGCACCAGCGCTTGGTCCGGCTTGAGATGCTGGTAGGCCGGCGCGCTGGAGAAATAGCCGACGGCCGCGACGAACGCGGCGTAAAGCAGGCCCTGGACGAAGTAGCGGGCGGGCGCGTTCATGGCGCACCTCCGAGGCGCACCATCTCGGCGCTCTTCGCGCGCAACTGCGGCGCGAGCTTGAACGCATCGGAGAAGCAATCGTGTTCGGACATGCCGTGCGCGACGAACGCCGGATGCGCGGTCTCGACCATTGCTACCGAGCCGCAGGCATAGATCTGGTGCTCCGACAGGTCCGGAAAGTCGGCAAGGATCGCCTGGTGCACCAGACCGGTGCGGCCGCCCCAGCGGTCCTCCGGCGCGGGTTCCGACAGCACCGGGACAAAGACGAAATTATCATGCTCGCGCGCCCACTGCCGCGGCAGATCGGCGAGATAGAGATCGTGGAGTCGGCGCGCGCCCCAGTAGAGATACATCCGGCGCTTCATCCCGGTGTAAAAGGCGTGCTCCACCATGCTCTTCACCGGGGCGAATCCCGTCGCGCCGGCCACGAAGATGATGGGCTTACTGCTGTCCTCGCGCAGGAAGAACGAGCCCAACGGCCCCTCGAATTGCAGCGTGTCGCCCTCCTTCATTTCGTTGAACACGCGGGTGGTGAAACGCCCGCCCGGCACGAGGCGGATCTGCAGTTCGATGTGATCGCGCTGGTGCGGTGCGGTGGCAAACGAGAAGCTGCGCTTCTCGCCGTCCGGCAGGAAGATGTTGATGTACTGGCCTGCGTAAAAGGACGGCACCTGATCGCCCTGCACTTTCAGGGTGAGTTGCATGACGTCGTGCGCGAGCCGGGCCATCTTCGCCACGCGCGCGGTAAAGACGCGCACCGGCACGTTGCCCGGCATCCCGGTCGGCACGTACTCGATCTCGAGATCGGTGAGAGGTGTCGCGCAGCACAGCAGGAGCTTGCCCGTCGCCCGCTCCTCCGCGGGCAGTGCGCTATCCTGGTAGAGCCCGTAATCGACGCTGCCGTAAAGCAGCGTCCCCTTGCACATGCCGCAGCCGCCGTTGCGGCACTCGAACGGCACCGGCATGCCCTCGCGCAGCGCGGCTTCCAGCAGGTGCTCGCCTTCACGCACCGGGATGATGCGGTTGTCGGGATGCACCAGGACGTGAAATCCCGCCGTGCTGCGGCGCCGCGGCGGCAGCCACGGTGCGGCCAGAAACAGCAGCGTGCCCCCGCCGATCAGCCACCATAACTCCGCCGGCGACCAGCGGTAGAGCAGCGCATACGCCGGCAGGTAGAACCAGTCGAGATCGATGGTCGTGATCGCCGCCGACAGGTCCGCCGGGCCGCCCTGGCTTGTCACCGGGCGGACGAGGGCAAGCGCAATGAGCGCCACGGTGGTCCCGATCGCGATCGGCCACGGCGGCACGGTATGGGCGCCCGCCACGCGCTGGGTGTGGATCCACAGCACCGCCAGCAGCGCCAGCGGCAGCCCGATGTGGATGAACGACAGCAGCGACCACAACCGGTCGTTGACCGCGCCTTCGGCGATGAAGTTGCGGATCAGCGTACCGCCGAACGCCGGCAGCCAGTCGAACCATTCGGCGGTCGCGATCACCACGAACTGGGCGAGCTTGTCCCAGGGAAGCATGTAGCCGTTGATGCCGCTCGCGTAGGTGAGCCAGATCAGCATGACCCCCGTGATCCACGAGAACCAGCGGAAGCTGCGGTAATTGTCGAACACGAAATGCCGCGTGAGGTGCAGCAGCATCGCCAGCACCAGCGCGTCGGAGGCATAGCGGTGGACGCTGCGCATCACACCGCCGAGCCACCACTGCTGCACCGTCAGATACTCGACCGAACTGTAGGCTTCCTCGATGCCGGTGCGGAAGAAGATGTAGAGATAGAGGCCGGTCGCCACTACCACCCACAGCAACCAGTAGGTGATCGCTCCGAGATAGTAGAGCGGATTCAACCGGTCGCCGAACACCTGGTTGAAGAGCGCATCGGCGCGATGGAAGAACCACCGCCCGGCGTGCTGGATCATCCGTAACACGGCAGATCTATCCTTCCTGGCGCGCCAATGATTCGTCCATGAGTTGCGATCCTAGCGGCGCAGCGCGCCGCCCGCATTGACGCACATCAAACGCCCGGGCACGCGCCTGGTACGGAGCGTGCGATCACTGCGCGCGACAACGCCGGTGGAATTCTGCTGCGAGGTAACTCAGCGCGCCTGCGCCCTGCGGCGGCGCCGGCGCTCGTGCCAGACGAACCACACGAGCGCGATGGTGATCATGGCGAACGACACGATCTCGCCGATCACGGTGGTCTTGAAGCGATAGGTGTTGGTACGCGGATCGTACAGCGTGCATAGTATCCGTACGCGTTCGATGAAGTCACCGACGCTGCGTATCGGCACCGGCGTGCCCTCGATCAGCTCCTTCAACGGATCGATGAGCAGCCAGATCGGAAAACTGTCGCCGTACACCTGCCGGTAGATGCTGCCGTCCTGGTCG
>MEQT01000148.1:0-448 GCA_001770325.1 Betaproteobacteria bacterium RIFCSPLOWO2_02_64_14
GCGCCGACTGGGTGGTCGCCTGCGACGGCGGACGGCGCCGACTGGGTGGTCGCCTGCGACGGCGGACGCAGCACCGTGCGCGAGCAACTGGGTCTGCAGCTGCAGGGCACGCAGTACGACGGCAAATACGTGATCGTCGACATCGTGCAAAAAACAAAAAGGGCGGTCGAGCGCCTGGCCTGGTTCGACCCGCCGTCCAACCCGGGCTCCACCATCCTGATGCACCGCCAGCCCGACGATGTCTGGCGCATCGATTACCAGATCCGCGACGACGAAGACCCGGTCGAGGCGGTCAAGCCCGAAAACGTGTTGCCGCGCGTGCAAAGCCATTTGCGCATGATCGGCGAGGACGAGCCCTGGGAGCCGCTGTGGATCTCGATCTACAACGCCAAGTGCCTGAGCCTGGACAGCTACCGCCACGGCCGCGTGTTGTTCGCTGGTGACGCCG
>MEQT01000148.1:494-10065 GCA_001770325.1 Betaproteobacteria bacterium RIFCSPLOWO2_02_64_14
GGACGATGCCGGCAACCTGGCCTGGAAGCTGGCCGCCGTGATCGAGGGCAGGGCGGCCGACAGCCTGCTCGACTCCTATTCCACCGAACGTGTCCACGCTGCGCGCGAGAACATCGCCTATGGCGCCAAAAGCACCGAGTTCATGGCGCCGCCCAACTTTGCCTTCAAGCTGATGCGTGAGGCCACCTTGCGGCTGGCACTCAGCGATGACAAGGTGCGGCCGCTGATCAACCCGCGCCAGTCCTCGCCCATCACCTATGTCGACTCACCGCTCAACCTGCCGCAAGCCGGTGCGTGGGCCAGCGATCTGGCCGCGCCAGGTGCGCCCGCGCCCGAGGCCCTGCTGGCCGGACCGCACGGCCCGCTGCACCTCACGCAATGTTTTGGCCGCGACATGGTGTGCCTGGTGTTTGCCGGCGGCGCCTTGCCCGAGGCGCGGCGCGCGACTCTGTCCCGGATCGTGACCGGCGCAGTTAACGTGCCCCGCGAGGGCCGGATCGTTTTCAAATCGGTAGGCTCGGCGCTGCAGGACCTGGCGTTGGCCGCCCGCTACTATGAACTGCTCCGTGCATGCGAAGGACTGCCCTCCGCGCCCGACGTGGGAAGTCTCAAGCGGCCGGTGAGCGCAGGCGGTATGTGACGGTCATGGAGGTATGTCGAAAGCGGCACCACACAGGACGAGAAGCTCCTGCCCGTTCCCACCGTCGTCATGAACAAGGCCGGCGGCAACCAGTCGCTTGCCCTCGTCTATGTCACCCAGAAGGCCCCCGACCCGCACTACCTGATGTTTGCGACGGCGACGGTCTTCACCAACCAGCTCGCGGGCCTCACGACGCTGGGCTACACCGATCTCACCCCGATCGCGGTGCTGGTCGTCGATCACAGCGTCATTACGGTGAGCGCCGATTCCCCCATCAAGTCGATGCGCGACATGGTCGAGCGCCTCAAGACGGATCCGGAGGCGCTCGCGTTCGGCATGGTCGCGCGCGGCGGGCCCAACCATCTGGCGCTCTCGCAGGCGATGCGTTCTGCGGGCGTGGATCCGAAAAAGCTCAAGACCGTGGTGTTCAAGACCAACGGCGAGTCGATGACGGCGGTGATGGGCGGGCATATTCATGCCGTCGTGTCCTCGGTCAGCGCTGCGCTGCCCCAGGCGCAGGCCGGCAACACGCGGATGCTCGCGGTGGCCGCGGCGAAGCGGATGAGCGGCGCGCAATCCAATATTCCGACCATGCGCGAGCAGGGCATCGACGCGACCGGGATATCGAACTGGCGCGCGATTCTTGCCACCAAGGGCGTCTCGCCCGCACAGGCCGCGTTCTGGGAAGAAGCGATGGCGCGCATGGCCGCCTCGGAAGAGTGGGCCCGGGCGATCGCCGCCACGACCTTCACCCGCAATTTCCTGCGCGGCCGGGACTTCGCGAAATACCTGGACGAGGAGTTCGCCGCCGCCCGGGCCGTCATGGCCGATCTGGGACTCGTGAAGTAACCACACCCGTGGCTGGGCCTGTCATTGCGAGCGCAGAGAAGCAATCCCGTGGCAAGCCACGACACGCGCCCGCCGCGAGATCGCGTCGTTGCCATCCGGCGCCTCGCGAAGACAATAAGAACCGTCGCCGTTTGACCGCGGCCCGCGATCCGGTTTAGTGTTGCGCTCGGGACGCTAACCAAGAGCCCGTAACATAATGAAGCACGTGCTGCGCTTCATTACGTTACGGGGTCTAACTTCACTCGATTGCAAGGGATACAGCACATGTCCATCACACTCAAAGGCGTCATGCAGGCCCCCGTCACGCCGCTGAAGGAAGACGGCAGCTTCGATCCGGAAGGTTTTGCCAAGATGGTGGATTTTCACGTGCGCCACGGGGCGCCCGCGATCGCCTGGCCGCATCACAAGGCGGAGTCCCTCAATCTGACGATTGCCGAACGCAAGCTCGGTGCGGAGGTCGCGGTAAAAACAGTCGCGAAGCGCGTGCCGGTTTCGATTTTCACCGGCACCCTTTCCGAGGAAGACTCCCTCGACATCGCGCGCCACGCACAGAAGATCGGAGCCGATGCCGTGCTCGTGATCTCACCCTATTGCCGGCGCCCCGCGCAGGAAGAGATATACGACTCGGTGGTGAGGATTGGTACCGCCACCGATCTGCCGGTGCTTACCTACAACTCGCCGTGGCGTAACGGCGAGGGCGTGGAGTTCACGGGTGAACTCACGCAGCGCCTGATCGACCGGCTGCCCAACTACATCGGCATGAAGGACGCGAGTTTCCAGAGCCAGAAGTTCCTCGAGATCGCGCGCGTGGCGCTCAAGATGCGCCCCGGATTCGCGATCATCATGGGCGTCGAGCATCTGCTGCCCTCTTTCGCGCTCGGCGCCTGCGGCTCGTTTTCCTCCTCCGGTGCCATCGCACCAAACCTCTGCAACAAGTTCTTCGCGTCGCTGGAGGCGCATGACTGGGCAACGGCGCGCGAATGCCAGTACAAGATTTCGCGCTT
Organism: Betaproteobacteria bacterium RIFCSPLOWO2_02_64_14; assembly: GCA_001770325.1. Taxonomy (GTDB): domain Bacteria; phylum Pseudomonadota; class Gammaproteobacteria; order Burkholderiales; family SG8-41; genus DSOT01. Next base: position 2,988 of record MEQT01000148.1, read on the forward strand.
GTGGAGCCTGTTCAAGGAACAGTACCCCTCGTCGCTCAAGGGCGCGATGATCATGATGGGTCGCCCGGTCGGTCCCACGCGCTCGCCGCTGCCCACGGCCACCAAGGAGCGCATCGAGTTCCTGCGCAAGCAGCTCGAGGAGATGGGCATCCTGCAGTCGGAGCCCCAAGGCTGGTAAGGAAACTGGAATGATGAATGATGAATGATGAATGATGAAGAGCAACGAGCGAGGAAATTCCTCGTTGACGGGTCACGATTCGCGAATCATGCGCTAAAGGATTTCAACGAACATGCCGACATTTAGGCCAGGACTGGTCCACACTCCAGTCACGCCGTTCAAGCGCGACCAGAGCATCGATTTCGACACCTATGCGAAGATCCTCGAGTTTCACCTAAGCAACGGCGCGGATGCGCTCGCCCTGCCCATGCCTGAAGGCGAAGACATGAGCCTGAAGGACGGGGAACTCAAGGCACTCGTCGAATTTGCGATCAAGCAGGTCAATGGCCGCGTCCCGGTGATCGCGCACGTGAGCGACGCGGGCACGACAATCGCCGTGGAGCGCGCGCGCCATGCCGAAAAAGCGGGCGCCGCCGCCATCGTCTCGCACCCGCCGTATTTCTGGCATCCCAGGCCCGCGATGGTGATCGAGCACATTGTGAGCATCGGCTCGGCGGTGCAGCTCCCCTTCTTCGTCTGCAACCCGCCGATCGAGTCGGTCGGGGCTGCGCTCACTTCCGACATGACATTGCAACTGCTCGACCGTCTGCCGAATCTCGCCGGCGTGGTCGATTGCAGCCTCGAATGGGTCTACCAGGTCGAGGTTGTTTCCAACGGCCGCAAGAAGCGTCCGGATCTGCAGATGATCCCCGGCGCCGAGTTCATGGTGTCCACCGGGCTGGTGGGCGGGTCGGGCGCATTTTCGGCCTTGTCCGCGGTGGCGCCGAAGCTGGTGCGGGAACTGCACGATCTGTGCAGCAAGGAAAAGTATGTCGAAGCCCGCGCGGCGCAGGAAAATATCGGCGCGCTGCACCATGCGATCAAGATCGCCGGGGAATCGGGACTGAGGGACGGGCTCGCCGGCCTCAAGGCGGCGATGCGCATGATGGGGCGCGAATGCGGGCAACCGCGCCCGCCAGTACGCAATCTCGGTGAAATCGAGTACGGAAAGCTCGAAGAAGCGATCAGCGGAATGGCATTCCTGCGCGCCGAGCCCCGCGGCTGGTAGCATGCGGGCTGAAGCCCGCATAGGAATGTGCTGGTCGCTGCCCCACCACATTCCTTACCGGAGTTCTCCCGCGGAATTGGTAGAAATCTTCAGTATCCACCGCGCACGGGGGAGAATTACGGCATTCGGACCGATTCGAGGCGCGATTTTCACCACATGTTTCCCTGTTACTGAACCACCGATTTTCATGAGGATTTTGTCGGGCGCCTACCCGATAAAATCCTCAGAGGTATTTCAGGGCGCAGCGATGGATCTCCATGTTCGTGGGGTACCTGAGGCATTCCCTCGCGTCCATGTGCCGCCGCGAGCGCTTGCGCGTTGCAGTGGGCGGCGTGCTCGATTCCGGTTTCTCCGGTGTAGCCGCCGCAGGGCGCGGCTTGGTGCCCTGTGTCTGGCTCAGCACCGGCGTAACGAACAACAGTGCGGCGGCGACTGCAACTGCAAGAGATGCTGACAATGCCATGTTCTTCTTCATGAGTCTGCTCCTTTCAAGGTAATGACTACGCTGCGTCCGCCATCTGCATCGCACGCAAGCCAAGCTGCCCCGTCACGATTCCGGTCATCGGCAGCACGCAGCAGATCGCATCGAGTACGTGGCGCCGCGTCATGCCGTAGTCGTAAGCGCGGCGCATGTGCCGGGCGGCGAGGTCCACCTCGCCTCTCGTACAGAGTGCCGCAATCGCAATCAGTTCCCGCGGGCCCGGCCCCAGAATGACGTCCTGCGCTCCGTCCGCCACCAGGCAATGATCGATAAAGGCCGCCGCGCGACGCACGAGTTCCGGATCGATCCCGGCAGCATAACGCCATTCCGGCGTATCGGCGAGGGTCTCGGGCGCCGCGCCGCCGCGCGTGCGGCCCAGCGCCATCTCCGGAAACGGGGTCAATTCCTTCGGCTCGCCGCCCGCCGGAAGCTGGCCGTACGGATAGAGGGGGTTGTTCGCCTCCATGATGGCGAGCGACATGAACGTCATGCTCGCCCAGCCGACGACGGCCGCGAACGCGGCGGCACCTTCAAACAGCACCTTGTTGGTGAGCCCCATCCGGTAGGCGCGACGGACGTGATTCGGCGCGTGCCTCAGGTCGCCCTTTGCGCCGAGCGCCGGAATCGCGATGAGTTCGCGCATCGGTCCGGAAAGCTGCTCCGACATAGCCTCCTGCCCATGATAGCTGTGGAGATAGCTGACCGTCTGGTTGATCAGGTGGTACGTCTTCGGTGACGCGTACGCAAGCGGCTTCCACTCGGGAAAGATGTCGCCCCGGGCAGCGGTGGCGCGCGCCAGCACCGCTTCGGGGCTCAGATCCTCGGCGTTCTTCACCTCAGTTGTCGACATGGCGTATCCTTCCAACGGCATTCAATAGCGGCGCGCATAAGCGGCGTGAGAAGCGATTATGTCAGATCGCCCGCCTGCACAACGTCCGACATCAGACCTGCGGCCGCCGACGGCCCATTGACTGGGGTTCGCGATGAATCAGATCCATGCATCAGCCGGACAGCGGGTGGCAGTGATCCGTCGTGCGTTCAGCAGCGTACCCATGGATTATCGCTTCAGCGCCCGAGCCGCGATACCCGGCGAGACGCTGGGCGGCACGGTCGAAATCCGAAAATCACGCTGGATCCTGCCGGGATCACCGGCGAACCTTCCGCTTCAGCCGAGCAATATCGTCTCGGCGGGATTCTGGAATACATTCGTGTCGATCGACGTCATTCCGGAGGTGGACGCGATCGTCATCGTCGAAGACCGCAGGATCCGCCATCTCAATTGGCTAATGCTGATCGGTCTCCTCATTGTGCTCGCCGCCGCGGTGGTGATTGTTTCGGGACGATGACGGCTCCTGGCATGCGGCTGGCTAATTCGGTGAGGTAAACCCCCGGCTCTGCCGGGGGACTCCGCAAGGTTTGACCTATACGGCGGTGGAGTCATGCCGGTGGATATAACCGTTATTCCCTCCCCCTTGATGGGGGAGGGCGAGGGTGGGGGTGAGATGACGAAGTCATGCATCGAGTTGCGTATCACCCCCATCCCAAAGCCCCTCGCGTGCTTCGCAGGCTCTCCCCTCCCTCAAGGGGGAAGGAGCCGATTATTACGCCGCCTTCAGGCGGCTCACGGGGTGCGAGCGCCTTTGAGGCGCTCACCCAATAAGCCCCCGGCTTTGCCGGGGGTCATTTAACTGAGACGCACGATGGAGCGCCTCAAGTTGGAGCGCGCCGCGTCTTCGTAGCGTCGAAAGAACAGCACCGTGCTGAAAATGCGCGGCCGGGCCAGCATGTTCCCGAGGATCGCCCTGCGCTTGCGCCGGAACACGAACTCGGGTACCCATCCGTATTCCTGCCGCACCTGACGCTCGTACTCATCGAAACGCGCGGGCGCGGCGCGAGGAGTGCGGCGACCACTACGTCGTGTCCTTCGACACCGAGCAGGTGAGCACGCTCAATGGTTCCGTGCCGGCGCGCGTGACACTCAATCGGTTCGCGGGACAGGGGGCGGAGGTCGTTACCTACTACTGACCGCGAGGCCGCGATTACAGGCCTCCGTCATCACCCGCTTCCCGGAGGCACGATCCAATAGCTGTCGCGCAGTGCCTCATCCTGGGTCATCTGGACTGCGGCCTCGCGCTCCTGCAGGCATTCGCGCGCCTCTTCCTCGGTCGCGAATGTGCCAACGAAATAATCCTCCCGCGCGAACGTATCGCGGCCCATCACCTTCCACTTGCCGCGTTTTCGCTCGCTGCCGGATTTCGACTGGCCAATCTCCTTCAGCATGACCTCGAGGCGGATCATCGTGTCGTACGCCTCGAGCGATTCCTGCATCCGTCCGGCACATAGGAAGGCGTGCCCTGCACTTCGTCGCAGGCTGTGAGGGCCTCCTCGTGCCGTCCGAGGCCCGCCAGGGACTTCGAATGCTGCAGCCAGAGCTCCGGATCGTCGGATTTCAGTTGAATCGCCTGCCTGAGCGCGTTCTCGGCCTCGTCGTGTCGCCCAAGGCGCGCGAGCGCAAGCCCCTTCTGAATCAAGGCTTCAACGTGGTCGCTCTGGAGAGCGAGTGCCTGGTCGAAGTCGGGGATGGCACTTTCGAGATCCTCGACCAGTTCCGATTGGTAGTCTGCGTGCCAGGAGAGCTTGATGTCCTCCATGCCGTCGTTGAAGCAATCGTCGGCGCTTTTCATGGATCAGCCCCATCGCTTGCATGCGGGATCAGCCTTGCCGAAAAGGTGAAGCTGACGGGCAAATTGAACGTGACGCCGGATCTCAGCGTCTGCTTATCAGCACCATGAAAACGCAAGCACGCTTCAGCAACAGAAAATGATTGACGTTGCAGCTGTCCACCCACGCAATCGCCCGCGGCGTGCCCTTGCTTATCATCATCATCCACCGAATCGCGCGCGCAGCTCGGGGGGTGCACTTGCGCCCATACTCCTATGTCACCGGTTTCGTATCGACAGTCTCTCTCTACCCAGTCCAGTTGACAACTATTGAAGCCGATGCGAGCATACATTCGCGTACTGGAGCATGCGTAACCGGCGCGTTGCATGCCGTTTGCCATGCAGAAACGAAGCGCCTGCCGCCACACGACGGGGAAAGACGTGAACATGGCACCGGCTGGGGATGGCCGCGGATTTACGCTGATCGAGCTGATGCTCGTGGTGGCGATCATCGGCATTCTGGCTGCGGTCGCGCTTCCCGCTTATCAGGACTACACCATACGTGCGAAGAATGCCGAGGCGCTGGAGCTTGCGGGTCCGGCGCAGCGCGCGATCAACGAATACTACTCGCGTTGGGGCCGCTTCCCCCACGACAATGCGGCAGCGGGCCTGGCAGCGCCTGATCTCCATCAGGGACGGGTCGTAAAAAGCATAAGCGTAAGCGATGGTCTGATCGAAGTGCGGCTTCGGGACGGCGAGGGCGGCGCCAAGGGCAACGATTGGCGCAGTCTTTATCTGAGACCGGCGGTCAATCGCGCGTACCCAACCGGCGCGCTGGTGTGGGTCTGCCCCGGCCACAAAGCACCGGATGGTTTTGACGCAGTCGGCAAGACGGGCGACAAGGCGATCCTGCCAAGGTATATGCCGGGATCGTGCCGATAATGAAACCGGCCCAGCTCACTGGGGATACGCCCCATGTTCCGCCGCCCACCGTGCAGTGGGCCTGGGGGCTTGATGTGCTGATGGCGATCGCGATTCTATTGGTGCTCATCCCGCTTGCCATGAAGGCGGCAGGCACGGCTTCTTTCAAGGCCCGGGCGACCGAACAACTGTTGGCAAGCACTACATGGCGCGCAGACGTGATCGAACATTTCGCACTCACCGGCGATTGGAAGTTTTCCGGAGGCGATGTGCCTCGCGATTTTGCCAAAGCTCCGAATGCAATTAAGTTGACGAGCCGGTATGCGGCTGTAGGAGTTGTCGATGGCGTCGTCGTTACGCTGGGCAAGTATCCCGGGCACCTGGACGGCACGGCGATCTTTACAGTCAGACCGGCGGTGGCAAGAGGCCAGGAGCAGCCGACCGTGCGATGGTTTTGCGGTCATGCGCCCACGCCTACGGGCTGGGAGGGGCCACAGGTGTCTCCCGCGGCGAACCTGCCGGACGACTATCTTTATTCTCTATGCCGCAACCGGAAGACCGGATGAGCGCGCACCACTCTTCTCCGGCCAAGTCGATTCCGCTCGCGCTCGCCGGGGACCTCTTTCGCCAGCTCTCCGACCTGACGGAAGGCGGTTTTGCGCCGGCCGAAGCGGTTGCGGTGCTCAAGGAGGACGCAGAATCGCCGATGATGGCCACTATGCTCGACGCGATCGGCCAGGACCTCGAGCACGAGCCGTCGTTGGCACGGGCGCTCGGGCGGCATGCATCCGCACTCGGCCCGGAAACTGTGGCGCTCGTGGGTGCAGCCGAAGGACAAAACACACTGGCGGGCGGGCTCGCGATGCTTGCCGACGACTATGACCGCCGCCAGCAGTTGCGTGTGCGGCTGCCCGTTTCCCTGTCCTGGCCGTTGTTCCTGCTGGGCTTCCTGGCCCTCATTACATTGTTGCTGATGATTTTTGTGATACCCGCGTACAAGGATGTATTTGCGGGCTTTGGCGCCGATCTTCCGGCTCCCACGCTGGCGGTCATGGCGCTCTCCGATCTGGTGGTGGCGTACTGGTGGATCCTGCTTGCGCTTGTCGTCGCATTGCCTTTCAGCGTCGCTTTTTTGCGCCGTCGGTCCGGCTTGGGGATGGCGCTTGACAAGGTATTTCTGAACACCCCCGGCGTCAGGCGTTTTCTAGTCAGACTGCTGGTGGGGCGCATGACAGCGTTGCTTGCGGGCGCTGCCGCCAACCGGATCCCGTTCGCAACCACCATCGCCTATCTGGAGTCGTCGCTCGGCAACCGGTCCTTGAAAGCCGTAGTCGCGGCACTGGGGCGTGATCTCGAACAGGGCGCGCCACTTTCCGCGGCATGGCGCAAGCAACCACTGTTGCCGCGCAGGATCGCGCGGATGGTGGACATCGGCGAGCGCTCCGACAAGCTGGCGGTGGTTCTTGCGCGAGCTGCACGCGTCCACGGGGCCGATGCCGCCAACGCGGTTGTCGTTTTCCGGCAGGTGCTGTTCGTGACGACCTACGTCCTCACGGGCATCATCGTAGGATTCGTGGTGATCGCAATGTACTTGCCGATCTTCAAATTGGGCTCGGCGATCTAGAACCTATCTCAACTTGCGTTCTGGCCACAACGCATCACGCGTCCATTATTGCGATAGGTTCTGACCAGAGGTGCGACATGCGCGGCAATCAGTCAGGATTCACACTCATCGAACTCATGATCGTGATCGCGATCATCGGCATCCTGTCCACGCTCGCCCTGCCCTC
>MEQT01000149.1 GCA_001770325.1 Betaproteobacteria bacterium RIFCSPLOWO2_02_64_14
TTTTGCGTGCTGTCGGAATATGCCAACGCTGTTTTCAGCCGCCTACCTGCGATCCGTGAGGTGAACGTGACGTACGGCATCGGATTCCCCGACAGGAAAGTCATGGCGGAGCTTACCGCGAGGATGCTGATCGAGGACGAAGCCGTGCGCTTCATGACGGAGAAGCCCTTCATCTATACCTCGGGCCTTGCGAGTCCCGTCTACACGGATTGCCGGCGGCTCATCTCGTTCCCGCGCGTGCGCCAGGCCCTGATCGATTTCGGCATTGCGACCGTCGGGCGCGAAGTCGGCTTCGAGTGCTTCGATGCGGTGGCAGGCGGGGAGACGGCGGGCATACCTTTTGCCGCGTGGTTCGCCGACCGACTCGGCCTGCCCATGCTCTACGTGCGCAAGAAAGCGAAGGGTTTCGGCCGCAATGCGCAGATCGAAGGTAACGTCGTCGAGGGACAGCGCGTGCTGCTGGTGGAAGATCTCGCGACCGACGGCGGCAGCAAGGTGAATTTCTGCAATGCGTTGCGGGCGGCCGGCACCCGCGCCGATCACGTCTTCGTGTTCTTCTACTACGACATCTTCCCGGACGGCACCAAGGCGTTGACCGACATGGGCGTCACGATGCACGCGCTCGCCACCTGGCGCGACGTCCTCCCCGTGGCGAAGGCGAATGGCACGTTCGCAAAGTCAACGCTCGACGAAGTGGAGAAGTTCATGCGCGATCCACGCGCATGGTCCAAGGCGCATGGCGGGACGGCGGGAGCCGGCGGCGAGTAGCGACAAGGCGATGCGCGCCGCTTCGTGGGAGCCTGACCGCGTCCGATGGCTTCCCTAGGCTACCGCGTGCTCCGGCCGTTCCTGCGGCTGGTGTCGCCGGAAACCGCCCATCGTCTCGCGATCGGGGCGCTCAAGGCCGGCTTGTCCGGACGCCGCCGGGAACCCGACGATCCGATCCTCACGTCACGGGTATGGGGACTCGACTTTCCCAATCCGGTGGGACTTGCGGCGGGTTTCGACAAGGATGCCGAGGTGATGGGGCCGATGCTGGCGCTCGGTTTCGGCTTCGTCGAAGCTGGGACGGTGACGCCGCATCCACAGCCCGGCAATCCCCGGCCGCGGCTCTTTCGCCTGGACGAGGACGAGGCGGTGATTAATCGTTTGGGTTTCAACAGCCGGGGGCTCGGCCCGTTCGCCGAGAGGCTGGCGAAGTGGCGGGCCGGCAGCGCGCGTGGAATTGTCGGGGCCAACGTTGGCAAGAACCGGGAAACACAGGATGCGGCCGCCGATTACGTCGCCGGCATCGAGGCGATGTGCGGGAGCGCCGATTACCTGGTGTGCAACGTGTCATCACCCAACACGCCCGGGCTACGCTCGCTTCAGGCGCGCGTGCCGATCGCGAACCTGCTGCAATGCGCGCTCGAAGCCCGGCAACGCTGCGCGCAGGATGCGGCGCGGCCGCCGCCGCTCCTCGCGAAGGTGGGGCCCGATCTGGATGAGATCCAGATGCGCGACATCGCCGAAGTTGCGCTCGCGTCGGGTGTGGACGGATTGATCGTCGGCAACACCACGGTCACGCGCCCCGAGGGGCTGCGCAGCCGCCATGCAGGGGAAACGGGCGGGCTGTCGGGGCGGCCCCTGTTGTCGCCATCGACCGCGTGCCTCGCGCAGATGTACCGTCTGACCGCGGGCCGTCTCCCGATCATCGGCTGCGGCGGGATTGCGAGCGGCGCCGACGCGTACGCGAAGATCCGGGCGGGCGCAACGCTGGTGCAGCTGTACTCAGCCCTCGTCTTTCAGGGTCCCGGACTGATTGCAGAAATCAAGCGTGATCTCGTGCATCTGCTGCGCGCCGATGGCTTTAGCTCCGTCGCTGATGCGATCGGCGCCGATCATCGAAAGTGATGAGAGTGAGCAACAGGACGAACTCACCTCCTCTTGGAGGAGGGGTGCCGGCGAAGCCGGCGGGGTGGTGAGTACGCGTTCCGTGCATCGCAACCACCCCGGCCCTGCGGTCCACCCCTCCTTGCGAAGGAGGGGAGTCGTCCTCTTGTTGGGGGTCTTAGGTGCGTTACTGGGCGGCCGGGTGTTTGCCGCAGCGCCGAGGCCGCTGCGGCCTGAGGTGGCGGCGTTCATCGACGAGATGGCGCAGAGGCACCAGTACGATCGCACCCTGCTGCGGCGCCTTCTCGGCAGGATCAAGCCGCGTACTTCGATACTTCGCGCCATGTCTGCACCGGGAACCGCGCGCCCATGGCACGTGTTTCGGGAGCGCTATATCGATGACGTGCGCATTGCCGAAGGCGCAAGATTCTGGCGCCTGCACGCCGAGGTAATAGGGCGGGCGAGCCGCGAGTTCGGCGTGCCGGAGGAGATCATCGTCGCCACGATCGGCGTCGAGACCCTGTACGGGCGCGATACCGGCAACTTCAAGGTCGTGGAAGCGCTGGCGACGCTCGCGTTCGACTACCCGCCACGCGCCGATTTTTTCAGGGGCGAACTCGAACAATTCCTGCTCCTCGCGCGGGAAATCAGACTGGACATGACGCGCGTGACGGGGTCGTATGCGGGCGCGATCGGCATTCCCCAGTTCCTGCCGAGCAGCTATCGCAAGTATGCGGTGGACTACGATGGCGATGGCAAGCCGGATCTGATGGGCGCGCCGGCAGACGCCATCGGCAGTGTCGCCAACTATTACCGCTCGTTCGGGTGGGAAGCGGGCGGAGTCGTTGCGGTACCCGCCGAAGCCGCGGCCAGCGCCGTGGATGCCGTGCTCGCGGCGGGAATCAAGCCCCATAGCACCGTGGTCGCATTGAGACAGCGCGGCGTGGTTCCGCTTGCCGCGGTACGCGACGATGCGGAGGCGGCGCTGTTTTCCCTGGAGACGGAGTCCGGCGTGGAGTACTGGCTCGGGCTGCAGAACTTCTACGTCATCACGCGATACAACCGGAGCGTCAACTACGCGATGGTGGTGTATGAACTTGCGCGCGAACTGCGGAGCGTGATCCAACGGGAGGCAAGCAAGCCGGTTCCCGAGCGGGAGATGAATCCCGCCCCGTGACCCGGCGCGCGCCGGTTGTCAGGTCTGCGTGCGGGGAAACGCGACCAGGTGATTCATGTCGAGCCGGACGCCGATCGGCTCCCCGATCTCGTGATCGTGGTGGCTGGGCACCAGGGACAGAACGCGGCCGCCGCTCGGGAGCTGCAGGGTGTAGAGGAATTCCGCACCACGGAACGCTTTGTGTACGACCTGCGCGCGCATCGAGCTCGCATCATCGTGCACGACATCGTCGGGACGCGTGAGCACGTCGACCAGCGCACCGTCGCCGCAGGCATCCGGCAGCGGGCCCCGTACCACGCCGAGTTCGATCCGGACTTCGTCGTGTCCGGTAACCGTGCCCGGAAGAAAGACGCCTTGTCCGATGAAGTCGGCGACAAAGCGCGTCGCCGGTTCGTGATAGAGCTGGTAGGGCGTTCCCCATTGCTCGATGGCGCCTTCCGCCATGATGCCGATCGCGTCGGCGATATTGAAGGCTTCGTTCTGCTCGTGCGTGACGAGGATTGCCGTCGTGTTCTGCTGCTTCAGGATGTCGCGCACCTCCTGGGCGAGGCGCTCTCGCATCGTGACGTCGAGATTGGAAAACGGTTCGTCGAGGAGCATCACGTCGGGGCGCGGCGCCAGCGCCCGCGCCAGTGCGACACGCTGCTGCTGTCCGCCGGAGAGTTCGTGCGGATAGCGGTTTGCGACCTGTTCGAGGCCTACGGTAGCAAGCAGCTCCGAAACGCGGCCGGCGGGCTGCACATCGCCGGCCGTGCGCAGACCGAAGGCAATGTTGCGCGCGACCGTGAGGTGAGGGAAGAGCGCGAAATCCTGGAACACGATGCCGACGCGGCGCTTTTCGGGCGGCGTCGTGTCGCCCGGTCGGCTCATGACTACGCCATTGATTGCAATCGCGCCGGCGGTCACCGGCTCAAAACCGGCGATGCAGCGCAGGACAGTGGTCTTGCCGCAGCCGCTCGCACCGAGCAGGCATGCGATCATACCTTTATCCACACATAACGTGAGGTTACTCAACACCTCGCGGTCGCCATATGAGTGTCGTACATTGCGCAACTCCAGAAGGGCCGACATGCTGCGATTATACCGGCCAAAAGATGATAATGATTCTTGTTACAATGAATTTCCAGTTTTCCCTTGCGAGTAGATGCGTGAACCTGAAATAGGCAATTCAGCCACAGAGGCCACAGAGGGCACAGAGAGATCAAAGCACATGAACACTGTTTTGCAGGCTGAAACCGTAAGCCCGCGCAGGTGGTTGCGGAAACCCAGCGCCCTGAACACGTTCGCGGTCGCGGTGGCCGTACTGCTCGCGGTGCCCGTGATCGTGGTGATGTTGAATGTTTTTGTGCCGAGCCAGGGGACTTGGGACCATCTTGCGGCGACCGTTCTTCCCGAATACATCCGTAACTCCCTCGGACTGTTGCTGGGCGTGGCCTACGGTGTGGTGACGATAGGCGTCACGGCTGCATGGCTGACCACGATGTGCCAGTTTCCCGGGCGGCGATTGCTCGAATGGGGGCTGCTGCTGCCAATGGCGGTGCCGGCGTATGTCATGGCCTATGCCTATACCGATCTGTTGCAGTTCGCCGGTCCGCTGCAGACGGCGCTGCGCGAATCGATGGAGTGGGGGCCGCACGACTACTGGTTTCCCGACGTGCGCTCGCTTCTCGGCGCGGTAGCGATGCTCTCGTTCGTGCTCTACCCCTACGTCTACCTGCTCGCGCGCGCCGCGTTTCTAGAGCAATCCGACAGCATGCTGGAGGTCGCGCGCGCCTCGGGCTATGGGCCGTGGCGGACCTTTGCGCACGTTGCGCTGCCGCTCGCGAGGCCCGGCATCGTCGCGGGTACGGCGCTCGCGTTGATGGAGACACTCGCCGACTTCGGCACGGTTTCCTATTTCGGCGTGCAGACCTTTACCACCGGCATTTATCGCGCGTGGTTTTCTCTCGGGGATCCGGTCGCGGCTGCGCAACTCTCGGCAACGCTCCTGGGCTTCGTTTTTGCGGTGCTCCTGATCGAGCGTATGAGCCGCGGCCGGGCGAGCTTTCACAACACCGCGCATCGCAAGCGCCTGCCGTACCCGTATCGGCTTACGGGGTTCAAGGCGCTCGTGGCTTTGGTGGCTTGCGGCATTCCGCTGGCGCTGGGATTCTTCGTGCCGGCGGGAATCCTCCTGCATCTCGCGCTGGCGTCGGGCGATGTGGATTTCGGGACGCGCTACATCGAGCTCACGTTCAACACCGTCACTCTCGCCCTGTGCACTGCCGGCATCGCGGTGCTCTTGGCGCTGCTCCTTGCGTATGCCGGGCGCACGGCCCCGAGCCGCTGGGTAAGATGGGCAAGCCGGGTTGCGGGACTGGGATATGCGGTGCCCGGCGCAGTTGTGGCGGTTGGGGTCCTCATCCCGGTCACGCGCTTGGACCATGCGCTGGCGGGCACGATCGAGTGGGTCACCGGCGTCGCGCCAGGGCTGATCCTGACCGGCGGGATCGCGGCACTGGTGTATGCCTACCTCGTGCGTTTCTTCGCGGTATCGCTGCAGACGATCGACGCCGGGTTGGCGAAAATTACGCCGAACATGGATGCTGCCGCCCGCTCGCTGGGACTGGGGCCCGCCTCAACCCTGCTCCGGGTGCACGCGCCGTTGCTGTGGCGGAGCACGGTGATCGCGGGTTTGCTCGTATTCGTCGATGTGATGAAGGAATTGCCGGCCACCTTCGTGATGCGTCCGTTCAACTTCGACACGCTGGCCGTGCATGCCTTCAACCTCGCGTCGGACGAACGCCTCGCCGAAGCCTCGACGGGCGCCTTGACCATCGTTGCCGTGGGACTGCTGCCGATCGTGCTGCTGTCGCATTTCATGCTGCGGCAGCGCCCCGGCGCAGGATAGGCGGCGACGGTCTATTTGAAGCCGGCCCGGTCGAATATCTTCTGCGCGAGCGGCTGATTTTTCCCGAGCAGCCCGACGTTGAGATCGTCGGACTTGAAACGGCCGAGCGACGCGAGTTCCGCGTTGTCGAGCGGCGCAGTTTTCACCGCCGGCCATTCGTTGTTGCCGTTCGCAAAATACGCTTGCGCCTCGTCGCTTGCCAGGTACTCGAGAAAGCGCACAGCCGCCGCGCGATGCGGGGCGTGCTTCAGCACCGCAGCCCCCGAGACGTTCACGTGCGTGCCGAAGCCCTTCTGGTTGGGCCAGATCAGTCCGACCCGTTCGATGGCACGCCGGTGCTCGGGTTTCGCGGATTTCATGAGCCGAACGTAGTAGTAGCTGTTGCTGATGGCGACGCCGCACTCCCCCGACGCGACGGCGAGGATCTGGTCGGTGTCCCCGCCTTTGGGCGCGCGGGCGAAGTTGGCGACTACCCCGCGGGCCCACTGCTCGGCCTTCTGTTCTCCCCAATGTTCGATCAGCGCGCTCATCAGCGACAGGTTGTACACATGGCCGCCCGAGCGCGTGCAGACCTTGCCCTTGAGGGCGGGGTTCGCCAGGTCTTCATAGTTCTGCGCGCGCGCCGGGTCGAACGACTGCTTGTTATAGACGATCACGCGTGCCCGCGCCGAAAATCCGAACCACTGCTTGTTTGGCGCGCGCATGCTTTCCGGGAGCCGGGTTTCCAGCACTTTGGAGTCCACCGGCGCGAACAAGCCGAGCTGCTCGGCTCGCCACAGGCGCCCGGCATCGACCGTGACCAGGACGTCCGCAGGGCTTCTCGCGCCTTCATTGCGCAGCCGCTCGATCAGAGGGTCTTCCCCGGCTTCGATGCGGTTGATGGCGAGGCCCGTGAGCTTGGTGAAATTGCGGTAGAGCGCCTCATCGGTTTGGTAATGCCGGGAAGAGTAGAGATTCAGCATCTTGTCCTGAGCGATTGCCGCAAAAGTGGGAAGGAGTGCGGCAGCGACCAGAACAGCGTGGAAAAATCTTTTTGAATCAGACATATATGGCCTCCAATGTGTCAATTAATTAACGTCTGGCCACAATATAATAATGAGAATCAATCGTATTAGCAAATGAGAGTGATTTGCAAATACAAGTACCTCCATACGGCTGTAACGACATGAAGTTACAGTGCGCCGGAAGATCAATGCGGGGGCAACGGGCAATCCGGAGGCAGAATGCCTGTCGCTGGCGCGTGTGAAGGCAACGCGCTGCGGGGAGACTATCGGACGCTATCAGAGGTCGAGGCGGCGTGCGCCGTTATACCGTCTTTCCCAATAGCGCTCGCTCATGTTGACGATTTCGACGTTGCCGCCCCGGCTCGGCGAATGGATGAAGCGCTGCTCGCCGAGGTAGATGCCGACGTGGGAGAACGGCCGGCGCAAGGTATTGAAAAACACCAGGTCTCCCGGCTGCAGCTCATCGCGATCCACGGTGCGCCCGATCCGGCTGATCTCGGACGCGCGCCGCGGCAAGCCCGTGCCGATCTGGTTGAATACGTAGCGCACGAAACCGCTGCAATCAAAACCGGTCACAGGTGTATCGCCGCCGTAACGATACTTGATCCCCATGAGAGAGAGGGCCTGAAGCATGAGTTCGTGCGCGCGAACGAAGTACTGTTCGGCGGCGCCCGCAATCGTGAAAGCCGGGGGGGCGTTTTCATCATTTGCTGCAACCGCGCTCCCGGTCGTTACGCACAGGATTGTCGCCGCCACGATTCCGATTCGTCGCATGTCCCCCGCCTCCCCATCACAACCGGCTGATAAGTATAACGAATTACGGGCTTTCGCGGACAGCACGCCACGTAATCGCGTACACTCGGTTCCCGGACAGCCGTTTAGATGCTGATGCAGAACGATATTTCATCGGGTTTCCTGCGTTGGGCGCTCTTGCCGTTTGCGGGTGTTTGGGGGTGCGTGCTGGCGCAGAGCATGGTGCTGGAGGTGATTCCGCTGAAATACCGGACAGCGGACCAAGTGATACCCATCGTGCAGCCGCTCCTGCCGCGCGACGCAAGCATCAGCGGGTTGCAGAATCAGCTTGTGATCCGCACGACGCCCGCCAATCTCGAGGAGATCAAGCGTGTTCTGGCGAGTGTGGATGCCATGCCGCGCCGCCTGGTCATCACCGTAAGGCAGGACGCAGATGTGGCTGCGAGCCGCCGGGATGCGGAGGTATCCGGCAGGGTGGGGAGTGACCAGGCACGCGTCGTGGTTCCCGGTAGCTCGGAACGGCGAGGCGGAACGGTCGTACTCCAGGACGGCGACAACCGGGTTCGGGCGCGCGTTTTCGACACGCAGTCGGTGGAGTCCGACCGGAATGCCCAGACGGTGCAGGTACTTGAGGGCAACAGCGCATTGATCAACGCAGGACGATCGGTACCGGTGCCGCGCCGCCGAATCGTGCGCAACGTGGTTGGAGGACGCGTCGTCGAGCAGGTGGTCGAAGACGTTGAGTATCGTGACGTCGTCAGCGGTTTTTACGTGCGGCCGCGCCTCACGGGTGACACGGTTACGCTGGAGGTGAGTCCGCAACATGACACGGTGAGCCGCGACATGCCCGGGGCCGTGAACGTGCAGCGGGTCGTCACGACGGTATCGGGACGTCTTGGGGAATGGATCGAACTGGGCGGTCTCGGACAGGATCGCGCCGGCCAGAGCTCGGTGCTGCTCGGATCGACCAGCCGCGCCGTGTCAGATACGCGGCGCGTGCTGATCAAGGTCGAAGAAGCCAGGTAGTCTTCGGAGCAGACCGTCACACCCAGTGCGCGCCGTCCTCGGGACCGAAGACGTTGCCCAACATCAGATCGCGCAGATTCTGCAGTTCCATCAGAACGCTGAACGGAAACCCCTGCCGGCCGCCCCGGGTGTCGTTGAGCAGCGAGTCGAAGTATTGCGTAAGCTTGGCGCGCTCCTCACGCAGCTCGACGATCGTGTTCGCGATGCGCGGATAGCTCTGCACCAGCGCCTGCGGGTAGTCCGTTCCCGGAAGCGTTCGGAAGTAACTGTCTGCGTCCGTGGAAAGTTCGACGTTTTCGGCCATCTCGGTTCCCCATTCCCCAAGTTTTTTCGAGCATTGACTGGTGTGGATCAATAAGTCTAGACCAACGCCTGCGCAGCGGCAACGGTGCGTTCATCGCGGGGTTCGCTGCCGCGCCGGGATACGCGCATATACGTATGATATGATGAAAAAATTCGCAACGGCTCGGGGAAACCTCTGCTTCCGGAATTACGGAACGTCGACGGGAGCGGCTGGCCCGGGCCCGGCTCGGAGGGGGCCGTGGAGTTCACGTTGCAAGGGGACTGACGTTGGGGGCGGGCATCGGGACGCGGAAGCACTGGATCTTTCGATGGGCGCGGGTGGTCCTGCTCGCCATATCGCTCGCTGCGCTTGCGCAGGAACTGGCCGTCATCACCGATGCCCAGATCGCGAAACTTGCACAGAGTTTCGGGCCGGTCGCGAAGGAACGGCTTACCGGCTGGCGCGCGCTGATGACCTCGTCGAAGAACAAGGCGCTGCCGGAGCGCGCCAAGCTCGACCTGGTGAACGATTTCATGAACATGACCGAGTTCAAGGATGACATCATTCATTGGGGGAAGACGGACTATTGGGCGACGCCGGTTGAATTTCTCTCGACGAATGCGGGGGACTGCGAGGACTTTTCCATCGCCAAGTATTTCACCTTGCGCGCGCTCGGGGTCGACGATGAAAAGCTGCGGATCACTTATGTCAAGGAATTGGTCATCTACAAGCAGGCCCACATGGTGCTGGCGTATTTCCCGAACGCCGACGATGAGCCGGTGGTTCTCGACAACATCAACAAGACCATCCTGCCGGCCTCGGCCCGAACGGACCTGCTGCCGGTTTACAGCTTCAACGGGTCGGGTCTGTGGCTCGCCAAGGAGCAGTCGGGGCGCCAGCAGTCGGTCGGCAGTTCGGATCGCATCGGGCACTGGAAAGACCTGCAGTCGCGCCTGCGCGGGGCGACGTAGATGATTAACGCAATCCAGAGGGCGGAGTCCATATGAAACTTTCCCGCTTGTTGGTCGGCCTGATTTCCCTGTTATGGGTTCTGGTGTTCATTGCGACGCTGCTGATCGTGATCAACAGCACCCAGGACTACCTCGAGCGCGCCATGGAGTCGCACGCGCAGGATGCGGCGACATCGCTCGGCCTCTCGATCACGCACAGCGCCAAGATCAAGGACGTGGGCACGATCGACACCATGGCGAACGCGATCTTCGACCGGGGCTACTACCGTGAAATCTTGGTGAAAGGAACCAAAGGGAACGTCATCGTCGAGAAAAAGGTGGACCAGGCAGTGAAGGGGGTTCCCCAGTGGTTCATCAACTATCTCCCGTTGGCGACTCCGCGCATGAGCGCAACGGTGATGGACGGCTGGCGGCAGGTCGCCGTGGTCGAAGTCGTGAGCCATTCCGGCCACGCCTACGCCGAGCTGTGGCGGGTGTCGGCGCGTTCCTTCTGGGTGCTGCTCGCGGTCGGCATTGCCTCGCTGATCGTGGTTCTCGTGGTGCTCAAGCTCGCGCTGAAACCGCTCGACGCCATGGAGCAGCAGGCGCTCGACATTTCCAGGCGCAAGTTCACGATTCTCGACAAGCTGCCGTGGGCGCGCGAACTGCAGCGTGTCACGATCGCCTTGAACTCGATGTGCCTGGCGGTGGAACGCATGCTGACCGAGCAGACCGAGCTCGCCGAGAACATGCGCAGGAAGGCATACGTCGACGGGGTGACCGGCCTGATGAATCGCAATGATTTCAATGAGCGGCTCAACCACCTGATCGGCGCGCCCACCAAGTTTGCCGCCGGGGTGATTGCGATCGTGCGCATCCGCGGTTTTGTCGGCTACAACCAGCGCAACAGCCGGGCCGAGGGCGATGCCTTGCTCAAGCGCGTGGCGGAATTGCTTAAAGGCATGTTTCCGCCCAACGACCGCACGTTGCTCGCACGGCTCGACGGTCCCGAGTTCGCGGTCGTGGTGCCGGACGTGCTGGAGGCTGACGTTCCCAAACTCGGCGAACAGCTCATCAGCGGCCTGACGGAGATCGAGGAAGTCCCGCGCACCGACGACAGCGTGATGCCGCACGCGGGACTCGTTTACTACCGCTACCACGAAGGCGCATCGTTCGGAAAACTGATGGCGGCGGCGGGCGCGGCGCTGGAAGTGGCGCAGGCGCGCGGCATTCCAGCGTGGCACCTGCACGAAGGCGTCAGCGAAAAGGAGAGCGCCGCCGCGCTCACCGCGCAGATCACCGCCATGTTCAAGGGCGGCCTCCCGCGCGACCGCGTCGAGGTACAGAGCCAGCCGGTGCGCGCCTGCCAGCCGCCGGAGTCGGCCTGGCACTATCGCAGCGAGGCTTGCGTGCGGATCGTGGCCGAGGACGGAACGCTGATCCGGGCCGGGCTGTTCATCGCGGTCGCCAAGCGCCTGGGCGTGCTCGTGGACCTCGACCGCGCGGTGATCGAAAAGGTGTTCGACAACATCAAGACCAAGGGCCCGGTGCTCGGGGGCGCCACGGCGGTCAATCTCTCCCGCGAGGCCCTGCTCGACAAGACGTTCGTCGACTGGCTGGTCGGGCAGCTCAAAGCGCAGCCCGCGATCGCGAAATATATCGTGGTGGAACTCGCGGAATACTCGCTCATCAACAACATCGAGACGGTGCAGCAGGCCTTCGAGCGCTTCCGCGAGGCCGGCGCGCAGTGCTCGATCGACCGCTTCGGCCAGAGCACGGCCTCGGTCGGCTATTTGCGTGCGCTGCCGGTCGACTACATCAAGATCGACGGCAGCTATACGCGCGGCATCGCGGAGGCTTCCGACCGCCAGTTCTTCGTGCAGGCCCTGGTCGGTATCGCGCACGGCCTCGGGATCAAGGTGATCACCGAGTACATCGAAAGCGAGCAGGAATTCGAAACGGTGAAGCGGCTCATGGTCGACGGCGCCCAGGGCTACTACATCGGCCGTCCGGAGTGATCGATGTTGCAACCCATTAAAACCGATCGGAGCGGCGAGGCGCAGGAAGCGCAGGCGCAGTCACAGTGGGAAATTCCGAAGCGGACGGTATCCACGGACGATCCGCTGCTCAAATGTCTCGTGTTGCTCACGCGGTTCTACAACCGTCCGTTTTCGGAGGAGACGCTGTCGGCCGGTTTGCCGCTCGTCGACAGCAAGATCACGCCCTCGCTGTTCGAGCGCGCCGCCGACCGGGCCGGGCTCGCTGCGAAGGTGGTGGCGCGGGATCTGGAGAAGCTCTCGCCCCTGGTGTTGCCGGTGGTCGTGCTGCTGGCGGAAGGCCGCGCCTGCATCCTGCGACATGTCAGCCCGGAAGGGGTATGCGAGGTGGCGGAACCCGACACCGGAGGCTTGGCCCGGATCGCGCTCGACGAACTGAAGAAGGCGTATTCAGGGCACGTGATACTGGTGCGGGAGAAGCTGCAGTTCGATTCCCGCACCGCGCACAGCGCGGTGCCACGCGTGACGCACTGGTTCTGGGGCGTCGTCAAGCAGGCGTGGCCGATCTACGCGGAGGTGCTGCTCGCATCGCTGCTCATCAACCTCTTCGCGCTGGCCATGCCGCTGTTCATCATGAACGTGTATGACCGCGTCGTTCCCAACGACACGACCGAAACACTGTGGGCGCTGGCGTTCGGCGTGCTGATCGTCCTCGGGTTCGACTTCGGCATGCGCATGATGCGGGCCTACCTCGTGGACATCGCGGGCAAGCGCATCGACGTCATACTCTCGTCGAACATCTTCGAAAAGGCGATGGGGATGAAGATGGAGGCGCGTCCCGCGTCTGTGGGATCGTTCGCGAGCAACATCCAGGAGTTCGAGGCATTTCGCGAGTTCATCACTTCCGCGACGATCACGGCCCTGGTGGACCTGCCGTTCGTATTCATCTTCATCGCGGTCATCTTCTGGGTCGGCGGGATCATCGGATTGGTCCCGCTCATGGCCGTGCCGGTCATCATCCTGGTCGGCCTCATCCTGCAGCGCCAGCTGGGGGAAATCATCCAGACGACGTTCCGTTGCGGGGCGCAGAAGCAGGGCCTGCTGATCGAGAGCCTGAGCGCGATCGAATCCGTCAAGTCGCTCTCCGCCGAAGGCGTGCTGCAGCGCAAATGGGAACAACTGGTCGGCACGATTTCGCGGCTGGGGATCAAGGCCCGCACGCTGTCCTCCGCCATCGTCAACATTTCGATGTCGGTGCAGCAGACGGCGGGGGTGGCGGTGATAGTCGTGGGCGTCTACCTGATCGCCGAGCGCGAACTCACCATCGGAGCGCTGGTGGCGTGCACGATACTCAATACCCGCGCGCTGGCGCCGCTCGGGCAGGTGGCAGGGCTCATGACCCGCTACCACCAGTCGATGCAGGCGCTGACGACGCTGAACAGCGTGATGCAGCTTCCGATCGAACGGCCGGAGAACAAGAGCTTCGTGCAGCGTCCCATCATCCGTGGCGAAATCGAGTTCCGCAACGTCACCTTCACGTATCCGGGCAAGCAGGTGCCGGCGCTCGCGGGCGTTTCGTTTCGCGTCGCCCCCGGCGAGAGGGCAGCCGTCATCGGCCGGATCGGTTCCGGCAAATCGACGCTGGAGAAGCTGATTCTCGGCCTTTACGAACCGACTTCCGGATCGATCCTCATCGACGGGGTGGACATCAAACAGATCGACCCCGCCACGCTGCGCCGCAACGTGGGTTACGTGCCGCAGGATATCGTGCTGTTTTTCGGCACGGTGAAGGAGAACATCCTGTTCGCGGCGCCCTACGCCGACGATGTGGCGATGATCCACGCGGCGGAGGTCGCAGGCGTCACCGAGTTCGTCAACCACGCGGCGCAGGGTTTCGATCTGCACATCGGAGAGCGTGGCGAGGGACTTTCGGGCGGCCAGCGCCAGACGATTGCGATCGCGCGCTCGCTGGTGCTCGATCCGCCGATCCTGATCATGGATGAACCGACGAACTCGCTCGATAACCGCTCGGAGGAGAACTTCAAGGGCAAACTCGACAAGGTGCTCACCGGCAAGACGCTTCTCCTCGTCACGCACCGGGCATCGCTGCTTTCGCTCGTGCCACGGCTGATCGTGCTGGACAACGGCAAGGTGGTCGCGGACGGGCCCAAGGAACAGGTCATGCAGGCCCTTGCCGGCGGCAGGATCAACGTCGCAAAACGGAAGTGACATGGCGATTACCAGCATACCCGCTGCCCCGATCGAACGTGAAGACATCGACTTCATGGCTGAGAAGTCGGCCGCGGCGATGCAGGGCCCGCCCGAGTACGCGCACTTCGTGCTGTGGACGGCATTCATCTTCGTCATCGCGTTCGTCGTCTGGGCGGCTTACGCAAATATCGGTGAAACCACCGTCGGCGAGGGCAAGGTCATTCCGTCGAGCCAGGTGCAGATCGTGCAGAACCTCGAGGGCGGCATCATCTCCGAGATCAAGGTCAGGGTCGGCGACGTGGTGCGCAAGAACCAGGTGCTGATGCTGATCGACGACACGCGTTACGCCTCCTCGTTTCAGGAGAACAAGGCCAAGAACGACGCGTTGGGGGCGAAGATCGCGCGCCTCACAGCGGAAGTGTCGGGGCAGCCGTTTATCGTATCGGCGCAGCTCCGAAAGGAAAATCCCGACCTGGCGGAGCGCGAGTCCACGCTCTACCGTTCGCGGCAGGCGGAGTTCAACGCCAACACCGCGGCATTCCGCCAGCAGATCGACCAGCGCACCAGGGAGCTCGACGAAAAGCGCGGGCGGTTGAAACAGATCGCGACCAGCCTGGAGTTTCTCACCCGGGAACTGGCGATGTCCCGGCCGCTGGTCAAGCAGGGCGCGATGTCGGAAGTCGAAATCCTGCGCCTGGAGCGGCAGGAGAACGACCTCAAGGGCGAACTCGAATCGACGCGGATCACGATCCCGCGGCTTGAGTCCGCGGTTGCCGAGGGGCGCAGCAAGCTCGAGAGCTATACCGCAAAGTTCCGCGGTGACGCGCTTGCCGAACTCAACCAGGTGCGCGCCGAGCAGGAAGGGACGTCGGCCACGAGCGTCGCGCTCAAGGATCGGGTGGAGCGTGCGGTGGTGCGCTCGCCGGTGACCGGGACCATCAAGACCATCCGGGTCACGACCATCGGCGGCGTGGTGCAGCCGGGTTCCGACCTGCTGGAGATCGTGCCGCTGGAGGACTCGTTGCTGGTGGAGGCGCGCGTACGCCCGAGGGACATCGCGTTCCTGCGTCCGGGGCAGGAGGCCCTGGTCAAAATCACCGCATACGACTTCTCAATTTATGGCGGCTTTCCTGCTAAACTGGAGCAGATCAGCGCGGATACGATCCTCGATGAGAAAAAGACCGAAAGCTACTACCTGGTGCAGGTGCGAACGACCAGCAATGTGCCGGCGCGCAGCAGCAAGACTCTGGCCATTATTCCCGGCATGACTGCAACGGTTCATATCCAGACCGGGGAGAAGACGTTTCTGCAGTACCTGCTCAAGCCGATCATCAAGACCAAGGAAATGGCATTTCGCGAGCGCTAGGAGTTTGTCGGACTTGGGTCCGACAAACTCCTGATGCAAAACCGCCCGCACGAATACGAGAGGAAAAGCCAGTGAAACCCTCATTTCTGGCCTGCTCGCGTGCTTTTGGGGGGGCAAGAGCGGTTGTTAACCCGGGGTACATTCAAGATCCGCGGGCGGTTTTGCTTTTAGCAGCCTGCCGGATACCAAGTCCGGCAGGCTGCTAGTCATGGCTATCCTACTCGCGACGCGCGATGACGATGTCGTTGGCCGTTGCCGGCGGGCGGTGAGCGCCGAGCATCAACTCGACGTGGTGGACGGCGCCGCGCAAGTCGCCGCGAAGATCCGCTCGCAATCGCCTTCTGTGGTGATCCTGGATTCCGAGGTGCTGAACCGGCCTCTCGATCATGAGGTGGCGCAAGTCGTGGGCCTCGCCGGCGGCACCCGGGTCATCGTGATGACGCCGGTCTTCGACGAGGAGGAAGAGATCGCGCTCCTGAAGGTCGGCGTGAAGGGTTGTTGCCGGCGCGGCATCGACCCAGAATCCCTCAAGCAGGTCCTTAACGTGACCAGCACCGGCGGGGTGTGGGTAACGCGTACCCTGGTGCCGCGTCTCGTGTCGGAGCTCCGGCGTTACGCGCAGGCGGCGCGGCCGGGCGCCGCGAAGAAGGAGGACGACAAGCTCAGGTCATTGACGCAGCGCGAAAAGGATATCGTCACGTTGATCGTCGCCGGATCGACCAACAAGCAGGTGGCGGAGGCGTTGGACATTACGGAACGCACGGTCAAAGGTCACCTGTCGAACATATTCCAGAAGCTCGACGTTCCCGATCGGCTCAAACTCGTTCTGTACGTGAACGATGAGGAAGCAGAATCCGCTACAGCTGGGAGAAGGCGTTGATCTACAAGCATTAATTGGTGAGGTAGCGTTTTATTTACCCTGTGCTAGAATGAATTTGATTATCGCTTCTGTTGTGCGGTTGCAACACGTTTTCCTCGCCGGCACGGTTGGGGGCAAAAGCTGATTTACCGCAAGTGGTTAGGCTGATATTCTAACGGCGAAGATGAAGTCCTGCCCGGTTCAGGCGGCGGGTCGTTCAGTTGCGAAAATGCGGGGATAGAAAAATCATGAAGAAAATAATCGGGAAGAGCGTAATCGCTGCGGCAATGACGCTGGCTTTTCTTCCGGTTCCGGGTCAGCAGGTAGCGGCGCAGTCGTTGAAGGAAGTCGTCGTTCAGACGCTGGAATCCAATCCCAATGTGCTCAGTTCGGTCCGCCGCAAAGACGCCGCGGACGCCGCGATCGAGGGCGCGAAGGGCGGTTACTACCCGAAGATCGACTGGTTGTGGGGTGCGGGGAAAGAGCAGAGCCAGAACACCACGACCCTCGCCGCCGGCAACAGCGGCTACGTCCACCTCTGGCGCAAGCAGGAGGGCATGATCCTCAATCAGATGCTATGGGATGGTCTCGGCGTCAAGAGCGAAGTGGACCGCCGCCAGGCGATCAGCGATTCCGTCGCGCACAAGACCTATGGCACCGCGGAAGAAATCGCGCTCCAGGCGATCGACGCCTATCTCGACGTGCTGAAAAACCGCGACCAGGTGGGATTTGCCAGGGAGAATCTGCAGGCGCATCAGCGCACGTTCGATCAGGTGAAATTGCGCGCGGACAAGGGTGTCGGGCGCCGCGCGGACCTGGAGCAGATTGCGGCGCGTCTTGCGCTCGCGCAGTCGAACATGTCTTCCGCGGAGAGCACGCTGCGCGACGCGGAAATCGCATACCTGAAAGTCGTCGGCAAGGGAGCGGGCAAGCTGACCCGGCCCGCCATTCCGCAGAACATACCGAAGACGGTCGACGAGGCCGTCAAGGTCGGCTTGGCGAATCACCCGATCCTGAAATCCGCGCAGTCCGACGTGGAGGCGGCGCAGGCCCAGCGCGAGTTGTCGCGGTCGTTCTATTCGCCCCGCCTCGAGGTCGAGGCGAGTTATACGAACAACCGGAACATCGATGGCGTGGATGGTCCCAATCGCGACCGCATGGTCATGGTGTGGCTGAAGTGGAACCTGTTCCGCGGCTTCTTCGACAATCACCGCATGAAGGAAACCGCGTTCCAGATCAACGAGGCGTCCGAGATTGCGCGCAACACCCACCGCCAGGTCGAAAACGCGGTGCGCCTTGCCTACAATGCCTTTGCGACCGCGCGCGAGCGGCTGCCGCAGCTCGAACGCTACGTCAAGGCGTCCGACTCGACGCGCGTGGCCTACAACCAGCAGTTCGCGATCGGGCAGCGCACCTTGCTGGACCTGCTCGACAGCGAGAACGAGTTCTTCACGGCGCGTACCACGTATCTGACCGGGCTGTTCATCGAGATGTCGGCGCGCTACCGGATCCTGAACGCGACGGGGCAGTTGTTGAGCACCCTCGACGTGACGCCTCCCGAGCAGGCAATGGTCAGGGCGCAGTAGTAGCTCAGGCGGCTTTTTGCTGAAACGGGGCGCGGCTGACGTGCCCCGTTTTTATTGGATACGCTGATGCCATACGTATTGCGTGACAGTTCCGGAAAGATCAAGGGCATCTTCGCCGAAGCCACCGCGGACGCCTCGGAGGAGTTGGGGGCCGACGATGCCGATCTGGTGCGTTTCCTCGCGGAAGTCGGCCTCGCCTCCCCGGGCACCATCCGCCAGTTGCTCGCCGAAAGCGACATGCGCATGGTGCGCCTGGTCGATGACCTGATCGACGTGCTGCTGGAGAAAACGATCATCAGGATCACCGATCTGCCGCCCGCCGCATCGCAGAAATACCTGCAGCGGCAGGCCGCGCGCAAGCGCCTGCAGGGCATCCAGAACCTGATCGTCGACGAGAAGGACATCCTCTAGCCGCGTTGCAAGAGATAGATTCCCTCCGCCTTGATAATGGGGGAGGGGTAGGGTGAGCGCGGCGTCAGGTCTGAAGCGATGTCGAGCCCGGTGACGCTGCACGAACCGCAGCGCGCGGCGCGGGTTCTGAGACAATACCCGTATGCACGTGCTGATTCCCACGCATTTCCTTGTTCGCTGCGTGCTTGTGCTTGCCGCTGCGCTGATCGCTTACCCGGCGCGCGACGCCAACGCGCAGACGCCGGCGGTTCCGCGTGCACCGGTCATCGAAGTCGTGGCGTTTGGCGTCGCACCCGTTGCCGGCATTCCCGACGATGCGACGCTGCAGCCGCGCCGCGGCGACATCCTGCACCGTGTCGATGCTTTCGGAACCGGCAGCGCGGCGGACGGAGAGGTGGAGGTCCGCACGATGGCCGGGGAGCGCTGGTCCGACCTGTTCTCGCGGGTGGGGCACAAGCTCGGAAATGGCTTGCTTGCGAGCCCCGCAACGGCGGAACAGATGGACCTGCTGCCGGAACTGCAGCCCGGCAAGTATGTCCGCCTGCGCGCGATCCCCGACAACCGTGCAGTGCAGATCGACTACGTCGTGCGCCCGGAGGAGGTCTACTCGATACTGGTGACGCCCGGCGGCCTGCAGGTCGAGCCCAATTCCAGCGATCCGCGCGTGGTCGAACGCATGCGGGCCGATCCTTCGAAGGCATCGCTATTCACCGCGACCGATGCGATCGGGCTGCCCGAGGACATCGCACTTCAGCTTGCCGAGATATTTTCGGACAACGTCGACTTTCTCCGCGAGCTGCACCGCGGCTATCGCTGCGTCCTGGTGTACGAGGTGCTCTACAAGGAGGGGCACATCGACCGGCCCGGGCGCATACTCGCGGCGGAACTCACCATCCGCAACCAGAGACTGCAGGCGTTCTACTACGAAGGGGGAGGCGATCACCGTGGCTACTTCAACGAGAGCGGCGCCAGCCTGAAAAAGGTCTTCCGCAAATCACCGGTCGAGTTCTCCCGTGTTACCTCGGAATACACGCTCGCGCGGTTTCACCCGATCCTCGGGCTGTGGCGCGCCCACCGCGGCATCGACTACGCCGCGCCCATGGGAACCCGCGTCGTCGCCACCGCCGCCGGCACCGTGGAGCACATAGGGCTGCGCTCGGAATTCGGTAACCTGTTGATTTTAAATCACTCCGGAAAGTTCCTCACCTATTATGGCCACCTCGACGGTTTCGTGCGCGACCTGGCAGTCGGCAGCACCGTTGAAAAAGGGCAGGTGGTCGGTTTCGTGGGCATGACGGGACTCGCGACCGGGCCGCATCTCCACTACGAATTCCACGTCAGCAACGGCGCCGGGCAGTGGCTAAGCGTACCGCCCCCGGACGTGATCGAAATTCCCCCTCTCACGATCCCGGCGTACTTTCAGGTCGTCCAGACCTATCGGGACCAGTTGCAGGTCGCCCAAAGCGCTCATTTCGTGATCCTCGACTGATCTGGAGTGTGACAAACGCCACAACCGATACTTTGGTATCGATACCAAAGGCCCTGTTGCATCCCCTTTATTTAGCTCAGAATTCGCCCATCGGTTCGGGCAGGGCAGCGCCCGGTAAGGATCAGGCAGACACACCTCAACGGAGGGTAGCAACATGGCAACGCCAGCAACCGGCAGCACCGCAGCAGGCACCATCACCGTAGTCGTTGGCAACGTTCGCATCGTGGGCGTGGATGGCGTCGCGCGCGTTGCCATGGCGGGCGAGAAGGTTTTCGTCAGCGAGGTGATCGAGACCGGTGCGAACGGCATCATCCAGGTGCAGCTCGCGGGCGGGCGTTTCCTCGACCTGGGCCGCGACTCGAAGCTGGCGTTGACCTCGGAAATCCTCGCGGAAGCGGGTGGTGGAGTGGCCGCGGTCCCCGCGGCGGTATCTCCCGCGGATGCAGCGGCGGCGGCGAAGGCGCAGGCGGCAGCGGAAGCCGCCAAGATTGCGGCGGGTGCCGAC
>MEQT01000150.1 GCA_001770325.1 Betaproteobacteria bacterium RIFCSPLOWO2_02_64_14
GCGTGATGAAGTCGGCGAAGGTCCAGATGAAAACGAGCAGCGCGCCTGAAACATAGCCGGGCGTGGTGAGAGGGAGCGTCACGTCCCAGAACCGCCGCCACCCCTTCGCGCCCATGCCCTGGGCGGCCTCTTCCAGCGAGGGATCGACCTTGGAGAGCGAATCGAGGATGCTGAGAGTCATCAATGGGAAAAGGTGCACCGTTTCGACCAGCAGCACGCCTTGCATGCCGTACATGAAGTTGATCGGGTGCTGAATGTCGAACCAGTCAAACAGCAGCACGTTCACCGTCCCCGCGCGCCCGAGGATGAAAACGAATCCGACCACGCCGACCAGCGGAGGCAGGATCATCGGCAGCATCGTGAGGTAACCGAACAGATTGCGGCCGGGAAACTCGAATCGGACGATGAGGAACGCGACGGCGATCCCGATCACCGAGGTCGTGATGACGGCAGCTACGCCCAGCACCAGCGAATTCCAGAGCGAGCGCAGGTAGAACCGGTCGGTGAAGAACTCGTGGAAGTTCACGAGGGTGAACTGGCCCGCTTCGTTGGTGAACGCATCGTAGAAGATGCGCGTCAAGGGATAGAGCACGAAGATGATCAGGAACGCCCAGATCAGGGCGAACCCTACGAGGGAGATTGCCGGCGTGCGGGGGGCTCGGGGGCGAACAAGGGTGGTCTGCGCGACGGCCATACCGGGTCACCCTGCCGGAATCGCCAGCGTGCTGCCGATCGGGCAGCTCAAGGCGACGGACGTGCCCGTCGGCAACTGCTCGTGATGCCACGGATCGCGGATATCGGCCTTGAAAGTGACGCCGTTGCCGAGGTCGACGTCATAGCGCAGCGTATTGCCGAGATACGCGGCAAACGCGATCCTGCCGTTCAAGCGGTTGCGCGCCCCGTCTGACGGCCCGCCCAGCGCGAGATTTTCGGGCCGGATGCAGATCACACACCGCCCTCCCACCGGCAGCGGTTCGTCGTGAATGGCGCACAGCACGCCGAGCGCGGTTTCGGCGCACAGGCCGTCCGAACCGTCGACCGACCGCACCGTGCCCTCGACCAGGTTGTTGATGCCGATGAAATCGGCGACGAAGCGGTTGGCGGGGCGTTCATAAAGCGCCTTGGGCGGCCCCACCTGGAACACCTTGCCCTGGTTGAAGACCGCGATCCGGTCGGACAGCGTCAGCGCCTCCTCCTGGTCGTGCGTCACGTACACCGTGGTGATCCCGAGATCCTTCTGCAGCTTGCGGATCTCCGCGCGCACCTGCACGCGGACCTTCGCGTCGAGGTTCGAAAGCGGCTCATCGAGCAGCAGAATCTGGGGATTCAGCACGAGCGCGCGCGCCAACGCGACGCGCTGCTGCTGGCCGCCCGAGAGTTGCCCCGGATAACGGTCGCCGAGGCCGCCGAGCTTCACGTTCTCCAGCACTTCCTGGACCCGCGCGCTGATCTGGGATGAAGGGATCTTGCGCAACTTCAGCCCGTACGAGACATTCTCGGCCACCGTCATGTGCGGCCACAGGGCATAGTTCTGGAACACCATGCCGATGCCGCGCTCGTGGGGAGGCACGGCATTGACCACGCGGTCGTCGAAACGGATCTCGCCCTCGTCGGCGGCGTAGAAACCGGCCACCAAGCGCAGCAGCGTGGTCTTGCCGCAACCCGACGGTCCCAGCAGGGTGAAGAGTTCCCCCTCCTCGATCGCGAGGTTGACCCCGTTCACCACCGCCAGCGGCCCGAAACGCTTCGTGAGGTTCGCGACGGTGATGCGCATGTTTCGGGCGCCGAGCCGCGGCGTTATTTCTTCTTCAGCTCTTCGGCAACGGACTCGATTTCCTTGCGATACTGCGAGTTGACCGCCTCGTAGCGCTTCTGGGCGACGGCATCGTCGTAGATATTGACGACATCGACGTCGAAATAGGAGCGGAGCCCCCCGGTGAACTCGACCGCCATCTCCGCGTGCGAGCCGGGCTTGCCCTGGACCTTGTATTTCGGCGTGATCGGGAACACGCCCCGCTCCATCGCCACTCTCTGCCCGCGCTCGGACAGCAGGTACTCGATGAATGCCTGCGCCGCCTTGGGATGCCGGGTGCCGGCGATGATGCCGATCGGCTCGGGCGTAATCCACGCGGTCTTCGGCGCCACGAACTTGATGTCGTAGCCGGCGAGGCGATCCTCGAACGCCATGTAGCTCGGCACCGCGAAGCCCGCCGCGAATTCGCCCCGCGCCACGACCGAAGGCACGTCACGGCTGCGAGCGGTGAAAATGCCGGTATTGCCGGCAAGGCGCTTCAGCCACGCCCAGCCCTTGGCGTCGCCGTCGCGCTGGAGAATCACCTCGTAGGTCGCGTGGCTGCTGGAGGAGCGCGTCGGCGCGCATTGTGCGACGTTTCCCTTCAGCTTGGGATGCAGCAGGTCGTCCCAGTCCTTCGGCACCGGCACCCCGAGACGCGCGAGCACCTTCGGGTGATACACCAGGCCATAGGGTTCGAGCACGGTGCCGATCCAGAACCCCTTGGGATCTTTCAGCGGAATGGGCTTGGGCTTGCCGATGCTCGCCGGAATCGCGTCAACCACGGCCTTGGGCAGATCGAGCTTCGCCAGCAGCTTCTGCTCCGCGAGCTTGTCGAAGAGCGCGCTCTCGCCGCCCCAGAAGATGTCGGCGTCGGGCCGGCCCTTCCACTCGACGATGCGGCCGTAGGCGACCGGCGTGCCGGCCGCGAGCGAACTCGTTTTCACGTTGATGTTCCATTTCTCCTTCGCGTACTTGGCGAAATCCGCGAGCGCCGGGTCGGTCAGGGTCCTCGCGACCGGTGTGATGAGGATCAATTCATTCTCGATCGGCTGGGCCGCGGCCGGCCCCGCTGCCGCCAAACCCGCTACCAGCAATCCTCCGAGCAATTTCCAGTATTGACTCATGGCACCCTCCTTGAACGTACGAGTTAACGGGAGAAACAGTAACACGTCAGCCTTCGCCCGCCTATCCTGCCCCTTCCCGGCGCCGGGCCATTTGATTCAGGTCAAGCCCCGTGGAACCGGGGACATCCGCATGGCGTGCCGACGGCCCGGCCGGCACGATCAGGCCTTGCCAGAGAATTCGAACCGGTAGGGATGGGCAAGCAGTTGCGCGATGGTTTGGTCCACGTCGGCGCCATGATTCAGCACCTGATCGACGGCCAGCGTGATCGGCATGTCGACATCATGGCGCCGCGCGAGCGCCGCCACGCTTTCGGCGGAGTGCACGCCCTCCTGCACCGTCACCCGCTCGCCGAGGACGTCACGCAGCTTCCTGCCCTCCCCGAGCGCGATGCCGAGCGAATGGTTGCGCGAGTTCGGGCTGTTGCAGCTCAGGTTGAGATCGCCCACACCCGAGAGCCCCATGAACGTCTCCAGCCGCCCGCCCAGCGCGAGCCCGAGGCGCGACATTTCCGCCAGCCCCCGCGCGACCAGCGCGGAGCGCGCGCTGTTGCCGAACTTCTTGCCGGTCGCGATGCCGCAGGCGATGGCAAGCACGTTCTTGAGCACGCCGCCGATGTGCGTGCCGACGACGTCATCCGACAGGTAGGTGCGAAAGCGCGGGGTGCCGATCGCAGCGGCGAGCCGTTCGCCCAGCGCGAGATCGCGGCACGCAAGCGTGACGCCGGTCGGCAGGTCGATCGCGATCTCGTTCGCGAACGAGGGACCGGAGAGCACGGCAATGAGCGCGCCGGGCAGCGTCTCCGCAATGACCTGTGACATGAGCGCGCAGGTGCCGCGCTCGATCCCCTTCGAGCACGTCACCACCGGCGTGCCGGGTTTGAGGAATGGGCGGAGTCGATTCGTCACGCCGCGCACGTGTTGTGCCGGCGGCGCAAGCAGCAGGAATTCCGCGTCCTCGGCTGCCACCGCGAGGTCCGTCGTTGCGACGATCCCCGGAATGAGCGGCACGCCGCGCAGGAAGATCGGGTTCATGCGGTCGCGGTTGATCCACTCCGCCACGTCCGGCTCGCGCGCCCACAGCACGACGTCGTGACCCGAGCGCCGGATCACGCACGCGAGCGCCGTGCCGAAAGCCCCTCCGCCGATTACGCCTATTCGCGCCACCTTCGCTCCCGCACATCGCATCCTGCAAGTAACTTGCGTAGGTGCGTTGTCATTGCGAGGCACGGCTTCGCGCCGAAGCAATCTCGTTGCGGGCAACGTGATCGCGCCCGCCGCGGGATCGCCGCGTCGCCTGCTCCTCGCGATGACTGATGCGCTGTCATTACGCCCTCACGCTCCTTGCCCTCTTTCCTCATCCTTCATCCTTCATCATTCATCATTCATCATTCACCATTCACCATTCACCATTCATCCTTGACCTTATTGCTCCGCCCAGCCCTTGGCGCGCTCCACCGCCTTGTGCCACCCGGCCATGAGCGCCTGTGCGCGGTCGCGCTCCATTGCAGGCTCGAACTTGCGGTCCACCTGCCACTGCGAGGCGATCTCGCCGCTGTCCTTCCAGTGCCCCACGGCCAGCCCGGCTAGATACGCCGCCCCCAGCGCCGTCGTCTCCGTCACCTTTGGCCGCACCACCGACACGCCGAGGACATCGGCCTGGAACTGCATCAACAGGTCGTTACGCGCGGCGCCGCCGTCCACCCGCAACTCGGTGAGCCGCACGTTCGCGTCGGCCTCCATCGCGCGCAGCACGTCGGCAGTCTGATAGGCGATCGCTTCCAGCGCCGCACGTGCAATGTGCCCCGCGGTCGCGCCCCGCGTCAGGCCGTGAATCATGCCACGCGCGTACGGGTCCCAGTGCGGGCTGCCGACACCCGTGAAGGCCGGCACCAGGTACACCCCGCCATTATCGCTGACGGTCGCCGCGAGCCGTTCGACTTCCTCAGACGACTTGATGATGCCGAGCCCGTCGCGCAGCCATTGCACCACTGCGCCGGCAACAAAGACGCTGCCTTCGAGGGCGTATTCCGGACGAGGGCCGGACTGGCACGCGGCGGTCGTGAGCAGCCTGTTGCGCGACGGCACTGCCCGCTCGCCCGTGTGCATCAGCATGAAACAGCCCGTCCCGTACGTATTCTTGACCATGCCCGGTACGATGCAGCGCTGCCCGAAAAGTGCGGCCTGCTGGTCGCCGGCGATGCCCGCGATCGGGATGCGCGCGGGGAAAAGCTCGCGCGCGGTCTCCGCGACGACGCCTCCCGACGGCCGGACCTCGGGCAGCATGCGGTGCGGTACCCGCATGAGTTCCAGCAATTCCTCATCCCACGCGCAGGCATGGATGTCGTAGAGCAGCGTGCGCGAGGCGTTGCTCGGATCGGTGATGTGCGCACCGCCCGAGAGCTTCCACGCGAGCCAGGTGTCGATGGTGCCGAAAGCGAGCCGCCCTCGCTGCGCCTTCTCGCGCGCGCCTGGAACGTTTTCCAGCATCCACCTCAATTTGGTGCCTGAAAAATACGCGTCGAGCACGAGACCGGTGCGCGCCGTGATCAACGGCTCGCGGCCCTGCGCCTTGAGTTCGTCGCAGTAGCCCGCGGTGCGCCGGTCCTGCCAGACGATGGCGTTGCAAAGCGGCTCGCCGCTCGCGCGATCCCAAACCACCGTCGTCTCGCGCTGGTTGGTGATGCCGATGGCAGCGACCTCGCGCGCCGCGATGCCGGCGCGCGCAAGTGCTTCGTGCGCGACGCCGATCTGCGCCGACCAGATCTCGTTCGGGTCGTGCTCGACCCACCCCGGTTGCGGATAGAGCTGCCGGAACTCCTTCTGGGCGTGCGCCACGATCGCCCCATTCCCGTCGAAGACCAGCGCCCGTACACTGGTCGTTCCCGCGTCGAGGGCCAGGATGAATGCCATGTGGGGTCCTTATCAGGTCGCGCCCGCTGCCCTAACGCTACCACGCCCGCCCTGTCGCCGGAACGCGAATTCGTTTATGCTTACGATGCGGCTCCACTATAGGCGGGGGATGTTGATGTTTTATGCCTTCTACGTCATCGCGATCATCATACTGGTTCTGCATTTTACCGGCTGGTTGAAGCGCAACAATCTGGAATGGCTCGTGCTCGTGCTGGCCGTTGCCACTTTCCCGGCCGTCATCTTCCTCAAGTAGCACACCACCGCACCGGCGAAGGGGATTCCGGTCCCGATGAATGCCATTACTTGCTCCGATCTTGCACAAGGA
>MEQT01000151.1 GCA_001770325.1 Betaproteobacteria bacterium RIFCSPLOWO2_02_64_14
CGCAGTCGGCGCAACGCTCCACCATACCCTTGAACTGCTTGCGCACCATCGCGGGATCGAGGTGGCGCATGGTGATATAGAGTCCCCCCCGCGGGCCAACGCGCCCTTCGCGCATCTCCTGGTACATGCCGCGTGAGACGATGTCGCGCGTCGCACGCTCGTCTCTCGGATCGTACTGGTGCATGAAGCGTTCACCGGCGCCGTTGAGCAAATGTCCGCCCACCCCGCGCAGTCCTTCCTCGATGATGGTCCCGGTAATGCGCGTGTCGGGCCCCGCTATGAGCCCGGTCGGATGGAACTGCACCATCTCCATGTCGCGCAGCGTCAATCCTGCTCGCAGTGCCATCGCCATGCCGTCGCAGGTTTTGTCCCCCGACGGAGTGTGATACTTGTACATGGTCGGCCCGCCGCCGGTTGCGAGCAGCACCGCCTGTGCCTCAACGAACACGAACTCGCCCGTGCGCATGTCGATCATCAGCACGCCCGAGATCGCATCGCCCTGCCGGTTGCGGATGAGCTCGACCGCCCGGTGTTCCTCCAGCCGCTCGATGCCGCGCGCCCACACCTGTTCGGCGAGGCGATTGATGATCTCGATGCCCGTGAGGTCCCCCTTGTGCACGGTGCGATCGAATGTCTGCCCGGCGAATGCCTTCTGGTGGATCGTGCCGTCGGGATTTCGATCAAAGAAGCAGCCGAGTTCATTCTCCAGTTCGTGGATGCGCTCGACCGCGACGCTCACCAGCGTCCACGCGAGATCCTGGTCCGGCAGCCATTTTCCACCTTCGATCGTGTCCATGAAGTGGCGCTCGACCGAGTCCTCCTTCGCGAGCGCGACGTTGTAGCCGCCCTGCACCATGCGTGTGCAGCCGCACTTGCCAAGCAGCCCCTTCACCGCCACCGTGATGGAGAGGTCGGGATTTTGCTGGTGCGCGTGCAGTGCGGCAAAAAGCCCCGCCCCACCGGAGCCGAGAATCAGAATGTCAGTCTTGAGTTTCTTCATGTGGAGAAAGCATAGGCGCGAAGGACGCCAAGGACGCGAAGGAAAAACCAAAGAAAGGGAAATGAATACCGAATCAGCTACCGGCCCAGACCCGACTCAGGTACTTTCTGTTTTCCGCATTCATTCTCCATTCCGACTTTCCTTGTTTCCTTCGCGTCCAACCCTCACCCCCGCCCCTCTCCCGAGCGGAGAGGGGGGCTCGAGATCCCCTTCCCCTGCTAGCGGGGGAAGGGCATGGGATGGGGGATGGCGTCCTTTGCGTTTACGTTTTCAGGTCTTCACCCCGAGGGCGGCGAGGGCGGCGGCGCGCTTGCCGCGCGCCAACTGGTTCACCTGCGTATGGAGGCTGCCGCCATGGCTGTCCATCGACACCAGCAGCGGCCCGAAGCCCTTCACCCGGAACTTCCACAGCGACTCCGGGTTGAGATCGTCGAGATCGACGTCCTCGATCTGCTCGACCCAAGTCGTCTCGAGGGCCGCAGCACCCCCGACGACGGCGAGATAGACGCCGCCGAGATCCTTGAAGGCGCTGAGCGAGCCTTCGCGCAGGCCACCCTTGCCGATCACGATCCGCACGCCGTATTCGCTCATCAACTGCCGCGTGAAGCGCTCCATGCGGTCGCTGGTGGTAGTGCCGACGCACACCGGCGCATACCCGCTCGGCGTCGCCTTGGTTTCACCCACCCACTTCACGTTGGGCGCCGTGTGAATCACCGCGTGACCGCTCATGTCGAAACGGGTCTTGCGGCCGCGGTCGAACATGTGGATATAGGTCGCGTCGCGGATGCCGAACAACGTCCCATTGAGTGTGACCGTGTCATTCACCCTGAGCGCGCGCGCCTCCGCTTCGCTGATCGGCATGTTGAAGTCGTAGTGAGCCATTGAAAATCCGTGAAATCGTGAGTCGTGAGGTCGTGAGATCGAAAAGTCGTGAAACCGGAGCTGGGTATTCCCTCTCACGCTCTCACGCTCTGACGCCCTCCCGCTTCAGAAGCCATACGTAAGGCCTTGCGCCGTGAAGGTCGCGCGGGCGCGGCGCGCGGAGTGGCACTGCATGTTGACCGCCACCGGGTTCATGGTGATGTGGGTCGCCGCGGTCTCGACGTGGACTGCGAACGACGTCGAGTCGCCGCCCAGGCCCTGGGGGCCCACGCCCAGCTGGTTGACTGCGCTGCTCAACTCCGCTTCGAGTTTCGCGCCCTCGGGGTCGTCGCAATGCGTGCCGAGCGGACGCGTCGCCGCGACTTTGGATAGATGCACGCACAAGTCGGCGGTGCCGCCCACGCCAACACCGACGATGGTCGGCGGGCAGGTCTTGCCCCCGGCATCGAGCACGCAATCGATAACAAAAGTCTTGATCGCGTCGATGCCGTCGGCGGGAACCGCCATCTTGAGCCACGAGTTGTTCTCCGAGCCGCTGCCCTTGGGGATCATCTCGATGGACAGCACGCCGGCATCCGGCACGAAGTCGATGTTGATCACCGGCACTGCGCGCCCACAGGAGGTGTGCTCGTTCTTGCGCGTCGTGGGATGCACCACCGAGGAGCGCAACGGGTGCTCGCGCGTCGCCCGCTCGCACCCCCGGACGATCGCCTGCTTCAACTGGTAGCCGTCCACTTCGACGCCTGCGCCGATGCTGATGTTGTAGATCGGAATCCCCGTGTCCTGGCACAGGAGATTGTTGGTGTCCTCGGCCACGCGGATGTTGCGGATCATGGTGCCGAGTATGGCTTTGCCCGTGGCGTCAGTCTCATTGCGGTCCAGCCGCTCGAAGCCCTGCTTGATATCGGGGGGCAGGAGCTTCAGCGCGCGGATGTAGAGTTCCTTGCACGCTTCTTCAACCTGCTTCAAATCCACCTTCATCCGTATATCCTCAGTCCCCACTTCTCAATCCCCGATCCTCGATCCTCAATCCTCAGTTCACCTCGAGCTTGCGCGCGCGAATGACCTTGGCCCAGCGCCCGGATTCCTCCCGGATCGCCGTCGCGAAATCGGCCGGCGGGTTGCCGACCGGTGCCATGCCCAGATCGTCGAAGCGCTTGCGCAGATCCGCCGCCTCCAGCGCCTTCGCCGTGTCGCGATAGACCTTGTCGATCACCGCGACCGGCGTTCCGGTCGGCGCCATCAGCCCGAACCAGCCGAGGTTCTCGAAACCCGGCAGCGTCTCGGCTACGGCCGGCACGTCCTTCAGCTGCGACACGCGCTGCTTGCTGGTGACGCCAAGCGCGCGCAGCCTGCCCTGCTGCACGTAGCCGATGGCGGCCGACAGGTTGGGCGTGACAAAAACGATCTGTCCGGCCACCAGGTCCACCATCGCCGGGCCCTCGCCCTTGTACGGGATGTGCGTGGCGTTGATGCCGGCGGTGTAGATGAAATTCTCCGCTGCGAGATGCGTCTGCGTGCCGATGCCGGCCGAGCCGAAGGTAAGTGCCCCGGGTTTCGCTTTCGCGAGCGCGATCAGTTCCTTGACGCTTTTTGCCGGGACGCTCGGGTGTATCGCGATGATTTGCGGCCCGCTCGCGACGTTGGTGATGGCCACCAGGTCCTTTTCCGGATTCCAGTTGAGCTTCCGGAACATGTGTTGGTTGGCGGTAACAACCGAGCCCGAGGTCATGAACAGCGTATAGCCGTCGGCCGGCGCCCTCGCCGCCAGCTCGGCGCCGATGTTGCCCGATGCGCCCGCGCGGTTGTCCGCCACCACCTGCTGGCCCCAGGTCACGGTCAGTTTCTGCCCCAGGAGCCGCGTGACGATGTCGGTCGCGCCGCCCGGGGCGAACGGCACGATGATGCGTACCGTCTTGGCAGGATAAGTCTGCGCCGAGGCGACGGAAGTGAGCGCTCCCAGAGCGAGGAGCCACATTGCAGGTTGCATCGTTTTCCTCCTATGTTATCGGTCTATCGTTTCAGCCTGGTCCGCGAATTATAGGCCCATCGCATCGGCGGCAAGGCGCCGCAATTCCCGCCGCAGCCGCTCGCGAATCAGCCGGTACGACCCGCGACGCACCAGGTTGATCAGTTCGTAGGGATCGGCGTCGAGATCGTAGAGTTCGTCGAGTTCGCGCGCGCGGTTGCGATTCACCCAGTGGATGTACTTGTAGCGATCGGTGCGCACCGCCTTGTAGGTCATGTTGATGAGCCACGGGTAGGCGTTCTCCGCCCAGTACTCGATCAGGATGGATTTGCGCCATCCTGCCTTCCTGCCGGATAGCAGCGGGGCGAGCGAACGGCCCTGGATCTGGGGACCGGGTTTGCCGCCCGCGATATCGATCAGCGTGGGCGCAAGATCCTGCAGGATCACGAGTTCCTTGCACCGCGTGCCGGCGTTGATCTTCCCCGGGCAGCGCATGATGAGCGGCGACCGGATGCCTTCCTCGTAGGCGAAACGGCGCTCGGGGCCGATCCCGTGCTCGCCGAAGAAATAGCCGTTGTCGCCGAGGAACAGGATCAGCGTATCGTCGAGCTGGCCGGTCTCCTCGAGCGCCTTGAACAGCATGCCGACGCCTTCGTCCACGGCGGCCATCATGCAGGCGCGCAGCCGGATTTCCTCCTGCGTGCCGGAATGGATGGCGTCATGCAGCACGCGCGACTCTCCCGATTTCCTGAGTTCGACCGCCTCGGCCCAGGCCGGTTTATGCTTGAGAAACTGCTTCGGCGCCTGCATGTTCGGCTTCCGCGGAAACACGCAGTTCCGGTAGAGATCCTCGTGCCGCTTTGCGGGGCGATAGCCATCCATCCTGAACGTGCCGTCGGCGGCCTGCTCCGCATCCGGATGCACCGCCTTGTGCGCAAACCACAGCGCCCATGGCCGGTGTTTCTGATGGTGCCTGCGCTTCACGAAATCGACGGCCATCTCGTTCATGATGTCCGTGATGTACCCCGTGCGCTTGACATACTTGCCCTGCTCGTTCAACGTCGGATCGTAGAGCCGGCCGTGCCCGTCGTACGCCACCCAGAAGTCGTAGCCGGGACGCGGCTTGCCGTCGTTGCCCATGTGCCACTTGCCGATGTGAGCGGTCTCATAACCCAGCTTCTGCAGATGCAGATGGTAGTTCGGCAACCGGTGGCTCGCCGCGTCGCGCGCGACGTTGTCGATGATGCCGTGGCGGCTTGCGTACTGCCCGGTCAGGATCGACGCGCGGTTGGGTGAGCAGATCGGTGTGGTGTGGAACGCGCGCTCGAAGATCGCGCCCTCGTGCGCAATGCGGTCGATGTGCGGCGTCTTCATGTACGGGTGGCCGCCGGCGCCGAATTCGTCGAAGCGCAGGTCGTCGATCAGGATCAGCAGGATGTTGGGTTTGCGCCTCACGTTCTCTCCTGTTGCGCGTTTTCCGCTTGCGTCCGCAATGATTCAAACGACGTTCAGCAGGAACGCCAATCCCACCGCGATGCTTGCGCCGCTCGCGATCGCCAGCAGGCTGCGCTGCCAGTCGCGCCAGGCGAGAAATTCCAGCATCAGCAAGCGCACCCCGCCCGCCATGTGCGCCGCAAGCAGCAGCACCAGCGCGGTCTCCGCGAACTTCACCAGCGGCTGCTCCGTCCAGCGCAGGAAGCCGTCGAACCGCGCTTCGCCGTGCAGCGCCTGACCCAGCGCCCAGAAATGCAGCGGCAGGAACAGCGTCAGCAGCAGGCCCGAGACGCGGTGGACGACGAACGCCCAGTACGCGGGGTGGTTGCGGGCGCGGAAATCGTTCTTCATTCGTAAAACCCAGCCGCCGATAGATTCTTCTCAATACCCCCTTGAGGGGTACGCAGAAAAACGCCGATGAAAGTCGGCGGTCTCATACGAACACCGCATAGACAGCGCGCCAGCCCCACGTCGCGAGAGACATCGCGATTGCCAGCACGAAGATGTCGGCGCTGCGGCCGCGCCACCCTATGCTCTCCGCCAGGATGCCGCGCAACCCGATCGGCGCATGGATCGCCACGGCGGCGACGAACACCGTATAGAACGCGAGCCAGCCGGCGTTGCCGCGCGTGCGCCCGAGTATCTCGGCCGCCGACAAACCATTGCGAACGGCGTAGATGATGGTCACCAGATGAATAACGACGCACAGCGCGAGCACCATCGCGCTTACGCGCTGGGCGCCCCACAGCAGGACCTGCGAGCGGGTGTTCACGCCCTCGCTCCGCTGCGAGCAAATGATGAATGATGAATGATGAATGATGAATAGGCACACCCCTTCCCCGGATCATTCATCATTCCGCATTCCGCATTCATCATTGCCCTATATCTCCCCTTTCACCGCCGCCGCCAGCGCCATGCGTTTCAGACCGGCGATGGCGGCGGTGGGCGAGATCTGCTTGGGGCAGCGCTCGGTGCAGTTCATGTGCGTGTGGCAGGCGTGGCAGCCCGCGTCGCCCGCTACTGCGGCCAGTCGCTCCTTGCGGCTCACGTCGCGCACGTCGTTCACCAGCGTCCACGCACGATTGAGCGCCGCCGGCCCGAGGTAGTCCCGGTTCCACGTCACGACGTCGCAGGCGCTGTAGCACACGCCGCAGCCGATGCACTCGATGCCGGCGTCGACCTGCTGGCGCTCGCGCGAGTCCGGTGCCACTCGGGCAAAGTCATCGGTGCGCCGCTTGCCGCCCTGGAACTGCCCCCGCGCCCGCGCCCACTTGTCGAAGAACTCCCGCATGTCGGTGACGAGGTCCCTCACTACCGGCAGGTTCCGGAGCGGCGCGATTTCCAGGCGATCTTCCGCCGCCACCTTCGAGACGTGGGTGCGGCAGGTCCAGCGCGCCTGCCCGTTGACGCTCATCGCGCACGACCCGCAGACACCGACGCGGCAGGCAAAACGGTAGGCGAGTGAAGCGTCGCACTTGCGCTGGATATAGGTCACAACATCGAGCACAGTCTGGCTTTCGAGGCGGGGCACTTCAAATGCCTGGAATTCGCCCTGCTCGGTTCCGCGCCAGACTTTGACGTGCAACATGCCCACGTACGAGTTCCTCAGTGCCCGGCGGCGGGTGCTGCGCGCGCCACCGTCGGCGCGGGGAGCCGCTCGATCATCACGTTAACACACGCCGGCAGACCCGATGCCGCCGCGCGCGCGAGCGCCGGAGCCAAATCTCCTGCGCAGCCGACGTGCTCGCCGTGTCCGCCGAGGGCCGTGACCGCCTGATCGTAGCGCGCAGGCAGCAGCTCGCACCCCAGCGCACGCTCGCGGCCGTAGCTCCGCAACTGAATTTGATACTCGGCGTTCCAGCACGCGTCGTTGCCGACCACTGCGACGAACGGCAGGTGCGCGCGCGCCGCGGTGTCGAACTCGGCCATGTGAAAACCGAAGGTGCCGTCGCCCAGCATGGCGACGACCGTCGCCTCCGGCCGCGCCATGCGCGCCGCAAGCGCAAAGGGCAGCGCGCTGCCG
>MEQT01000152.1:0-5765 GCA_001770325.1 Betaproteobacteria bacterium RIFCSPLOWO2_02_64_14
ACCACGCGGCCCGAGCCCGGAGAGGTGATCGCCAAGAACGACTACGAATTGAGCCAGGCGGTTGCGTTCCTGAAAAGCCGCAACGGCACGAAATCCAATTGAGGTCGTGACGCGTGCTGTCCACGACGCCCGGCTCGCGCTGGGCGGTTTTGCATCGTGGCGCGCGTTTGCGGCTTCCGGCCCTTCGCTGCCCGCCTCTCGCCGCGATTTCATGAACGACGAACAACTGCTGCGCTACAGCCGCCACATCCTGCTGCCGCAGATCGGGATCGAAGGGCAGGAGAAGCTCCTTGCCTCGCGCGCGCTGATCATCGGCGCCGGAGGACTCGGTTCGCCAGCCGCGCTGTACCTTGCCTCCGCCGGCGTCGGCAGCATCACGATCTGCGACGGCGACAACGTCGATCTCACGAACCTGCAGCGCCAGATCATTCATCGCACCGACGCACTGGGCCGCAGGAAGGTGGAATCCGCACGGGCGACGCTGGCCGCAATCAATCCGGCGGTGGAGGTACTGGCGGTGCCCGAGCGGGTGGACGGCGAGCGGCTCGCCGCGCTCGCGGCAACCGCTGACGTGGTCGTGGACGGGAGCGACAACTTCGCCACGCGGCATGCCGTGAACCGCGCGTGCGTAAGGCACGGCAAACCCCTCGTATCGGGCGCGGGCGTGCGCTTTGACGGACAGGTCGCGGTCTTTGATCTGCGCAGGCCCGAGTCCCCTTGCTATCACTGCCTCTTTCCCGAGGACGGTGAAAACGAGGACATGCGCTGCGCCATCATGGGTGTCTTCGCGCCGCTGGTCGGGATCATCGGTTCGCTGCAGGCCGCAGAAGCACTCAAACTCCTGACCGGCGCCGGGGAGACGCTGACGGGCCGGCTTCTGCTGCTCGATGCCTTGTCGATGCAGATTCGAACCGTCACCCTGAAGAAAGACCCGCAGTGCGCCGTGTGCGCAGGCAGCAGGTAACGCTGCGGCAGGCCGCGCGCCCGTGGCGCGCGATTATTTCGTGGTTTCGAAAGGAATGCTGTCTGTCAGCAGCGGGGATGCAGCGGACGCCACGGGGGCGGCCGCGTCTTTCTGGCTTGCCGCCCGCGCGATGGCGGGCGGGACGGAGGCCGGAGCAATGGGGGAGCGCTTCTCGGCAAGCATCGCCTCGAGCACTGATACCAGCTGGGCGAGGTCCGGCCCCACACGCC
The DNA here is from genome assembly GCA_001770325.1 of Betaproteobacteria bacterium RIFCSPLOWO2_02_64_14. GTDB lineage: Bacteria > Pseudomonadota > Gammaproteobacteria > Burkholderiales > SG8-41 > DSOT01. The sequence continues at coordinate 1,195 of MEQT01000152.1, forward strand.
CCTGGCATTGCAACAGCACGCGCGCCGGGAGGTCCTGCAACGTCGCGACGTAGTCCATGTTGCGCAGCTTCGCCGTGCTCTGCAGGGCCGGTGACAGATGCTTCCCCTTGAATCCGGCCTGCGCGCTCTCGATCGCGTCGATAACGGCCTGCTGCGAGCGGGCGATCCCGATCAACAGTTCGGCCAGCTGTTGAGTTGTAATCTCCGCCATGGTCACCCTCTCACTATGCCAGAACACCTTCCATCAACTGACGCCACTGCTTGCCCCAGAGTTCCAGTGGATCGCGCCTGAATCCACTCTTGGCAAACTGGTGCCAGCGACCCGTGACGAAGCTCATCAACAGATTGGCGTGGGCCGTGATATCGGCCTCGGCCTGCAATTCATTCTGGCTCACCCCGAAACGCAACGCCTGCTTGAGCGTGGCCTCGATGCGATCGTGAAGCTGGTTGATGCGCACCTGAAGCCGGTCATCCTCGTTGACCAGTGCATCGCCGATCAGAACGCGCGTCATGCCGCGATTCTTCTGGGCGAATCCAAGAAGCACCGCTATGGTCGCCTCCAGCTGCCGCAATCCGCTCTTCTCCTCGCTCACGATCTTGTTGATCAGCCCGAACAGCGTGTGCTCGATGAAGTCGATGAGCCCTTCGAACATCTGGGCCTTGCCGCTGAAGTGTCGGTAGAGGGCCGCTTCGGACACCTGCAGGCGCGCCGCGAGCGCCGCGGTTGTAATCTTCCCGGCGGTCGGATTCTCCAGCATCTGGGCAAGCGCCTGCAGTATCTGCGTTTTGCGCTCCCCGGTTCTCCCCGCCATAGTCCCCTCTCGCAGCGCCGGCGTTAGCCGCCCGCAACCGGCGGCATCATTGTAACCGCGCCAGCGCACGCGGCAACTTTCCAACGTCGCGGATAGCGACATCGACGAATCCCGGCACACGGCCGGGGCGTGTCACCCAGACGGTACGCATGCCCAGACGCTTCGCGGTGCGCAGATTGTCGAGCGTGTCTTCGACCATGATACAGCGCCTCGGACGCAGATGGTGGCTGCGCGCGAGCCGCAGGAAACCATAGCAGTCCGGCTTCGGCCGATAACGGGTGTGCTCGATGGAAAACACGCCGCTGAAGAGATCGGCGACACCCAGCGCATTGAGCACGGCGTGCGAATAATGCACCGGCGCATTGGAAAACACGAACTTCCTCCCGGGCAGACGCGCCAGGACCTGGCGCAGCAACGGTTCCCGGATCACCATGCGCTCGAGATTCTCGAACCGGTGCGTCTCCCGCAGGAAGTGCTGCGGGTCGGTGCCGTGATGCCGCATCAACCCGATCAGCGTCGCGCCGTAGCGCGTCCAGTAATGGCGCCGCAGCTCGCCGGCGGCGTTTTCGTCCAGACCAAGATGGGTCTGCAGATACGCCGTCATGGCCCGGTTGATGTGCGGAAAGATGTGCGGCGTCGCGTCGTGGAGCGTGTTGTCCAGGTCGAATATCCACGACTTTGCCCGAACCATATCGATGCCCGTCAGCGGCGCCGGATCAGCGTTCCCACGCCCTCGTTGGTCAGGATCTCGAGCAGCACCGCGTGTTCGACGCGTCCATCGATGATGTGGCAGCTGTTCACTCCGTTCTTCACCGCTTCCAGCGCCGAATCGATCTTCGGCAACATGCCGCCGGAGATCGTTCCGTCGGCAAATAAATCGTCGACCTTGCGCGCGGTAAGACCGGTCAGGAGATTTCCCTTCTTGTCCAGAACCCCGGGCGTGTTGGTCAGCACGACCAGTTTCTCGGCCTTGAGAATTTCAGCCACCTTGCCGGCCACCAGGTCCGAATTGATGTTGTAGGACTCGCCCTTGGCGCCGAAACCAACCGGTGCGATCACCGGAATGAATCCGCCCGCAAGCAGCGTCTGTACGATCGCCGGGTCGATCGCCTCGACTTCACCGACTTGGCCGATGTCGATCATCGCCTCGCCGTCGCCGGGTGCCCGTACCAACATCTTGCGGGCGCGGATGAACGCGCCGTCCTTGCCGGTGAGCCCGACCGCGCGGCCGCCGTGGCGGTTGACGAGATTGACGATCTGCTTGTTCACCTGGCCCCCGAGCACCATCTCCACGACGTCCATCGTCTCGGCGTCGGTGACGCGCATGCCTTGCACAAACTCGCCCTTCTTACCCATGCGCTTGAGCAGGTCGTCGATCTGCGGCCCACCGCCGTGCACCACCACCGGGTTCATTCCAACCAGCTTCAGCAACACCACGTCGCGCGCGAAACCTTCCTTCAGCGTGTCGTCGGTCATAGCGTTCCCGCCGTACTTGATGACGATGGTCTTGCCGTGGAAACGCTGGATATAGGGTAACGCTTCCGCGAGGATCTTGGCCTTGGTGGCAGCGGGGATGGCGGCAAGCGGCATGCAGGTGGGCCGAATGTGAGGATTCACTTATTCTACACGAGAAAAAACGGCAGGCTTTGGCGCCTGCCGTTATGGTTATTGCCGCGCGGTGAAACAGACGGCGCCCGCGCCGCCGTAAGCAATAGTCCCTAGTTGATGGTGATGCGCTTGCTCGCGGCCGCGGCCTTCTTCGGCAGCGTCAACTGCAGCACACCGTCGGCATACGTCGCCTGCGCGGCCGCTTCGTCCACGTCCTGGCCCAGCGCGAATGCGCGATAGACCTTGCCGTAGTAGCGTTCCGCGCGCAGCACGCGTTCGCCGTCCTTGACTTCCTTCTCGTTCTTCACCTCGGCGCTGATCGCCACCTCGTCGCCGTCGATCGTGATGTTGATGTCTTCCTTCTTCACGCCGGGAATCTCGGCACGCAACGTAAAGGCCTTCTCGCCCTCGGTCACGTCGACCCTGCACTGGGCCGGCGCGCCACCGGTTTCCTGGCCGACCGGCCGCACGAAGATACCGCGAAGCAGGTCCTCAAAAGTATCATCAAACGGGCTGAAACGGGCAATGTTTGCCATGCTATGTCTCCTTGATGGTCTTGGCGCCGGGCGCCGACAGTTGCAATATGGGAGCGCATGCACCGCTTTCAAGAGGCGTGGCGCGGCGGCGCAAATTCTGTCCGACAACGCTCAGACCCTTGCGGGAACGTGCTAAAGCCCATAGATTAAGAGGTTGTCGTTGTGCAACGGCGGTTCCAACGCAATGGCCGACAATAATTCCTCCCGCGCCGACGCTCTCGGCGTAAGCCCCGGCGAGGTCGAGCAATTCCGCGGGTATCTCATGCGCTACGCGCTGCTCCAGTTGCGCGACCAGACGTCCGCCGAGGACGTGGTGCAGGAAACACTGCTCGCCGCGGTCGAAGGCGGCGATCGTTTTTCCGGCAAATCCACGGTCAAAACCTGGCTCACCGGCATACTCAAGCACAAGATCATTGACCAGGTACGGCGCCAGTCGCGCGAGCAGCCGCTGCTTCAAGGCGAGGATGACGAGCGCAGCGAGGCCGATGTCATCGATGGGTTGTTCAAGGCCGACGGCCACTGGCAGAACTTCCCGGCGAACTGGGGCGATCCCGGCAACGCCCTTGAAAACAAGAGATTCTGGGAAACATTCGAGACGTGCGCCAGGCTCATGCCGGTGAAAACCGCACGGGTTTTCATGATGCGAGAGGTGATGGAACTCTCCACCGAGGAAATCTGCAAGGAATTGGACATCACCGCGACCAATTGCTGGGTCATGCTCCACCGGGCCCGCCTGAGTTTAAGAGAATGCTTGGAAACAAAGTGGTTCGGAAGAGTGTGAGACTCTTCATGCATATCCCGACTTGCAGGGAAACGAGCGCATTGCTGTCGCAGACCCAGGACCGCAAGCTCACGTTATTTGAGCGCGTTGGACTCCGACTGCACCTGGTGGTGTGCACTGGTTGCCGCCAGCTCGAGCGCCAGCTTGCGTTCATGCGCTCGGCGGTGAAGCGCTATCTTGAACGCGACGATCACCCGCCGCGCTAGAAGTGGATCGGATCAACAAGGAGCGCGCATTGTTCCAGCTTGCACGGAGGGGCGCAAGAACGCTGCGCCGCGTTGTTATAATAACGTCAATGCTTCGATTCATATTCGCCATTGCGCTGTTCGCGACAGGTGCAGTGGGAGCCACCCGGCACGTCTCTCCATCCGGGCCCGCGATAGACGCCAGGGCCTGGCTGCTGGTCGATTTTCACAGCGGACAGTCCCTCGCCGACCACGGCGTGAACGATCGCGTCGAGCCGGCATCCCTCACCAAACTGATGACGGCGTATCTGACGTTTGCCGCGCTCGGCCGCAAGACGCTGCAGCCCGAGCAGGTCGTGCCGGTGTCGGAGCGCGCCTGGCGGGCCGAGGGTTCGCGGATGTTCATCGATCCGCGCAAGCCGGTAACCGTGAACGAACTGATCCGCGGCATGATCGTGCAGTCCGGCAACGACGCCTGCATCGCACTCGCCGAGGCGATCGCGGGCAGCGAGGAAGCGTTCGCGCAGATGATGAACCAGAAGGCCCGTGAGTTCGGCATGCGCAACACGAATTTTACGAATTCGACGGGCCTGCCGCATCCCCAGCACTACTCGACCGCCCATGATCTCGCGCTGCTGGCAGGCGCGAT
>MEQT01000152.1:5778-11821 GCA_001770325.1 Betaproteobacteria bacterium RIFCSPLOWO2_02_64_14
CGCGAGTTGCGCTACAACAACATTTCGCAGTCGAACCGCAACCGCCTGCTTTGGACGGACCCCACTGTCGACGGCATGAAGACCGGGCTCACCGAGAACGCGGGATACTGCCTGATCGCGTCCGCGCGGCGCGGCGAACGGCGCCTGATCTCGGTGGTGCTCGGCGCGCGCTCGGATGCGGCGCGTGCCGCCGAGAGCCAGAAACTGCTCAATTACGGGTTCCAGGCATTCGATACCGTGCGCCTGTACGAGAAAGAACAGGCGGTCGCGACGCTGCAGGTTTGGAAGGGCAGTGCGAACAACGTCAAGGCCGGGGTCGCGCGCGAACTCTACCTGTCGCTGCCCAAAGGCCGGGCCGATCAGCTCAAGGCGAGCGTTGAAAGCGTCCAGCCGTTGCTCGCGCCGATCGCCTCCGGCCAGCAAGTGGGCACGATGAAGCTGCTCCTCGACGGCAAGCCGTTCCGGGAGCTGCCGGTGGTGGCATTGGAAAGCGTTCCACTCGCCGGTATCTTCGGACGCGGATGGGATTCGTTGCGGCTGATGTTCAGATAGGAGCAGGCACGAAATGAGCGAGATCGTATATTTGAACGGCGAATTCCTGCCGCTGGAGAAAGCGGCGGTCCCGGTGCTGGACCGCGGATTCATCTTCGGCGACGGCGTGTACGAAGTCATCCCGGTGTACTCGCGGCACGCATTTCGATTGCCCGAACATCTGCGGCGCCTGGAGCGCAGCCTGGACGGCATCCGGCTCGCCAACCCGATGGGCGATGCGGACTGGACGCGGCTCATCCACGAAATCATCGCGCGCAATCAGGGCGACGATCAGTCGATCTACCTGCAGGTGACGCGCGGGGTCGCGAAACGCGATCATGCATTTCCGCTGAACGTCAAGCCGACTGTGTTTCTGATGAGCAGCCCGCTCGTTCCCCCGGCGCGGGAGCTGGTCGAGAACGGCGTGCCCGCGATCACCGCCACGGACTTCCGCTGGCTCAAGTGCAACGTGAAGTCCACGTCATTGCTCGGGAACTGCCTGCTGCGCCAGGCCGCAGTCGACGCTGGAGCAACCGAAGTCGTGCTGTTCCGCGATGGCTACCTCACCGAAGCCTCGGCGAGCAACGTGTTCGTGGTGAAAAATGGGGTGCTCCTCGCCCCGCCCAAGAACCACCTCGTGCTGCCCGGCATCACCTACGATGTCGTGCTCGAACTCGCCCGGACAGGCAGGGTGCCGCATGAGGTGCGCGAAATTCCCGAGCAGGACGTGCGCAGCGCGGAGGAGATCTGGATTACGTCCTCGACCAAGGAAGTCCTGGCCGTGACGACGCTCGACGGCAGGCCGGTCGGCGCCGGAACGCCCGGCGCCATTTTCCGCGCCGTCCACGGGCTGTATCAGGACTTCAAGCGCAAGATCATGCGCCAGGCGGCGTGATGCTCGAACAAGAGGCGGCATGCCGGTAGACACGCTGATCGAATACCCGTGCGATTTCCCGGTCAAGATACTGGGTCACCGGCAGGCGGGATTCGCGCAGACGGTGGTGGGGATCGTGCGCCACCACGCACCTGATTTCGACGCCGCCACCGTCGAGATGAGGAGCAGCAAGCATGGCAAGTACCTGAGCGTCACCTGTGTCATCCGCGCCGGCTCGCGGGATCAGTTGGACGGCCTTTACCGGGAGCTGTGCGACCATCCCATGGTGGTCATGGTGCTGTAGGCGCCCGCTATTTGGCCGGCCCCGGCTTCTTCACTTTCTTCTTGTGCGAGCGGGTCTTGCCGTAGGAACCCTTGAAAATCTTGCCGCGGCGCGTGCGCTTGTCACCTTTGCCCATCTCGTGCCCCTTTCCCTGGAATCAGACTGCGGCAATTCTACACGGTCCGCGCCGAAACTCCGATCCTGCGGGCCAGCGGGCCGCGCTCACGGCGACGCGTTCCCGTAGATCGCCGCAAATTCCTCCGGCAATCGCTGCGGAATGTCCGAGCGCGCGTCGCGCAGGTATCCCGGAAACTCCGTGCATAAGCGCTGCAGATCCTCTTTGGGCAGAGCAAGCAGTTGCTTGCGCTCTTCTTCGCGCTGTCTGAGCACTTCGGACTGCGACCGGGCATAGTTGCGCGAGTAGTCCATCTGGTCCCTCGAGGCCTTCTTCACCATCGCCACGAGGCGCGCTTCCAGGTCGTCGATGAGCTGCCGGTGCCGCTCGCGCCAGACGCCAAGCGCACCGTCGATGTCCGCCTGCTGCTTCGGTCGTGTCTTGTTGCAGGCTTCCCGCACCGCGAGCACCCACTGGTGCTCACCGTAGAGTGCGGCAAGATTACTCGCGTACTCGCCGCGCTCCTGTGCCATTGCGCCAGGGCCGCTTGCGAGCAGAAGAGCCTCGCACAGGAACACCACCAGAAATCTATATGCCATGACGTGTACCGTCGCACCCGGGAGCGTCACCTGCCCCGGGTTGCGGCATTGTGCTACCGTTCTCACCATCGAACAACCGTTAAACTGGAAGCAACGCTCCGGTTTAACTCCGCGCGTTGGACCGGACGACGCGTCGCCGCTCAACGCGCGGCCGACTCCGGAATGGCACGATGACTGTAACTCTGAATCAGGCGCAAGAACCCGTGCGGTTGGAGGAACTCGAACCGTGCGTGCGACACCTCGGCGTCGCCGACTACGTAACCACGTGGCGCACGATGCAGTCGTTCACGACTGGCCGCGGCGCGGACACGCAGGACGAGATCTGGGTGCTGGAGCACCCACCCGTCTACACGCTTGGCGTCGCGGGCAAGGCCGAGCATCTGCCGCGTGCGGCCAACGGCATTCCGGTGATCAAAGTCGATCGCGGCGGACAGATCACCTATCACGGGCCGGGGCAGGTCGTGGCGTACCTGCTGCTCGACCTGCGGCGCCGCGGACTCGGCGTCCGAACCCTGGTGCGGCAGATGGAGCGAGCCGTGATAGACTTGCTGCACACGTACGCGATCGAGGCGGCCGGCCGGACCGATGCGCCCGGCGTGTATGTGAATGACGCCAAGATCGCGGCCCTTGGTCTGCGCATCAAGAACGGCTGCTGTTACCACGGCCTGGCGCTCAACGTCGATATGGACCTTGCACCGTTCCATGCCATCAATCCCTGCGGCTATCCCGGCCTGGCCGTCACGCAATTGCGCGACCTGGGCATCCGGGCTCCCGGTGAGGCGGTCCGCGAGCAACTCGTCGCGCACCTGACGCGGGTCCTGCGATGAGCGCTGCCGGCGTGAAGCAGCGGGGCGCGGAAAAGACCGCTCGCATTCCGATCAAGGTCGTGCCCGTGGAGCGTCTGCGCAAACCCGACTGGATCCGGGTGAGACTGGGCAACGGCGAGCGTTTCCACGAGATCAAGCAGATTCTGCGCAGCCACGGCCTGCACACCGTGTGCGAGGAGGCGTCCTGCCCGAATATCGGCGAGTGTTTCGGCAAGGGCACCGCCACCTTCATGATCCTGGGCGATCTGTGCACGCGCCGCTGCCCGTTCTGTGACGTGGCGCACGGCAGGCCGTTGCCGCCCGACGCCGCCGAGCCGGCCAACCTGGCCCAGACAATCGCGGCGCTGCGGTTGCAGTACGTCGTCATCACCAGCGTCGACCGCGATGACCTGAAGGACGGCGGGGCGCAGCACTTCATGGATTGCATCCGGGCGGTGCGCGGGCTTTCACCACATACCAGGATCGAAGTCCTGGTTCCCGATTTCCGCGGGCGCCTGGAGATCGCGCTCGACATCCTGTCCGGGTCGCCGCCTGACGTCATGAACCACAATCTCGAAACCGTGCCGCGCCTCTACAGGCAGGCGCGCCCCGGTGCGGACTACCGCAATTCGCTGAAACTCCTGCGGGACTTCAAGGCACGCTTCCCGCTCATCCCGACCAAGTCGGGACTGATGGTGGGTCTCGGTGAAACCGACGAGGAAATCGTCTCGGTCATGCGGGATCTGCGCGCGCACGACGTGGACATGCTGACCGTCGGCCAGTACCTGCAGCCGACTGCCCACCATCTACCGGTGCTGCGTTACGTCGAGCCGGTCGTATTCGACGCCTTCGCACTCAAGGCCCGCGAACTGGGATTCTCGCATGCGGCGTGCGGCCCGCTGGTGCGCTCGAGTTACCACGCCGAAATTTTTTTCGCAGAGGCGAAAAAAATTAATGACCACTGATTCACTGCAAAAGGCGAGCGCTGCGAAAATGGAGGCGAGTCAGACTATGCGCACTGTTCTTACGTGTGGTGTATTCCTATTAATCGGCAATGCCGCAGCGGCCGGCATTGCCGATTTGAGCAATGCCGATGCAACCAGTGGTCTCCGACAGGCCTTGACGGATGGTTCATCCGCCGCGGTCGCCAAGCTCGGCGCGGTGAACGGTTACTTCGGCAACCCGCAGGTCAAGATCCCGCTGCCCCCGTCGCTCAAGCGCATCGAAAGCGGCCTGCGCCTGCTCGGCATGCGCAAACAGGCGGACGAACTGGTCCTCACCATGAACCGCGCTGCCGAGGCCGCGGCCCCCGAGGCGAAGGCGCTCCTCATCGATTCGGTCAAGAAGATGACGGTTCAGGACGCGAAGCAGATTCTCACCGGCGGCGACACCGCGGCCACCCAGTACTTCCGGCGCACGACGCAAGCGCAGCTGACCGCGCGTTATCTGCCGATCGTCAAAAAAGCCACCGACCGCGTCGGGCTCGCCCAGCAATACAACTCCCTCGCCGGGCAGGGCGCCTCCCTCGGCCTCATCAAGGAGGATCAGGCCACCATCGAGCGCTACGTCACGCAGAAGGCGCTCGACGGACTCTACTTCATGATCGGCGAGCAGGAGAAAGCATTCCGCCGGAATCCGCTCGGCGCGTCGAGCGACATCGTCAAGCGCGTGTTCGGCGCGATGCGTTAGCCGGAGCGACGCAATCGCCATGGCGGAAGGGCTGCAAATCTAGTCGCGCCGGCTGCGCCGGTACCAGCGCGACATCACCTCCATCGCCGCGCAGGATGCGGCGGATGCCGCCACCAGCACTGCCTGCCCGGTGAACCAGCCCCAGCGCTCGACGATCAGGGCAAAGAGCGTCGGCGAGGCAGCGTTGACGAGGAGCACGGGCGTGGCGAGGAGCCCCAGCACCGCACCGTAACCCGCCTGCCCGAAGAGGGCGAGCGGCACCGCGCCGCGCACGATGGTGATGACGCCCTGTGATGCGCCCATGAGCAGCGTGAAGGCGACGATGGCGGCGACGTTGCCGCCGGAGGCGAGCAACAGCACGAAGGAGATGGGCAGTATGCCGATGGCGATGCGCCCCACCGTCATGGCGTGGAGGTTGCGGCCGAAGACGATTTCCACCACGCGCCCTCCGAACTGCGCGAAGCCCTTCATCGAGGCGACCCACACCGCAGCCGCGGTCGCGAGCCCAACGGCCTCCAGCAACGGCACGAGCTGGACCGACACCACGCCGAACACGAAGCTGTTCAACGACATCACCAGCGCGAACAACGCCATGGCAACGGCGCGCTGGCTCCCCTCGAGCGGCGGAGCGTCGCGGGCAGGCCCCTCGGTCGCGGCCTCCTCTACCTTGCCCGCCGCCTCCTTGCGCGCGAGCCCGATCCAGTTGAGCGGCAGGCAGACGGCGAGGTTGATCGCCGCGAACAGCACCAGCGTTTGCCGCCAGCCGCCGGCTTCATTGAAGTAGTGCCCGAGCACCCAGAACACGGTGGAAGCAAAGGCGCCGAAAAGCGTCAGATAGGAAATCGCCAGGCGCCCCCTCGAAGGCACCACCTGGACGAGCGCGGCAAAGGCGGCGTCGTAGAGGCTCAAGCGCATGCCCAGACCAAGAAACGCCCACACCGCCAGGTAGGCGCCCTCCGATGTCACCCGCGACAGGGCGTAGAGGCCGGCCGACATCATGACCGTGCCCACCGTCATGACCGCGCGGGCGCCGTGCCGGTCGATCGCGCGCCCCGCCCACGAGGAAATCGCGCCCATCGCGAGGAGGGCAACGGTAAAGCCGAAGTAGACGAGGCTCTGGCTCCAGCCGGTGTCGGCGACGATCGG
>MEQT01000153.1 GCA_001770325.1 Betaproteobacteria bacterium RIFCSPLOWO2_02_64_14
ATCACTCTGGCCGGAACTTCCCAACAAACCTACTTCAACAGACAAGCCTCACTTCTCCCCCATCCTTATTTTCCCTATCAGAAAAAGACCTACGACCGCCGCAATCGTTCGCTATCAAGCAGCGGAAGGGTTCTACAGTCTCCCGCAGGAATGGTCCGTAGCTGCGTCAAGGCCACCGTCGAAACGGTACAGCATAAACAGAACGACCACTCCGGAACGCACTATCTCCTGGTCGTGTATGAGCCGGGCTCTCTCCCACGCAGGCACCGAACTGCCGCGGAGCGCGGAATCCGAACACAGGTCAGACAAGCGCCGCAACGTCAGCGGTTTCGAAAGGTGTTCGCGGTGATTGGCGATGTCGTCAAAGAGCTATCGTGATAGCGACGCCCAACCCCGGCATCAATAGCGACCCCTCGCCAGCGTCGCTCCGCGCCGCTGTCTCGGGCGCGTTATGCGGAACATTAGCCCCGGCACGCCACAATGGAAATCGTGCTCGATAAGAGTTACTTGGATGGCGCGCCGACGGCGTCGGTCCAGTCGTTGTGCGAGCACTTCAACGCGCTCCTGTCGGATGAACTCTTCTTTGAACTCATGACGACCGAGCCACTTAGCCGGAAGCGATGCTTCTCGAAGCTCCCAGATCGGGAGAATCCCGTTAGTCTGGTACCCAACGTCGGTTTCCTGCTTCGGTTCGAGAGAGAGCGCCAACGAAGCTGCACTCCCCTCACGCAGCACCGCATCCCCGATCGGTATGTATTCCACAAGAAGCTTCGAGAAGGCAGTTTTTCTTGTGAAGGCGAAGTGCTGGAAAACCTCAATGCATGGCGTACCCGCGTCAAGGCGGAGACTGAAGACTTCATTGAGCGGTGTAAGGTCGTGCACCAGTTCTTTCCGGAGCTAAACGGGATTGAATGGAAGGACTTTCCTGCCGCTGTGACAGAGGCGCGTAAGAAGATCGCAACGGATGACGATTTTGTGAGAAAGATCTACGCCTCGTTTCTCGACGAGGAAGCCCCATCCGATGCTCCCTCCCCGAATCTACTCACCCGGGATTGGGCGTGGTTTCGCTGGGTCCAGTGTCAAATCCTCGCAGCGCTACGCATCTTCCAAAAGCACCAAGGCCGGTTCCCTGAAACTCTGAGCACCGAGTTCTGGCGTCGAGCCGAGCATTCAATGCTTGACGTCTACTACGTCGTACTTGGTGCGCTCTCGGATGGGATAGCCACCCTCGACTCCGAGATCCGAGAGGACTTCCTCGCGATTCGCCCCGACGCAGTGATGGTGTTGCCGGGCGTCTTGAGGCCTGGAGCATGAAGCAACGCGTATCTATAGTGGCCGAGTGCATACGGCGCGGGCGTTTTAGGCCTCATCAAATGGCGGTGACCACGGTAGTCACGGACATGTATCAGGCTTCGCGATCCCTAATCTCGGGGGCAAAAATCATTATTGACAGCGACGGAATTCGTGATCATGGAGCGGTGCGAACGCGTACACTTCCGGTGACAGTGTACAGATGATCAAATTGAACGTATGAGCCCTGCATTTCGTCGCTTACGCGCCCATTCCCTCATCTTGTGGGTTTTGCTTCTGCAGCCCATTTGCGAAGTCGTCGCTCAAGATCGACGCTACTGCTCGGATCGAGAGTACTTTCAGCAACGTGCGACCGATGAAAAGAACTGGAACGTAGTTGAGCGCGCCGCTCGGGACTACATCGGTTATTGCGAACAGTACGGAGGACGGACGGGAATTGTTCGAGCACATCGTGCACTTTTGCTTGCGCATATTGCCCAAGGAAAGTACCAGGATGCTATTCCAATAGCCAACCGATGTACTCGCCTTGATCCGGATGACGCGATTTGCCACGCGCTAAAGGCCGATGCACTGCTGAAGACTGGCCAACCCAGACTCGCGAAGGAAAGCGCGGACCGCGCAATCGCCGTTGGCGCATACGATGACAACAGTGCCCTTGGTGTTCGGGTCGCTAGAGGGTTGCTCCCCCAGATCGAAAGCGCGTTAGCCGCACAACAAGATTCAGCGAGAAAGCAGTCGGAAGAAAGGTCCAAGGTTGGAGCTGCACAGGGTCCGAGATATGGCACTGCCTGGTTCACTGAAAACGGATATGCCGTAACGGCGCACCACGTCGTTGAAGGAGCGCAGCAGATTACTTTGCTTGGTCCCGGCCGTGTTTCGTATCAGGCGACGATTGCAGTCGCAGACGCAATGAATGATGTGGCGATTCTGAGAGTCAATACTGCCTCTCACCGACCTCGCGGACTTCGAATGTCTCAGCAACCGGCAACTCTCGGAGGAACGGCGTTCACTATTGGTTTTCCACACCCTGACGTTATGGGAGTTGAACCCAAGTACACGTCCGGAGACATCTCGGCTACTTCAGGTGCTGGTGATGATCCCCGATTTCTGCAGATGTCTGCTCCAGTTCAAGCTGGGAACAGTGGGGGTCCTCTGGTCGCTATGAGCGGAGACGTCATTGGGATAGTAGTTTCTAAATTGAGCGCGGCGAAAATGCTCGGGGCAACAGGCGATATCACCGAGAACGTTGGTTATGCGCTGAAGGTAGGTTATCTCAGCGTACTTATCATGGAGATGCGGTCCTCGGGAACGCAGGTGCTACCTCTGACAGGAAAATCACGAGATGAAGTGATTTCACAAGTACGAGACGCGGTGTTCCTCGTCGTGGCGAAATAAACTGCGGCTTAACAACACGCCCCACGCGGACGCGCGCGAGAGAGCCGTGCCATGCATACGGCAGCGGGCGCGCGCCGGTGGGCGTGGACGTTGGCGCGAGAGATCACGATTGGAAGCCACCCGGTGCCAACAGTACTAAGATCCGGGCCGTATCGCTTCTTCTTCTATGCGATGGAAGTCCCATTTGCTGAAAACGTGACTGTTTCGGTCGACACGCTATGCGTCGATCTGAGCGATGGACGAAGCATCTCGGTTCCCCTCGCATGGTACCCGCGCTTATTTCACGCAACCCCGGCCGAGCGCAAGCGCTAGCGGCTGATCGGCCGAGGCTTGGGTATTCACTGGGAAGCCCTCGACGAAGACATTAGTGTTGAAGGACTACTCGCCGGCAAGCCGTCTGGAGAAAGTCAAAGATCCTTTGCCAACTGGCTCGCGAAGCGATCATCGCGTCTGACAACGCGCTCAACACGGACGCGCGGAAAAGCATCGCGCGCCGGTTAACGCGACACTTTAGACGGTCGCTTTCCGCCCTGAGGCAGGTGCGGCGTCATTGCCCGATATGCCACGCGCCGATGAGAAGCCCGAGGAGCACGATGATGCCGGCAACCCGGCGCCGCGTTGTGCGTCGTAGCGCTTCGTGGCGCCGAGCATCCTGCCCAGGTCCGCGCGCTTCGAATCCAGGCGGCAGCGCACATTCCACGCCCAGAGCCACATCCGTCGTTCGTGCGGCGACATGCGCTGTCTCCTTCTGTCGAAATCCGTTTTCTTGCCGCATCGTGTCGTCCTGCAGGGCATTTAACCGTCGGATTGTGACGCGCATGTGAAGATCGTGTGGCAATGCGGCGCTGAAGTGTGGCAAAGTGATAACTGGTTCCTTGGGGACGCGGCCAGTGACGAGTGATGAGTGACGAAAGACAGATGATGACAAGGCCCAAGGTAGCCGCAGCGATTGGCGTATTCAGCTTCGCGTTTCTGAGCCTGTTCCTGGTGCCGGAAGCGGCCGCACAAGGCTATCCGGTGAAAGCGGTGCGCATGGTCGTTCCGCTGGTGCCCGGCGGCAGCGTCGACAACCTGGCGCGGGTTCTGGCGCAGAGACTGACCGAATCCATGGGCCAGCAGGTGTTCGTGGACAATCGCGGCGGGGCGTCCGGCAACATCGGCACCGAACTGGTGGTGCGCGCGCCCCCGGATGGTTACACCATCATGACGGTTTCGATGACGCTGGTCGTGAACCCGTTTCTCTTTCCCAAGCTGCCGTTCGACGTGGTCCGCGACCTTGCGCCGATCTCGCTGATCGGCGCCGTGCCGCTCGTGCTGACCGCGCATCCTTCGGTCCCCGTCAAATCGGTGCAGGACTTGATCGTGCTCGCCAGAAAGCACCCGGGCAAGCTCAACTATGCTTCATCGGGCAAGGGCACCAATTCGCACCTCTCGATGGAACTATTCAAGAATCTGACACGCACTCACATCGTCAGCGTGCAGTACCGCGGTGGCGGACTCGGACAGATGGCGCTGCTCTCGGGCGAAGTGGATCTGGGCTTCAACAGCATCGTCGCTGGCGTGCCTCTCATCAAAGCGGGAAAAATCCGTCCGCTCGCCATCTCCAGCGCAACGCGCTCTTCGGTGCTGCCGGCGCTGCCGACGATCGCGGAGGCGGGCGTTCCCGGCTACACGTTCTCGACCTGGTACGGCACGCTGGCGCCCGCCGCAACACCGCCCGGCATCATCAACACCCTGAACGACCATATCGTAAGAGCCGTTCGCGGGCCCGAACTTGCCAAGCGCTTTTCCTACGAGGGCGCGGAGGCGATCGCCTCGTCGCCCGCCCGGTTCGCGGCGCACATCAAGTCCGAACTGGCGCGCTGGGAAAAAGTGGTGAAGGAGTCCGAGGGCTTGCGCGCGGATTGACCGTGATGAAAGCCGAAATCCATCAAATCGAGTCACTCGAGCGTTTTACCGAATTCGTCTATGCGCAAGGCTGGACCGACGGGCTCCCGGTATTCCCGCCGACGCGCCAGGTGGTCGAGGGCATGCTCGGTTACCTCAAGCGCGATCCCGGCGAAGTGTTGGGTACGATCTTTCCCGGGGACGGCGAAGCGACAGTGGAAAACGTCGCCGCGAACTGCGCGATGGCGGGCTGCCTGCCGGAGCACGTCCCGGTGGTCCTCGCCGCAGTGGAAGGCCTCGTCGATCCGGCGCTGATGATCACGACGACGCAATCGACGGGTGCGGGGGTGATATTCACGATGGTCAGCGGTCCCGCCGTAGGCAGGCTCGGTTTCCATACCCGCGAGTGGATCTTCGGCCCCAATGGCGGGCGCGCCAACGCCGCCATCGGTCGGGCCATCCGGCTGGTGCTGTGGAACATCGGACGCGCGCATCCCGGAAAACTCATCAAGGGCACGATGGGTAATCCCGCGGCGTGGAGCTACTGCATCGGGGAGGAGCAGGAACTCACGCCCTGGGAGCCGCTGCATGTCGATTTCGGGTTCGCGCCTGGCGAGAGCGCCGTCACGGTGATGAAGGCGGGCGAGCATTCCCAGATCGCGGTGCCGCTCAACACCGTCGGACTCAATGAATGCATCACGCTGCTTGCCCGCGGCATCGGCCGCGCGGGCGTGTCCATGAGCGCCGGCAAGCGCGCCTACGTGCTGGTGATCAATCCGAGCCTCGCCCAGGCATTCGACAAGGCCGGTTACACCCGGCAGCAGGTGAGGGCGGCGATCGCGGAACGCGCGTGGAAATATTCGTACGACTGGCAGAACGACACAAAACAGGGTGACCCGGTGCCGTTTCCCGACCCGTACACCAAGGCGCCCAGCGAGCGCCAGCACTTCGTGGCGCCGGTTACGCCCGACGAAATCTGCTTGGTCGTGGGCGGAGGCGAGGCGCCGCAGATGGGCCAGTGCGTGACGATTTCCAGCCGCAATGCCGTCGGCCAGCCGATGGTGACGAAACCGATTCGCTTTCCTGCATGACCCTGGAGGGTAACGTGATCGAGCTCATCAGTCCTGTCGGACATCCGCGCGTGCAGGCCGAGGCGAACCGCCGCTTCCTGGACACTCCGGTCGGCCGGCGCGTCGGGTTTATATGGAACCAGTACCAGGCGACCAGGCATTTCTGGCCACGCCTTGAGCGCGCGCTCGAGGATCTATGCCGGCCCTCGACGGTGCAGCGCGCGTACAAGGCCAACACCTGGAGCCCGCTGGACAAGACGAAGTTCGATGAGATGGCTTCTGCGGTCGACTACATTGTCGTCGGTGTGGGTGCCTGAGGCTCCTGCACCGGCGCCGCCGTGCGCGACGCGTTCGAAGCCTGGAAAGTGGGCATTCCAGCCGTGGTGCTGGTGCATGAACCTTTTGCGACTCTCGCGAAGGTACAGTGTCAGACGCTAGGCGCCCGGGATCCCGTGATCCTCGTGTATCAACAGGATGCCCCGGCTTTCGAGTCGGACGAGGTAAGCGCCGGGAAAGCGCGCCGCGTCGCCGCGGAAGTGGTGCGGCTTTTGAGCAACCGATAGCCCGGCGACGCCGCATGTGAAGTCTGGTAGAGTGAAGGCTCCGGCGGTCACCAGCGCCGAGCCCTCCGCAGTGGCTTTTCAGCGATGCCGCTTTTCGCAACGAATGAATCTCGCACCAGGAGCACACCATGACGACAGACGTACTCACCCGCCACGAAATCGACATCGAGGATGTCGAATACCTCCGGTACGGCAACAAGCCGCTGCTCGCGCGCCTGTTCAAGCCGCACGGCGCGGGACCGTTCCCGATGATCATTGACCTGCACGGGGGCGCCTGGTGCCGGGGCGAGCGCATGGACGATACCGCCACCAATGAAGCGCTGGCAAGAAGCGGCGTGGTGGTGGCGGCACTGGACTTCCGCATGCCGCCCGATGCCCCTTACCCCGGGTCGCTGGCCGACATTCACTACGCCATCCGCTGGCTCAAGGCGCGGGCCGGGGAGCTGCACTCCCGCCCGGACAATGTGGGCCTGATGGGAATTTCGAGCGGCGGGCACCAGGCGATGCTGCTCGCAATGCGACCGGGCGATCCGCGCTACTCGGCGCTGCCGCTTGCGGCGAAGACGCCAGTCGACGCCACGGTGCGCTGCGTCGTCCTGTGCTGGCCGGTCATCGACCCCCTGGGGCGCTACCACTATGCGAAGAAGCTCCAGGCGGGTGGCAAGCCGTATCCCGAGATTGCGGACCGGGTCATTCCGTGCCACGACCAATACTGGCAGACCGAAGAAGCGATGACCGAGGGCAATCCCACGATGGCGCTGGAACGCGGCGAAAAGGTTCAGATGCCGCCGGTGCTGTACCTGCAGGGCACCGCCGATGCCGCGCATCCACGTCCCAACCTCGACCGCTTCGTCGCGGCCTACCGCAAGGCGGGCGGGCGACTGGACCTTGAGCTGTTCGAGG
The DNA here is from genome assembly GCA_001770325.1 of Betaproteobacteria bacterium RIFCSPLOWO2_02_64_14. Classification (GTDB taxonomy): domain Bacteria; phylum Pseudomonadota; class Gammaproteobacteria; order Burkholderiales; family SG8-41; genus DSOT01. The sequence continues at coordinate 7,130 of MEQT01000153.1, forward strand.
GCGTGGGAGAAGCGTTCGTCAAGAAGGATCCGCGCGCGCCCGCTTCGCTCGCGGCAATCGACAGGATTATCGAGTTCGTGCACCGTGAAATGCGCTGAATGGGGCAAGAGGGAGGACTGGAAAGCAGTTTGACCGGAGGGTGCGCCATGGCACACGAGCCTGACGCTTCGGCGCTCGCCGAGGAAATTGCCAAGCTGGAAGACCTTTGCCAGAAGACCGCGCAAGCAATCGCCAGCGCCCGCAGCGTGCGGGAGGCCGTGGCGCTCGCGGACGTGGATGTGCCGCACCACCTGCGGGCGTTTGCCCGCGTCAAGGTGCCGTCGCTCGGGCGACTCGCGCGCCAAACGGACCTGCGCGTCGAGGAAATCGTCAAGGACCAGCTCAGCTCGCTCACCTTCGAGAGAAGCGACATCGTGGCGAGCCGTGAGTTCGACCGCATCAAGGCGGTGGATTGGCACGTCCTGCGCGTAAATTACCCTGAACTCTATGCGAAGGCATTACGCGAGGCGAATCTGATCCTTGAGCGCAAGCGTAAACGCTGAAGGGGCCAAAGACAGATTGGCCCCGGCGTCCGGCGATGGGCCGGGTTCAACTTTCGCATAAGGAAGCCGTCATGAAACAACCGGTAGTGGTTTTCGCGGCGCTGTTCCTCATCACGGGTTGCGCCACGCAACTGTCTCAAACCCCGCCGGCTGGGATGCCCGCGCAGGTGATGGCCGCGGGGCTTCAGGTCGGAAGCCATTGGCGTTATGCGGTGCGCGATGGCTTCACGAACCTGCCGCGCGGCACCGTCGAGTATCGCGTGAGCGCGGTGCAGGGCGACACCGTCAAGGTGGAAGTGCGGGACGACGGGCGGGAGTCGACGGAGATCTACACGCGCGATGGCAACTGGTTGAGCCGCCCTGCCACCAACATGCAGTTGTTCACCTACAGTCCGGCATACCGGGCATTTGCCTTTCCGCTGGCCCCGGGCAAGACGTGGAAGTCGCGCGTGACAGCGACCGATCCGGCCGATGGGCGGCGTTTCCCGGTGATGATCGAAGGTGCGGTTCTCGGCTGGGACAGGATCAAGGTGCCTGCGGGCGAGTTTGACGCGCTCAGGGTGCGGCGTGTTGTTTACCTCGATTACTGGCAGCAGGGCGTACGCGGCCAGAGCGCGATCGAGGAAAACGAATGGTTCGCTCCCGCAGTGAATCAGGTCGTCCGGCGCGAAGCGACCTCCAAGTACCTGAGCTACATTTACAGCGGAAGCCGTCCCGGGTTTGTGCTGGCGAGAGGTCGCGGCCGGGACGACGGTGGCAGGCAGCGGCACGTCCGGGGCGGCGGCGGCCGGGACGGCGGCAGCAGCCCGGCCTACATCCAGGACGATTGGCTGATCTACGAACTCGTGAGCCATTCGGCGCGTTGATGCCGGCGGCGGAAACGCCGCGCAGCACCCATCGCCAGGTGTTGGCGATGGCCGGCCCGATCATCCTCACGAACATCTCGGTACCGCTGCTCGGCGCAGTCGATACCGCGGTGGTCGGCCACCTGCCGGAGGCCTACTACATCGGCGCCGTCGCCATCGGCGCCATGCTCTTCACTTATATCTACCACCTTTTCAACTGCCTGCGCATGGGCACGACCGGTCCGACGGCGCAGGCGCGCGGCGCGGGGGACTACGCGGAAGCGCGGGCCATCATCGGCCGCGCGCTGCTCCTCGCAGGGGCGATCGGCGGCACGCTGGTGGCGCTGCAGCTTCCGGTCATCGGCTTCGCCTTCTGGGTGATCGACGCAAGTCCGCAGGTGGAGCGCCACGCCCGCGAGTACTTCCTGATACGCGTGTGGAGCATGCCGGCGGTGCTCGGTATTTACGCCATCGTCGGCTGGTACTACGGGCTGCGCGATGCGCGCACCCCGCTTCTCGTGCAGGTCGTCACCAACGCCTTCAACATCGGGCTCGACTTTCTGTTCGTGTTCGGCTTCGGCTGGGGTGTGGCCGGCGTCGCCGTTGCATCCGTCATCGCGCAGTACACGGGCCTGCTGCTCGGTCTCGTTTGCGTGTGGCGCTCCTTCCGCATGCTGCCGGCCGGTGGCGTGCGCGGCCGCCTGCTCGACCGGGCGCGGCTCGCGCGCATGCTCTCCATCAACGGCGACATCGTGCTCCGCACCTTGTGCGTCGTCTCCGTGCTCGGGTTCTTCATGGCGAAGAGCGCCGAGCTCGGCGATGTCACGCTCGCCGCCAACCAGGTGCTGCACAACTTCCTCGTTTTCACGTCCTTCGGCCTCGACGGCTTCGCGCACGCCGCCGAGGCGATCCTCGGCGAGGCGGTGGGCCGCCGCGACCGCGAAGCCTTCCGGCGCGGGATGCGGGTCGTGTTCCTGTGGGCTGCGATCGTCGCGCTGCTCGCGCTGCTCGTCTACGCCCTTGCGGGCCGCGGCATCATCGCGCTGCTGACCGGCATCGCCGAAGTGCGCGCATCGGCGGCGGACTTCCTGCCGTGGGCGGTGCTCATGCCGCTGGTATCGGTGTGGGCCTACACCTACGACGGCGTCTACCTGGCGGCGACGCGCACGACGATCATGCGCAACACGGTGATCGTGGCGTTCCTCGCCTTCCTGGCGGTGCTCTACACGTTGATGCCGCTCATGGGGAACGTCGGGCTGTGGGCGGCGGTCGCGACTTTCCTCGGCTTCCGCGGCCTGCTGCTGCATCTTTTCTTTCCGCGGGTGCTGCAGGCGATCTGACATCAGCGGTCGACTGCCGCAATCGGGCTGCACTGAAACCGGCGTGACTGGCTGTGCTCGAGCCCCGCAGCCGGCGCCCGTGCCACGACAATACGCATCATCCGCGCCGGCGATTGCCTGTCCGTGCCGGCAAGTGGTGAAATGGCACCGGAATCGTGCATGCGTCAACAATCCGCGCGTGGCAAAGACCGACGAGGTCGACTGGTGGCCGCAACCATCGACCGTGCGCCGGCGCGTGGTCGTCGTCGGCACCGGCGTCGCTGGCATGGAGGCGGCATGGATCGCCGCGGCGCGCGGCCATGATGTGACGGTGTTTGGCATCGGTCAGCGGGTGGGGAGCGGGGTCCGGTTGCAGTCGCTGCTGCCCGGCGGCGAACCTCTGCGCGGCATTTACGAGTATCAGTTGCACGCGCTGTTCGACCGCGTGGTGGTGATCACGCCGCGCGAGTCCATCGCGCAGAAAACTGCGCTGGTGACGCGCCAGGGCATCGTGCGGCGTTGTCACGAGAAGCACATCGAAACCATTGTTCTCGCCGAGCCGCGCTGGGCCGGGGTCTTCCATGAGGGGCGGCTGGAGTATGCCAACGTCTACAACGGCGACACGGGTGTGATTCCAGATGTGGCTTTCTTTGCCTACTCGACGCCGCGCGTACCCGAAGACACGCTGGCCGGACCGCTGCGCGCAGCGGGTATCGAGACGCGCCTTGTCGGAGATTGCCGCGCGCCAGGCGGGTTGCTGGCCGCCACCTCCGACGGGCACGCCGCAGGAAACGAGATCTGACTCGCGCTCACCGCGCCGGACGCGGGTCATTGAAGAACTCTTGCATCATGAAGGCCTCGAGGCCCGCGTTGTCCCGCGCGCGCGCGGACAGCGTCAGGCTGCCGCCCAGGCGCGACGATTCCCAGAGGAAATCCCCCTGCTCGTAGTCGCGAATGATTGCAATCATCCTGCGCACCACCGCGATGCGGATGTCGCTGTTGTTCCCTTTCCTGACCTCGATAAGCCGCGCCATGTTGCGGCGGGCCTCCTTGTCCCAGCCATAGAATATGAACTCGGCGTCGTCGAGACCCACGCGCTGGATCTGGAACGCGCCGCCCTTTCTGCGCGGGTCGTAGCCGAAGGCCGGCGCCTGCGGCAAAGCCAGATTGGCGGCGGCGATGCGGTCGCGGCGCGCTTCGTCGCCCTCGACGGAGGGCTCG
>MEQT01000154.1:0-7397 GCA_001770325.1 Betaproteobacteria bacterium RIFCSPLOWO2_02_64_14
GGCTACGGGCGCGCAGATAGGCAAGTCGCTTGCCGAGCCGGAACTCGCGGGCGAAGCGCGAGCCGTGATGGAATTGATGAGCGCGCGCGGCGCGGCCGTGCCGCTGCCCGAGGACGTGGTGGTTGCCAGCGATCTCTCGGCGCAGGCGCGCGCGAACCGCGTCCCGGTCGGCGCAGTGAGAGCGGATGACATGATCCTCGACATCGGGCCAAAGAGCGCGGCGAAGCTCGCCCAGGTGCTCGGTGCCGCCGGCACCATCGTTTGGAACGGGCCGGTCGGAGTTTTTGAATACGATCAGTTCGCCGCCGGCACCCGTGCCATCGCCGAGGCCATCGCGAACTCCGGCGCTTACTCGATCGCCGGCGGCGGCGACACGATCGCCGCGGCGAAAAAATTCGGGGTGGCCGGGAAGCTTTCCTACATCTCGACGGGGGGCGGCGCATTCCTGGAATTTCTCGAAGGCAGGAAACTCCCGGCGATCGAGATTCTCGAGCGTCGCGCGGAAAAGCGGGACTGAGGATGCAGGATCGACGATTGAGTTTGACGCGGGCACTCGTTACACTTTCCCGCGACCCTCGACCCTGATCATTCGATCCTGATTTCACCGTGCCTCGCCGCACCAAGATCGTCGCCACCCTCGGCCCCGCCTCCAGCGAGGGCAAGGTACTCGCCCGCATGATCGATGCGGGGCTCGATGTCGTGCGGCTCAATTTCTCGCACGGCGCCGCAGCCGAGCATCGCCGGCTCGCCGAGCTCGTGCGTTCGCTCGCGCGCAAGGCCGACCGCGCAGTCGGCGTGCTGGTCGATCTGCAGGGCCCGAAGATCCGGATCGGGCGCTTTCGGGAAGGAAAGATCACCCTTGCCCCCGGCGCAAAATTCATCCTGGATGCCGAATGCAAGCTGGGGGATGCGCTTCACGTCGGGCTCGACTACAAGAACCTTCCGAACGACGTGCGTCCCGGCGACACGCTGCTGCTCGACGACGGGCGCATCGTGCTTGGGGTGGCGTCGGTGCGGGGGCCGCGCATCGGTTGCATCGTCGAACAAGGCGGCGTGCTCTCGAACAACAAGGGCATCAACCGCAAGGGGGGCGGGCTCACCGCTCCGGCGTTGACCGAGAAGGACATGGCTGACATCCGCACCGCGGCGGCGATCAAGGCGGATTTTCTCGGCGTCTCGTTCCCGCGGTCGGGTGCGGATATCAAGTGGGCGCGCGACCTCATGCAAAAGGCGGGAGGGCGCAGCCTGATCGTGGCGAAGATCGAGCGCGCCGAGGCGATACCCGCGCTCGAAGAAATTCTGGACGCGTCGGACGGAGTGATGGTGGCGCGGGGCGACCTTGCGGTCGAGGTGGGCGATGCGGTAGTGCCGGCGCTGCAGAAGCGCATGATCCGCATGGCGCGCGAGCGCAACAAGTTCACGATCACCGCGACGCAGATGATGGAGTCGATGATCAGCAACCCGATTCCGACCCGGGCCGAGGTGTCGGACGTCGCCAACGCGGTGCTTGACGGCACCGACGCGGTGATGCTGTCGGCGGAGACCGCGACCGGCCAGTATCCGGTGGAAACCGTGGCGGCGATGGCGCGGGTGTGCGTCGAGGCCGAGAAGGAGGACACCCTCGCGGGTGAGCGCCGGCACGCGCAGCCACCGGCGAGTGTCGAGGAAGCGATCGCGCGCGCGACCGTGTTTACCGCAAACAGCCTCAACATCAAGGCGGTCGCGGCGATGACGCAGAGCGGCAAGACCGTGCTGCTGATGTCGCGCATGTACTCCAATGTACCGCTCTACGCGATGAGCTCGGTCATCGAGACCCGCCGGCGGGTGACGCTGTTTCGCGGCGTTTACCCGATAAAATTCAGAGGTGCGCGCAATCCCGAACGGGCTTTGACGATGGCCGAAGACGAACTGCTCAAGCGCGGCGCCGTGCGCAGCGGCGATTACATCGTGCTCACCATCGGCGAGCCATTCGGCAAGGCCGGTGGCACCAACACCATGAAGATCGTCAAGGTGGGCGAACACCGCCACGCCTAGGCGGTATGCGGTGAGCGGTGAGCAGTAAGCGGCAAAGGCAGGCGACCGAAGGTGACGCTGTCGTAGTAAAATATCAGTAAGCAATGAGCGGTAACGGCGAAGGACGGCACGCTGCTCACCGGTCACTGCTTACTGCTTACCGCTTACCATTTTTCACGCAGGAGGCCCCATGTCAACACGTGATCTCGCCGCCGTCGCGCAAGCGATGGTCGCGCCCGGCAAAGGCATACTCGCCGCAGACGAAAGCACCGGCACCATCGAAAAACGCCTCGCCAGCATCAAGGTCGAGTGCACGGAAGCAAACCGCCGCGCGTACCGCGACATGCTCTTCAGCGCGCGCGGGCTGGGTCAGTTCGTGAGCGGCGTCATACTCTACGACGAAACGATACGGCAGAAGGCCGCGGACGGCACGCCGTTCGTCGATCTCCTGGCGAAGAACGGCATCCTGCCGGGGATCAAGGTGGACACCGGCGCGAAAGACCTCGCGCAGTGCCCGGAGGAGAAGGTGACCGAAGGGCTCGACAACCTGGCGAAGCGCTGTGCGGAATACGTGAAACTGGGGGCGAAATTCGCCAAGTGGCGCGCAGTCATCACCATCGGTGCCGACATTCCGAGTTCGACCTGCATCGCGGCGAACGCCCATGCTCTGGCCCGCTACGCGGCGATCTGCCAGCAAGCCGGCCTGGTGCCCATCGTGGAGCCGGAAGTGCTGATGGACGGCGGCCACACGATCGAGCGTTGCGAGCAGGTGACGGAATGGGCGCTGAACGCGGTGTACGAGGCGCTCTACATGAACCGGGTCAGCCTGGAGGACTCCGTGCTGAAGCCCTCGATGGTCATTTCCGGCAAGGACTGCCCGCGGCAGGCGGGCGTGGAGGAGGTCGCGGAGCGCACCGTAAGAACGCTCAAGCGCACCGTGCCTGCCGCGGTCGCGGGCATTGCGTTCCTGTCGGGCGGCCAGAGCGATGAAGCGGCCACCGCGCACCTCAACGCGATGAACCGGATGTCTGCCGGCAGAGTGCCGTGGCCGTTGTCGTTCTCCTATGGCCGCGCATTGCAGCACGCCTCGCTCAACGCGTGGCGCGGCGCGGCGGCCAACGTGGCTGCCGCGCAGGCTGCCCTGCTGCACCGCGCCCGCATGAACGGCCTGGCGACCCTCGGCCGTTACTCGGCGGACCTGGAAAAACAGCCGCTCGCCGCCTGAAGCGTCTTGCGCCACAGAGGCGCAGGGAAGACAAATCTTGATATCAACCCATGACGCCGCCGGCGCCCGCTGACCGCACGCCGGTTTCCATCATCACGGGTTTCCTGGGGAGCGGAAAGACGACGCTGCTCAACCGGCTGCTGCAGGATCCGCGCATGGCGGGTTCGGCGGTCATCATCAACGAGTTCGGCGAGATCGGGCTCGATCATCTGCTCGTGACCGCGCCCGCCGAAAACATGATCCTGCTGCGCAGCGGCTGCCTGTGCTGCACGGTGCGCGGCGATCTGGTGCAAACGCTTGCGGACTTGTGGGTGAGGCGAGAGCGCGGCGAGATTCCGGCGTTTGACCGCGTGCTGGTGGAAACGACCGGGTTGGCCGATCCGGTGCCTATTCTGCGCACCCTCGCCACCGACGAGGACATTGCCCCGCTGTTCCGTCCGGACACGGTATTGACTCTCGTCGACGGCGTGAACGGATATGCCCAGCTCGATGCGCATGCGGAATCGGTCAAGCAGGCGGCGGTATCCGATGTGCTGCTGGTGACCAAGACCGATATCGCCGACGCCGCAAACGTGGCGGCGCTGGATGCGCGGCTCGCCAGGCTCAATCCCGGCGCGCAGCTCCGGCGCGCCGTGCGGGGCGAGATCGACGCCGGGACGTTGTTCGGCAACACCATCTGGAATTCTGCAGCGCACGGGCCGGACGTCGAGCGCTGGTTGAGCGAGGAAGCGTACGCGGGCGCCGGACAGCACGACCACGATCACGCGCACGACGTCAACCGTCACGACGACCACATCCGCGCGTTTTCGCTGCGTCACGATGCGCCGATTACCATGACCGGCCTCGCCGCCTGGCTTGACATGCTGGCGGGATTGCGCGGCGCCAACCTGCTGCGCGTGAAGGGGCTCATCAACGTCGAAGGAGAGCCGGTGGTGGTGCATGCGGTGCAGAGCGTCCTGCACGAACCGCTCATGCTCGAGCGCTGGCCCTCGGATGATCACGGCACCCGCATCGTGTTCATCACCCGCGACCTGCGCCGCGAAGAAATCGAAAAGACGCTTGCCCTGTTCGGCCTCAACCCGGCGCGCCGGCCGGCTGGGAGTGCGCTCGATCCCGAGGCCTACGCGCGATTTGTTGAACTGGCGGGCGCGTTTCATCCCGAAGATCGATTGACGGGCGGGGAGACGGGCGGCTCGCCTTCGGGTCTTTCCTGAATCCTGTCCATGGAGGAACACGCCAGATGAAGTCGGAAGAGTTTCTGGAGTCGCTCGCCGCCAAGGGGCCGCTCAAGGCGGTGAAGTGCGGCACCCTGATCGACGGGCGCGGCGGCAAGCCCGTCACGAACGTTGTCGTGCTGCTGGAAGGCAAGCGCATCAAGCAGGTTGGCGCGAAGGACAAAGTCAGGATCCCCCCCGGCACCGAGACCATCGACTGCTCGCGTTACACCGTCATGCCCGGCATGATGGACCTGCATATCCACACGGCGATGTTCAACTGCATGACGTTTCACAATCATCGCGTCGCGCAGTTCGAGATCATGCCCCACCTGCAGCAGATGTATGCGCTGTTTCACGCCCAGAACTGCTTCGACATGGGCTTCACCACGCTGCGCGACCTCGGCATGAACGGCACGCGCGGGTTGCTCGTGAACGAGCTGTGCGCGGTGCGCGACGCGATCGAGGCGGGGATCGTCGAAGGCCCGCGCATGCTGATCGGCGGCTTCACCACCATCACCGGGTCGCACCTCGATCTCATCCAGCCGCGCGCGATGTACCGCTTCGGCTTCAACACCGCCGACGGCCCGTGGGAGCTGCGCAAGCTCGCGCGCACCAACCTGCTGGCGGGCTGCGACATCATCAAGACCTGCGCCTCGGGCGGCGGCGGCACCGACAAGGAAGAACCCGATATCCGCAACATGACGCAGGAAGAGCTCGACGCGATCGTCGACGAAGCGCATGCCTTCCACAAGCACGCTGCGGTGCACTGCTTCACGACATCGGCGCAGCGCATGGCGATCGCGGCCGGGGCCGACACCATCGAGCACATGGTGTTCCATGACGACGAAACCATCGACATGATCATCGAGGCCGGCATCCCGGTGACTCCCACGCTGGCGCACCGCACGGACCACGCGATCGAGCTGCGGCGCGCGCTGGGGACGGCCGACTTCGTGCTGAAAAAGATGAAATGGCTGCAGCCGCACTGCTTCGAAACCTTCCAGAAGATGTACAAGGCGGGGGCGAAGATCGCCATGGGCACCGACATGGGCTTCGAGCCGCACATGGGCACCAACGCCGCCGAACTCGAAATCTACGTGAAGCTCGGCATGAAGCCGATGGATGCGATCCTGACCGCGACCCGCAACGCAGGCGAGGCGCTCAAGATGGGCGGGAAGCTCGGCACCATCGAAGCCGGCAGGCTCGCGGACATCATCGCGGTCGACGGCGACCCCGTGAAGGACATCAAGGTGCTGCAGCAGAAGAAGAACATCAAGATCGTGATGAAGGAAGGCAAGGTTTACGCCGATCGCCGGCCGGGCCACGACAAAAACGTGGTCAACGTCAAGCCGGGCGACTGGAAAATCGTCGATTATCTGTAATCTGTAATTCGCTTCGCGAATTTCGGATCAACGAAGGCAGAGGGCGATGTTCAAATTTGACGGGACAAGGTGATCAATATGGCATTGCGCAGGACTGCGGCACGAAATTCTCCTTCATCCGCCGCGCGTGTGCGCGCGGCTGATCCGTCTTCGTCGCGCCGCAAGACGAAGACGGATGGCGCGATCCGAGCCGGCGACGGCAAGTATCACTTTCGCATCGCGGCGCTGAAGAAAGTGGACGCGGGCACCGGCTACTCGACCTCGCACGGCGGGGTGGTCGAGGGCGAGCGCATGCTGGTGGGCTACATCCACAAGCCGCGCGGCACCGGCTCGCGCATGCACACGCACAGGAACGAGCAGTTCAACTTCGTGGTACGGGGCACGCTCGTGGGCTCGGTCAACGGCAAGCGCGTGGTGGCGCCCGCCGGCACTTTGATCTACATACCCGCCAATGCGCCGCACACCCTGGTGGCCTCGCCTGGCGACGAGGACGTGATCTTCCTTGCGCTGAAGGATTTGTCGCAGGGCATAATCGGCAAGGCGGTCGATGGCACGATGAGCGGGCCGCACTACGAGAAAGGTTTCGGACCCGGCACGCGGTGAGGCGTCCGGCGCCCCCGAGCAGCGTGAGCGATCGCAAGCGCGAACTCCCGCCGGGCGCCGTCGACTTCGATGCCGAAGTCTCGGTGCTCGCCGATTCTGCGGTGTTCTATTGCCGCGATCGCGAGGCAGCGGCCGCAGGCACGACTCCCGGAAGGTTGATTGGCGAGGCTTTCGAGCGCGCCGCCGCCATCGCCGACGCCGCCGAACGGGGGGCAAGTGCGAAACATGTCACGGCGTGCCGCAAGGGCTGCGCCTGGTGCTGCCACCAGAACGTGCGCGCCTCGGCGGCCGAGGTGTTCTACCTTGCCCGTTGGCTGCGCGTTCATCTTCCGGCGGATGAGCTGCAGGCGCTCAGCGCCCACGCGCGGGACAGTGCCGCTCGACTCAAGAGCATGCCGCAGCCGCAGCGGGCACTGGCCCGCATCGCATGCGCGCTTCTCGACCCGGCGACGGGCGCCTGCCGCGCTCACGAAGCGCGGCCCATGCTGTGCCGCGGCCAGTTGAGCCTCTCGGCGCAGACGTGCCAACGGGCTGTGGAGTCTCCCGGCGAGCACCGGTTCGAGCCGCTGCTCGAAGCCATTCACGGCGCGGGGCTCGCCTCGATGTCGCTGGAACTGGAGTTCGGGTTTCTGGGCGGCGGACCGGTCTCGGGAGAGCTGACCGCGATGCTGGCCGTGGCGCTGACGGATGCAACGGCCGAGGCGCGCTGGTCGCGCGGCGAGAATCCGTTCCCCAGGCACAACGAGTTCAGCACGCATTTGAACAGCCGCATGGCGCGGATGCTGGCAGCGGCGTGGGCCCGGCTCGCAGACGAGCGCCACGAGGACGCCGGAGAAACAGCGGACGTCCGCGCCGCGGCCATGAAATACCTGAGACAGGCGACCGGCGCGGACGAGTCGCTGCATTAGTCTTACTGTGTCAAGAAATAGCGGTTCCCTCCCCCTCGACGGGGGAGGG
>MEQT01000155.1 GCA_001770325.1 Betaproteobacteria bacterium RIFCSPLOWO2_02_64_14
GCCGAAGATACCCTTGATGCTGTCGCGCAGGCTGCCACCGCTCTTGCCCGCGTCTTTGGGCGCGGTACCGGCCGGCGCGTCCTTCTTCGCGCCGCCGCCCAGGAGACGTTCAGTCAGGGTCTTCTGGACCTGCTGCGTCACCGCCTCGGTCGCCATCGCAGCGAAATCCAGCTTGTAGGAAGGCGCGGCAAGCGGCCCGGTCACACGCACCGGAACGGTGATTCCCTTGAGATCGCCGAGCTCGCGTCCGCCCTGGCCCTTGCTGGTGCCTACGATCGATGTCTTCACCAGGTAATTGATGGTGTCCTGTCCAAGGTCGACCGCGCCCTCGCCGCCTACCCGCAGGAGCGGCGACTTCAATGCCAGGTCGTTGTTGCGTGCGACCCCGTTGCGGATATTGAACGTCGCCGTGAGCTCGGAAAAGTCGGTCTTCTGCGATTTGTCCGCGGCCTGGGTCTGCTCGCCCCTCAGCGTGCCGAGCTTGGCCTTCGCACTGCGAATCGAGCCGGCGATGTCGATGCCCTTCACCGCGCCGTCGTGGAGCTTCACCGCCGCGCTGCCATTCAACGCCCGCTTGAGTGCTGTGACAGTGTTGCCCTGAGACGTAACGTTCACGTTGACGTTGCCGCGTCCTTCGAGCGTGTCGTTGTTGGCAAGATCCCGCAGCAGGGGCCCGACGCTTACGCCGCTCAGGTTCTGCCGCACCGAGAAGGTGGGCGTGGCCGGCGCTGCGTTGATCGATACCGCGCCCGACAGCGACCCCTGATACAGGCTGGCCACCAGCGGGTTCACATCCACGCGCCCGTTGTTCGCCTTGATATCGAGGCGGACGTTGGCCGCCTTGAGGTTCTGCGCCTTGAGCGAACCGATGCGCACCGTGCCGTTCGCGCGCAGGTCCCTCAATCCCGACAGGTCGAAAGGCGCCTCGGCCTTTTGCGCACCGGCTGCGCCTGCGCCGCCGCCAGCAGGCTTGGGCGGCGCGTAGCGGTCGAGGTCGAGCTGGTCGATGTCGAGGTCGAAGCCGATCGAGGGATGCGCGAGATTCGCCACGTTGAGACGGGCCTTGATGGTGCTGTCGGCGACCTTGCCCGCAAGGTTGGCCTGCGCGTTGCCCTTGCCGGCATCGATATTGGCGCTGCCCGAGAGTTCCCCGCTCAGCGCCTTGCCGGGAAGGTTCGGTCCGCTCGCAGTGATGCTCGCCCTCAACTGCGGCAGGCTCACCTGCCGCGCCTGCAGGTTGCCTGTGATCGGCGAGGCGAGTTTCGCCTTCATCGCCCGCTCGCCCTGCTTCACGTCCAGATCAAGCGTCATGCCCGGGGACTTGAATGCCGACGACGTGCCCTCGATGCTCGGCAGATTGAGGCTCGCCGCAAGCGCACTTTGCGGCCCGGTGACCTTTGCGACCACCGCGACCTTGTCGCCGCTCGCCTTGTCGGCAGTCAGATCGAGCCTGGGCGCCTCGATCTTGATGTCGAGATTGTCCTTGCCGCTCACGCCGGTCATCGAAAGAGAGAGCTTGCTGGCGGAAAACTCGCCCGCCTTCAGGCGCGCGACCACGCTGCCGCTTGCCTTTGCCACCAGATTGGCGATATCCGCCGCGTGGCCCTTGGCTTCGAGACCGAGGTCCTCCAGTGAATACACCTGCTGGTCGAGATCGAACGTGAGGCGCGTCTTGAGCGCGGCGTTGAGGTTCACCTTCGGCTGATTGGCCTGGACGGTCAGAGACAACTCGATCTTGCTCGGCACGCCCGGCGCGATGCGCCCGGTCTTGAGATTGAAGCCCGATAGTGAATATTGCGCGCCTTTCATGTCGTCGCGGAAGTTGAGCGCCGCGTTTTCGATCACGACGTGGTCGATGTCGAACTTGACCTGATCCGCTTCCGGCTCCTGCTTGCCTTTCTCCTTCTGCCCCTCCTTTCCAAGCAGGTCGTCGAAGTTCATCCGCCCGTCCTTGAACCGCACCAGGTTCGCGCGCACGCCCTTGATCGTGACTTCGTCCACCACCGCCTGCTTCGCGAGCAGCGGCATCAACTTGAGCGACACACGCGCGCTCTCGACGGCGAGGAACTCCTTCTCGCTCCTGAATTCCGAGAGCGCGAGCTTGCCGAGGTCGGCGCCGATGCCGGGCCAGAACGCGAGCTTGATATCGCCGTCAAGCTTCAGCGTGCGCTGCTTCTTCTCCTTTACGATCTGGATGATCTGCGGCTTGTAGGCGTTGGGATCGAACGTGGCGGCGACATAGGCGAACACGCCGCCGATCACGACGACGAGGCCGCCCAACGCGATCAATGCGTATTTGAGAATCTTCATGTGTCGGCCTCAGACGGTGGCATGCCCGCAGCGACAGTGCGGGCGACCAAGACCTCGGACGTGTTCACATCCGCGTCGGTTTCCGGTCATCGCTCGTTTATTCTACTCCACACCCCAGCGGGCAACAGCCTCAGCCAAGAGGTGCCGTCCATTTCGACAACGCGCAGCGGGGCGGGGTTCACCTTGACGCGCCGCTGTGAGGGTGGATATGTGACGCAGACCTTTTCCAATCCGAGTTGCGCGGACCCGATGAGTTGGAGCGGGTGATGGGAATCGAACCCACGTATTCAGCTTGGGAAGCTGATGTTCTACCATTGAACTACACCCGCGTTGGGAAGGGATTCTACGACGTTTCCTGCGTTCGTGAAGCCGCGGTGAAATTGGCAGGGCGCGGAAATCTTCCCTCACCCCTGGCCCCTCTCCCGGGGGGAGAGGGGAATTGGTGAGCGGGCTAGCACTCGAACTCGACGAGCACGGGATCGGGATCGCCGGTACTTTGGCCCAGCGCGATCTGGCCGGAGGCGCGCAGCATGAGTTCGTCGCGCCGTAGCACGACTTCCAACTCGCCGGAAATGCGCACGGACGTGCCGTTCGAGCTGTGATCGACAAGCACGAAGCGGCCGCGGCGCCGTTCGATGCGCGTATGGTGGCGCGAGGCGCGGCGATCCGCGACCACGATGTCGCAGGATCGGCGAGAGCTGACTGATGGTGTCTTCGGTGGTGATGATCCGCCCCGCCCGGGCGAGCCCGGCGACGCGGGCGGCGACGTTCACCGGCACGCCGAATAGATCGCCGGTGGTCTTGGCCACCCACTCCCCCGAACTCCTGCGCGACCCGGCTCAAGGCCACAAGGCAACTGCGCGCGTGCGCGTGCGCCTGCTCATCGCCGAGGAACTCGTAGAGCGCCGTGCTGTCGCTCACATCGATGAATATCACCGCACGGTCGCGGTTGGCGGTCGACATCGGATCGCAGCGGAGTCGTCCAGGGCCAGTATGACCGAGCGGGGGCGTGTTCCGCCCGGCCGCAGGTCATGGTTCTAGCGGCCTGCGCTGAACCTTTGCACGGCACAGCCGCCTTGCTAGACTGCGCACGCACAACAAGAATCGGAACCGCGACGGCTCCGGAGACGAGGCGGGACGTATATCGACACGCAATATCGAGAAATTTGCGGTTTGTCTTGCCCGCCTGAAATGATCCGGCGCACCATGCAGCACGCCCGCAGCATCGCCGCGGCGACGATTCTCGCGGCTGCCCATGCCGCGGCCCAACAGGCGCCGGCGACGCTCATGCCGGAAGTCACAGTGAGCGCGACGCGCGTCGAGCACGACAGTTTCGATTTGCCGGTGTCGATCGACGCCGTCGGGCGCCGCGCAATCCGGGAGGACAACCCTCAGGTCAACCTCTCCGAGGCGCTCAACCGCGTGCCGGGCGTGGTGGTGCAGAACCGTCAGAACTACGCGCAGGACCTGCAGATCTCCTCGCGCGGCTTCGGCGCCCGATCGACTTTCGGCGTGCGCGGGCTGCGCCTGATCGCCGACGGCATCCCCGCCACCATG
Source organism: Betaproteobacteria bacterium RIFCSPLOWO2_02_64_14 (assembly GCA_001770325.1). GTDB lineage: Bacteria > Pseudomonadota > Gammaproteobacteria > Burkholderiales > SG8-41 > DSOT01. The sequence continues at coordinate 3,868 of MEQT01000155.1, forward strand.
CCCGACGGGCAGGGACAGGCGGCGTCGTTCAACCTGTCCTCGGCGCAACGCATCGAGGTGCTGCGCGGTCCCTTCTCCAGTCTCTACGGCAACGCGGCCGGCGGCGTCATCCAGATCTTCACCGCCGACGGTCCGCCCGAGCCCACACTGTCCGGCAGCGCGGTCGCTGGCGGCTACGACACCTGGAAGCTGGGCGCGCAGTTCGGCGGACAGTTCGGGAAAGTCAATGCGCTCATCGACGTCTCGCGCTTCGAGACCGGCGGCTACCGCGACCACAGCTCCGCCCGCCGCGATCATGCCAATGCGAAGTTCAAGTTCGACGCCGGGGCGCGCGGAACGGTGACGCTCGTGCTCAACGTTCTCGATCAGCCCGAAACCGAGGACCCGCTGGGTCTCACCGCGGCGCAGGTCGCGCAGAACCGGCGGCAGGCCGGCACCAACGCGCTCGCGTTCAACACGCGCAAGAGCGTGGCGCAGAGCCAGGCAGGCGCGGTGTACGACCTCGCGCTCTCGGCCGGCAGCAAGCTGCAGATGCGCGCCTACTCCGGCGACCGCCAGGTCACGCAGCACCTTGCGATCCCGGTTTTCGTGCAGAGCGCGGCGACGCACTCGGGCGGCGTGGTCGATCTCGATCGCGGCTACGGCGGGGCCGGCCTGCGGTTCACGCACGAAACCACGGCGGCCGGCGCGCCGCTCGTCGCCACCGCGGGCATCGATTACGACCGCATGAGCGAGCGGCGCAAGGGTTACATCAACAATTTCGGCGTGATGGGGAATCTCAAGCGCGACGAGGACGATACCGTCGCGAGCACGGATTTCTACGGCCAGCTCGAATGGCAATTCGCCCCGCGCTGGAATCTGCTCACCGGGCTGCGGCACAGCAGGGTTGAATTCGAGTCGCGCGACCATTTCATCGCGGCGGGCAATCCCGACGACAGCGGAGCGGTCGATTATGCGCGCACCACGCCGGCGGCGGGCATCACGTTCAAGCTCGATCCGGCGGTCAATCTCTACGCCAACGCCGGCCGTGGCTTCGAGACGCCGACGTTCGCGGAACTCGCCTACCGGCCGGGCGGCGCAACGGGTCTCAACTTCGCGTTGAAGCCCGCCAACAGCACGCACGGCGAAATCGGCGCGAAAGTTCGCCTCGGGGCGGCGAGCCGTCTCAACGTGGCGCTCTTCCGCATCGACGTGAAGGACGAGATCGTGATCAACAGCGCGAGCGGTGGGCGCACCGACTTCAAGAATGCGGCGCGCACCCGGCGCGAAGGCCTGGAGTTGCTGTGGGAGGCGCGGTTTGCGGGCGGGTTCGAGGCCGCGCTCGCCTATACGCTCCTCGATGCACGATTCAGGCAGCCGTTTGCGAGCGGCACGCCCGCAGTGACCGTGCCCGCGGGCAACCGCCTTCCAGGCGTCCCGCCTACCACCCTGTTCGGCGAACTGGTGTGGCGGCACCAGGCAAGCGGTTTCCACGCCGGCGCGGAGGTGAGGCGCAACGGGAAAGTCTACGTAAACGACGCCAACAGCGAGGCGGCCGGGGCGTACACGGTGTTGAATCTGCGCATGGGCCTCGAGCAGCGCGGCAGACGCTGGCGGCTCACCGAATTTGTGCGGGTGGACAATGCCCTGGACCGCCGCCACATCGGCTCGGTCATCGTGGGCGAGGCCAATGGCCGGTTCTACGAACCTGCGCCCGAGAGGGACTGGATGGCCGGGGTCACCGGCGAGTTCCGGTTCTAAACATTGCGCGGGGCGATTTGCCAAATATTGGCAAGGGGCTACAATGACAGTTCCGTGCCCGTATGCCCGTTTTTCCGGGCTTCCCGCTACCGTGATATCGATCAGTGTCAACGGCGAATGCCGTGAGTTCGAGGCTCCGCTCAACTGCGCGGAGCTTATCGCGCGGCTCGACCTCGGCGGCAAACGCGTCGCGATCGAGCGTAACGGCGAGATCGTGCCGCGCAGCCAATTTCCCGGCCAGGCGCTGCTCGACGGCGACCGGCTCGAGATCGTGGTGGCGGTCGGCGGCGGCTGATTGTGATAGTGCGTGACTGGTGACCCGTGACTGGTGAAGCGTGACTGATGAAGCGTGACTGGTAAGGTGGCTCACGACATTCGCTGAATACTGGGCGCACTATTCTCAGTCCTCGATCCTCAATCCTCAATCCTGAACTCCCCATGAAACCTCACGAAAATCTCGACCCGCTGACCATCGGCGGCAAGGCATACGCGTCACGCCTGCTGGTGGGCACCGGCAAGTACAAGGACTTTGCGGAAACCAAGGCGGCCATCGAGGCGAGCGGCGCCCGGATCGTCACGGTGGCGATCCGCCGCACCAACATCGGCCAGAATCCCAATGAGCCGAGCCTGCTCGATTACATTCCGCCGAACAGATTCACGCTGCTGCCCAATACGGCTGGCTGCTACAACGCGGAGGACGCGGTGCGCACGCTGCGTCTCGCGCGCGAGCTGCTCGACGGCCACGAACTGGTCAAGCTCGAAGTGCTTGGCGATCCGCGGACGCTTTTTCCCAACATGGTGGAGACCATCAGCGCCGCCACGACCCTGGTCAAGGAGGGGTTCAAGGTGATGGTCTACACCTCCGATGACCCGATCATCGCGAAGCAACTCGAGGACATCGGCTGCGTCGCCGTCATGCCGCTCGCCTCGCTCATCGGCTCCGGCATGGGGATACTCAATCCGTGGAACCTGCAGATCATCATCGAAAACGCCAAGGTGCCGGTGCTGGTCGATGCGGGTGTGGGCACGGCTTCGGACGCGGCGATCGCGATGGAACTCGGGTGCGACGGGGTGCTGATGAATACCGCCATCGCCGCAGCGAAAAACCCGGTGCTGATGGCTTCCGCCATGAGGAAAGCCGTCGAGGCCGGGCGTGAGGCGTTCCTCGCAGGCCGCATGCCGAAGAAGCTTTACTCGGCCGCGCCCAGTTCTCCGGCAACCGGCTTGATCACGCCATCCGGCGCCAAGACGGGCTGATCGTCGCTCGCGTCCGGCGCCCGCTTCACACTGCGAGGTTATCCGCCACCAGTTCCAGCAAGCTCGCCATCTTCTTGTCCCAATGAAAGTGCGCCTGGCCGTCGTCGAAGGTCTGTCGGCAGTTGGCGCAGCTGGTGGCAAGCGTTTCTGCACCCGTATCTTCGACCTGCCGCATCTTGATTTCGAAGGCCCTGTAACGCAGATCGTCGGCACGGTGTATGGTCACGACGCCGCCGCCTCCGCCGCAGCACCAGTTCAGGTCCCCTGTCGAGGGCATTTCGCGCAACTCCGCGCCAAGCGCGGCGATGATTTCGCGCGGCGCCTGCGTTGCGCCGCCGCGCCGTGAGATCTGGCACGGATCGTGGAACGTGAGTGACGTGCCCAGTTGTTTCAGCCGGATGCTGCCGTTCCTGATGTTCTCCGCCAGGAATTCCGATATATGCAGCACGCGGAACGGCAACGGCTTGCCGTACATGTTGGCGCCCTGCCAACGCAGCGCGCCGTAGGCATGGCCGCATTCCGGCAGGACGAGCGTTTTCGCGCCGCAGGCAATCGCGGCCTGGATCATCTTCATGCTCGATTCGCGCTGCCACTCGGCGTTGCCCGAAAGCATGCCGAAATTGGTGGCTTCGTAACCCTCGCTGCGCAGCGTCCACGACGCCTTCGCGTGATTGAGAACTTTCGCCATCGCGACGATCGACTGCGGATATTTCATGATCTCGATCGAGGACAGCGTCACGATGACGTCCGCGTGCGGCCGATCGAGCGGAATCTCGACGTCGTGATCGTCGGCGAGCCACTCGATGCGCTCCTTCAGCACTTTTGCCGTCGCGCCCAGGGGGCTGCCTTCGCGCTTGGCGCGCTCGGCGACCGCCCATAGCTCATGCGGCACCAGGCCCGCCTGGAACATGCCGTGCCGCGCGAGGCCTACCAGCCCGGCGATGTCGATGCCCATCGGGCAGATCATGGTGCAGCGGCCGCACATGGTGCAGGAGTCGTAGATCAGCTCCTGCCATTCCTCGAGTTCTTCGATCGTGACCTCGGGCTTGAGGTTGAGCGTCCGGAACAACCAGGCGAACGGCCCGGCCTGGCGGGAATAGGCCTGCTTGAACGGCTCGAGCTTCCAGATGGGCGTGTATTTCGGGTCGCGCGTCGTGACATAGAAATGGCACGCCTGCGCGCATTGGCCGCAGTGCACGCACGCCTCCATGTGCGCGGCGGTGGCGCGCGAGAAATCCCGCACGAAACCGCCGAGGGCGGCAGTGACGCGCGCCGCGTCATCAAGCGCGCCCTGTTTATCGACCCGCAGCTGCGGTTTCCTGACTCGGAAGCGCGGCGCGTCGAGTTCCAGAGGATGCTGCTGGTCGAGGTCGCTCATGTGCGTGCTCCCTTGCGCGCGCACTCGGCGCCGGTCATGCCGCGCGAAATGAAGACCAGAAAGGAATGCGCGAGCTTGCCGAACGGCAACCAGATCAGGAGCAGCTCGACGCTCAGCAGGTGGAGCGCGACGGGGACCGGAGCGAGCGGCGTCTGCGGCGCGGCGCCTGACGGGAATGGCGGGTTGATGGCGGCCATGCCGGTCGCCAGCGGCAGGAAGACGATGAACCAGCTGAAATAGTCGTCAAAGCTCGAAATGAGGCGCAGCACCGGGTCGGTCAGACGATACATCAGGGCGATCAGCAGCGACACGAACGTGACGGCGACCGCCATGTAAGCGACGGCGGCCGGCAGCGGCGGCCACGACAGGCCGGTGAGCCGCTCGATGAAATAGACGTGCGGCAAGTAGCCAAACACGATCACCGCGAGCCCGACGTGATAGAGGTAGGCGTTGCTGGTGGCGAGCGTCGTGCTGTTCCGGAATTCGTCCTTCGGAATCATGCCCCCAACGATCGCCCTCCAGGCGCCCGCGATCAAGCGAGTTGAACGCGGTTCCGAGAAATCCTCCTTGGCGGCAAGCCGAAAAATTCCCCACAGGCGCCAGACGGTGCCTGCCAGCAGGATCGCCAATGACGCCCACAACGCGGGCCCGCGTGCAAAGCTCAGCAAGTCCATGTTCTCTGCCCTAAGTGTGTCGTTCGTGTTGCGCCCGCGCCGCATGCGCTAACGCCGGAAGGGGCGCGAAAAACCAGGAATCAGACCCCGATTCGGCACCCCTATTTGAATCCGCGGCAGTCTATATCTTATTGATCCATGTCAATGACTTATCCCCACCCTTTGGCATGCTGACGCAGACTCGTTCGAAATGCGGAAGCGGCGAGGCGGTCATGCTTCCTAATTGACATCCAGGTTGGTTGACAAATCGGCGCGCAAAACGAAGATCAGTAATTGATAAAATTGCAATATAAGGATATCCTTATCCGATTCTTGGCCTTCCAACATCCAGGATGCCGCTTAGACGACGGCATTAACGGGGCTCCGGCCAGGTCACGAGTAAAGGAGGTTGGCGATGTCCGAGACCATCGATATCTCGCGTATCGATCAGATCATCAGTGAACGACTGGAAGCGCTGCTGCCGCAAAAGCTTGCGGAGATCGAGCAGAACAGGACGCCATCGATGACCATCATCGCCACCAAGGGCACCCTCGACTGGGCCTATCCCCCGTTCATTCTGGCTTCGACCGCTGCGGCGCTCGGCTGGAACGTGTCCGTATTCTTCACCTTCTACGGGCTGCAGTTGCTGCGCAAGGATCTCTCGCACCTCAAGGTGAGCCCGCTCGGCAATCCCGCGATGCCGATGAAAATGCCCTTTGGACCGAAATGGTTTCGCGGCATCAACTGGAACATCCCCAACGTCGTACAAGCCGCGATCCCCGGCTTCGAATCGCTCGCAACCGCACTGATGAAGCAGACGATCACGAACAGCGGAGTGGCCCAGGTGGAGGAACTGCGCTCACTGAGCCTCGAGGCCGGCGTCAACCTGATCGGCTGCCAGATGACTGTCGATCTGTTCGGTTTCACGCGCGACGATTTCATTCCAGAGGTCAAGGAATATTGCGGCGCGGCGACCTTCCTGCCGATGGCGAAGGACGCCGACGTGAGCCTTTACATTTAGCACCCGAGGTCAATTTCCGCACCATCCCAGGGAGAGGAGCACACACCATGAACTTCCGCAATCTTGTGTCGAGTCTTGTCATCGCCGGCGTTCTCGCTCCCGGCATCGCGGGGGCCACGAACGGCTATTTCACGCACGGTTACGGGCTGAAGAGCAAGGGACGAGCGGGCGTCGGCACAGCCTACGCGGAAGACACGTTCGGCGGCGCGAACAATCCGGCGACGATGGTCTTCGTGGGCAACCGCGTGGATCTCGGCCTCGATCTCTTCAGCCCGCGGCGCGAGGCG
>MEQT01000156.1:0-5827 GCA_001770325.1 Betaproteobacteria bacterium RIFCSPLOWO2_02_64_14
GGCAACACGACGCGCTTGCTCACCGGCACGCCCTGGTCGTGGTTGCCCATGTAGCCGCGCGACTGGTTCCGGCCGGGATCCCCGGCGATCAGAATGCCGGTCATCGCCTCGTGGATGAAGACCCGTATGAGGCGCTGCGGATCGCTTGAAGCGGCGTACTCCGCGGGCAGCACGCCTTCGGCCACCAGGCGTTCCAGGCTGAAAGTCGGCGTGCTCGTCATGCGCGCGTAGTGCGTTGCGCGCTCGGCGGTGACCTTGACGTTTTCCCACAGGTAGCGGCGGACATCGTTCTTGCTCCACTCGCCGGCGATCACGCGCGCGATGCTAGGCCCCACCACGACCAGCGGGTGCCAGAAGCCGCGCTTCATGCCGGTGTGCGACCAGTACCGGAACGTCGCGCCCATCACGTCGGCGAACTGCTGCACGTGATCGATGGCGCGTGCGCCGCCGCTGTAGGTGGGCGGCGTGATGGCCACCACGCTCCGCACGGTGACGATGCTGTCCGTCGGCTCGAAGCCCTGGTCCATGCCGTAGGTTGGCCAGCCGATCTCGCGCGCGGTGTCCTCATCCTCGGCGAGAGCGACGTTGAAGGTAAAGCCGATGCTGCCCTTGTCGCCGGCGCCGGGCGGAATGCGGTAGCCGCAGATGTTGCGCAGGTACAACCGCACGAAGCGCCCGATGCTGGTGTTGGCCTGGCGACCTACGCGCATCACCCCCTGCCCGTAATTGAAGTCGAGCGCCTTGATGATGGGGCCGCTCACAATGACGAGCGGCTCCCAGCCCGGGGTCGAGCCTGCGTGCTCGATGTGGAACTCGCGGTCCGCCATCGCTTCGACCACGGCGATGAGCACCGGCATGTACTCGGGCCGGCATCCCGCCATCACGCCGTTTACCGCGATGCTCAGGATGGTCGCCTCGCGGCTCTCCTGCGGCAACACGCGGATCACGTCATTCGGATCGCGCTCGGTGTAACGCAGGAACGCCTCGACGCGGCGGCGCGTCGGCGGAATGATGGGGAGCCCGTCCGTCCAGAGCTGGCGGTAGTAATGCTCCTCGATCTCGTCGAGGTTGCCGCTGAACACGACCGACATGGGTTCGGGTTCGGCTGCGCTCCGGACGATCTCGACCGGATTGACCTCGGTCAGGCCGCGCAGGAGTCCGGGCGCGAGGGATTCGTCGACCTTGCGCCGGAGTTCCTCTTCACTGTCCACCATCGGCGCGCCCGGATACACGCCCCAGGCGAGCGGCAGTCCCAGCCCCTTCGCGACGACTTCCGCCTGCTTGAGAAAACCGCTGCCGACGATGGAAGCGGTGGGGATGCCCAGTTTCTCGACCAGCGCCGCGGCCCGCAACACGGCGGGCGTGCAGCTCCCTCAGGCCCCGATGCCGACGATCGCCGCGTCGGCGCCGTGCGCGCGCAGCTTCGCCGGCAGTTCCTCGGTGATGCTGTCGCCGTGCGGGCCGTAGAAGTTGCCGAACTCCGAGTACTCGACAAACTTCACGCGCGGGAAACGCGCGCGGATGTACTCGCGCACCAGCGGGTAGATCGTCTCGCCGCGGAAGATCACGTCCCACAGCTCGCACACCGTCTTGCCATTCAAATCCGGCAGGCGCGGCGCGAGCGGCCGGTCTTCCACCGCCCGCCGCGACAGCGGCCACAGCACCTCGTGCCGCTGATCCAGCTCTTCAGGTTTGTTCACAAACGCTCCTTACGTCGCGAGTAATGAGTAATGGGTGAAAACCGGGAGAAGTCTGTAGGGTGCGCATTGCGCACCACAAACCCCCGCATGGTGGGCGATGCCCACCTTACCATTTAGTCCACCAGTCACAATGTACCTCGAATGCCGGAGACTTCGATCACTTTGGCGAACTTCGCCATCTCGCGCGTGAGGAATTCAGCGAACTGCTCGGGGGTGCTGGCGACGACCGTCATGCCGTCCTGAGCGAGGCGCTCCTTCAGTGCGGGCAGGTTGAGGATGCGAGCCGTCTCCCGCTGCAGCCTGGGGATGACCGCGCGCGGCGTCGCGGCGGGCACCAGCAGCCCGTACCAGTTGGTCATGTCGAAGCCGGGGAGGCCGCCTTCGGCGACCGCGGGAATGTCCCGTGCGATCGCGCTGCGTTGCGGCGTGGTGACGCCCAGCGCGCGCAGCTTGCCGGACTTCACCAATGACAGCGCCTGCAGGATGTTCATGAAGTAGACCGGAACGCGCCCGGCCATCACATCGGTCACCGCAGCGCCGGCGCCGCGGAACGGGATGTGCACCATTTTCGTCCCGCTCATCGAATTGAAGAGTTCCGCGCTGAGGTGCGGCAGCGTGCCCGCGCCCGCCGATCCGAAATTCACCTCGCCCGGGTGCTTGCGGGCAAAGGCGACCAACTCCTTGACCGTCTTCGCCGGGAGCGATGGATGCACGACGAGCACCAGCGGCCCCGATGCGAGGCGCGAGACCGGCGCGAGGTCACGAGTCGGGTCGAACGGAAGCTGCTTGTAGAGGCTGGAATAGGCGGCGAAGCCGGCCGGGACGACGAGCATGGTGTGGCCGTCGGCGGTGGTCTTGGCGACGAACGCCGTGCCTACGGTGCCGCCCGCGCCGGGCCGATTGTCCACCACCACGCTCTGCCCCCACGCTTCGTTCAGCTTCTGCGCGAGCAGCCGCGACAGGATGTCGGTGCCGCCGCCGGGCGCGAACGGCACGACGATGCGCATCGGCCCCGTCGGGTAATTCTGCGCGCCGGTCGTGCCCGGCCACAGCGTTATCATCGCGAACACGAGCATCACTGCAAATGTCGAGCGGAACTGACTCACGTTTCTCCTCTTAAGTTTCCTTCCCCCGCGTGCGGGGGAAGGTCAGGATGGGGGCAGGGGAGAGAGACACAATCCCCGCGGTTGAGCACTTTACGCCTTCGCGGCCTTGCCGGCGGAGGCGCTCGCCATGCGCCCGACACCGCGCCCGAAACGAGCCCGGTGCCACTTGGGTAGTTGAAGTCCCAGCCGATCGCGTGGCAGCCGCACCAGTTGCCATAGGGCGCGAACAGCGCCGCGCACAACGCCGTATTGCCTTTGCCGAACACGATTACGTCGTATTGCTCCAAGCATTGCTCCTGAGACATGCCGAAAGACTGAATGACGGATGCGGAAGGGAAAGAACTGCCGACGCTCCGGATTTTATCACCCGATGCGGGCGCAGGGCAGGTTGAGTCTGGGGGCGCGACGCTTCAGAGTGACGCTCGCTCTGGAGCAGGGGCTCGCGAGCGTCGAGGCGGTGAACTGGTACGGGATCCTCGTCGCCGCGATGACTCCCGCAGCGGTCAGCGCGCGGCCCAACGAGGGGTGGTTGAAGACCCTGGGTAACCCATCGGTGCGCGAGAAGCGGAATCCGCATGCGGGATTCCCGTGGACACAATTTCGCGCCGGCGTGTCATCAACGCAGCACCAGGCCCGCTTCCTTGACGAGCTTGCGCCACTTGGCGATCTCGGACTGGATGTGGGCGCTGAACTGCTCGGGGCTGCTGCCGACCGGCGTCGATCCGTCCGCTCCGAGACGTTGCACGACCTCAGGTGACTTGAGCGCCTCGGCCATCGCCACTTGCAGCTTGGCGACGATCGCGCGCGGGGCCTTGGCCGAAGTCACGAAGCCGTACCACTGATCGACTTCGTAGCCCGGCACGCCTTCCTCGGCGACTGTAGGATATTCCGGCAGCAGCGGCGAGCGCTTGCTGGCGGAAATCGCAAGCACGCGCACGCGGCCGGAGTTGAGGTGGGGCCTCACGCCGAACATCGAGAAGAACCCAGCCTGGATTTCGCCTGCAAGCATGCCGACGAGCGAGGCGGCGGCTCCCTTGTACGGCACATGGGTGAGTTGGGTGCCCGTCAAATGCTTGAACAGTTCCCATGAGAAGTGCTGGAGCGAGCCGACTCCCGAGGATGCGAAATTCAGTTTGCCGGGGTTGGCCTTGGCGAAAGCGATGAGGTCCTTGACCGACTTTGCGGGAGAGGACACGGGCACCGTCAGGACGTAGAAGAGCGAGGTGGCCTGCGAGATGCCCCGCAAGTCGCGCGTGAGGTCGTACGGGAGCTTGGTGTTGGTCGCGGAGAGCACGGCGTGCGACGCGGAGATGATGCAAATCGTGTAGCCGTTCGGAAGTGCCTGCGCCGTGATCTCGACGCCGATCGCACCCGCTGCGCCGGTGCGGTTGTCCACCACTACCTGCTGGCCCCAGCGCTCGGAGAGCTTGATGGCGATGGTACGGGCAGTGGTGTCGGAGCCGGCGCCCGCCACGAACGGCGCGACCAGGCGGATCGGCTTCGTCGGGTAGTCCTTTGCAGGATCGGCCGCCGCTGCGAGCCACGGCTGAGCGAGGCCGTGGATCATGCAGACCGCTGCCGCGATGCGCAATGCCTCATTCTGGATCGCCATGGCTCGCTCCCGCTATTCTCGAACCAGCATCTTACTCGGATAGCGTGTTCGGCAACTACCGTCGGACAGCGGTTGGCATGGGTTCCATCATTAGTGCAGCGGCGCGGCGCCCGTCGAGGCATCGTCGGGCACTGGCAGCAATCCGGCGAAACGCCCTTCCGCCTCATTTGCATACTGAAAGGTCACTTCGGCGAAAGTCCGCTTCTTCTTGCTGTGCCCCTTGGGTTTGATCAGAGGTTGCGCCACCCAGATTCCGTATCGGGTTTCCAGCGTGAACCCGACAGTGTCGATCTTATAGGGACTGTTCGCGAGCGACCCGTAACGATCCCGGATTTCCCGGTAACGGGGGAGCTTGTCCTTCGGCAGCCCCCAGGCTTCCATGATCGTGAACACGAAATCCGCGTTGATCTGCGCGGCCGCTGCCTGAATGGCAAGCGCCGCACGGTCCTTCGCCTCCTCGTCCCTGGTATTGATCAAGATCGGAAGAATCTGTTGTGTGGCGAAATTCCCGACGAACGCAAACGGTGAGAGTGTTTCACCCGCCTCCAGAAAGCCCCGCGCCTTGGCAATCAGGGGCTCGATCACCTCTCGATAGCTTGCTGGAATCTCCATACCGAAGGACCTCTTACGCCTTGCCGGCCATCGTTTTCACCATGGCGTATTCCTTGTCGAAATCCGCGCCGGTGTCGGCTTTCGGATCGAACATCCTGACGCCCGCGTGCATGATCGCGAGCAAGTGCAGCCACGAAAACTCGCCCGGCAGGGTTTTCAGGCGGTACTTCCGGTCCGGGTCGTTGATGTCGAGTCCGCTGCGGCCCAACATCGCGATCTCAAGCGTGATGTGGCTGACCTCGCGGCGGTTCATCCCCGAGAATTTCTGCAGCGCATCGGCAAGGTACATCACGACATCCATGCGCATGCCGCCGGCGACCGCGCCGCGCAGGTTCTTGTGCGCGCGTTCGCTTGCGATCTTGATTTTCGCCATCACCGGGAGGTCGGCCACTTCGACCACCTGCACCGGGCGGTCCGTGATGGCCTCGACCTGCTTGATGATGGTTTGTGTTTCCGGCTGAAGGTGCACGAGACTCGGCTGCTCTTTCACGGGGTTCGGGGAGAGACACGGGGGCAGTTACATCCAGCATAGCACTGGGAGCATAATTGGGCGAATGGTCAAAGCCCGGGAAAGCCCGGGAATGCCAGGCACCCGGCGGCGCAAATTTTCTGGTGCCCGGTAACATAGGCTGGCCCGACACTTCAACAACGGCGATGGTATGAACGACGTAAACAAACCCCTCGAATCCTGGATCTGGGACGCGGCGTGCTCGATCCGCGGCGCGAAGGATGCCGCGAAATTCAAGGAGTTCATCCTCCCATTGATTTTCGCCAAGCGCCTGTGCGATGTGTTCGAC
>MEQT01000157.1:0-4306 GCA_001770325.1 Betaproteobacteria bacterium RIFCSPLOWO2_02_64_14
TACGATTATATTCTAACTTAATAGTCGTTTACCTTATAACATGGGGCGCATAAGATTTCCATCGATCCCAATTTCCGATGGAATCCGATGTACGTCTACGACGAAATCGATCAGCGGCTGGTGGATGAGCGCGTCGCGCAGTTTCGCGACCAGACGCGGCGCTTTCTGGCGGGCAAGCTCTCGGAAGACGACTTCCGTCCGTTGAGGCTGCGCAACGGTCTCTACATCCAGCGCTATGCGCCGATGCTGCGCGTCGCGATTCCGTACGGATTGCTCGCGTCACGGCAGTTGCGCATGCTTGCGTACATCGCCCGCCGGTGGGACCGCGGTTACGGTCATTTCAGCACGCGCCAGAACATCCAGTACAACTGGCCGAAGCTGGAGGACGTTCCCGACATCCTGGCCGAGTTGGCGAAGGTGGAGATGCACGCGATTCAGACCAGCGGCAATTCCGTGCGCAACATCACCACCGACCACTACGCTGGGGTCGCGCGAGACGAGATCGTGGACTCCTTCGTCTGGTGCGAACTGCTGCGCCAGTGGTCCACGTTCCACCCGGAATTCTCCTTCCTGCCGCGCAAGTTCAAGATCGCGGTGAACGGCGCGGAAGCCGATCGCGCCGCAATCTTCCTCCATGACGTCGGCCTGCAGGCGGTGCGCGATGCTGCGGGAGCCGTCGGTTTCCGCGTAAGCGTCGGCGGTGGCATGGGACGCACGCCCATCATCGGCCACGTCTTCCGCGAGTTCCTGCCATGGCCGCACCTGTTGACGTACCTGGAAGCCATCATGCGCGTCTACAACCGCTACGGCCGGCGCGACAACATCCACAAGGCGCGCATCAAGATCCTGGTGAAGGCGCGCACGCCGGAGAAATTCCGTGAAGAAGTCGAGGCGGAATGGGCGCACCTGAAGGACGGCCCCGCCACGCTGACCGAAGCAGAGGTGCGGCGCGTGGAAGGGCGTTTCACGCGGCCGCAGTACCAGCCGCTCGCAGGTGACGATGCCGGACACCTTTTGCGGCTCGCTGTGGAACCCGCCTTTGCCGCGTGGACGAAGCGCAACGTCCAACCGCACAAAGTGCCGGGCTACGCGGCAGTGACGCTGTCGCTCAAGAAAACCGGCGTGCCGCCGGGCGACATGACTGCCGACCAGATGGATGCCGTTGCGGACCTGGCGGAGCGCTACAGCTTTGGAGAGGTCCGCGTATCGCACGAGCAGAACCTGATCTTCGCCGACGTGCGACAGTCGGAGCTGAACTCACTGTGGCGCGAGGTGAAGGCGCTGGGACTCGCCACCCCCAATATCGGGCTCCTCACCAACATCATCGCGTGCCCCGGCGGCGATTTTTGCTCGCTCGCCAACGCCAAGTCCATCCCGGTTGCGCAGGCCATTCAGGAGCGGTTTGACCGCCTGGATTACGTGTACGACATCGGCGAGCTGGACCTCAACATTTCCGGTTGCATGAATTCCTGCGGCCATCACCACGTCGGCCACATCGGCATCCTCGGCGTCGACAAGAACGGTGAGGAGTGGTACCAGATTTCCATCGGCGGCAACCAGGGGCTCACCCGCCCCGGCGCGCCGGCGGCGGTTGGGAAAGTGATCGGCCCGTCATTCGCGCGCGAGCAGATTCCCGACGTGATCGAAAAGCTGATCAAGACTTATCTCGATCGGCGCGAGAGCGAGGAAGAGCGCTTTATCGATGTGGTGTGGCGCATCGGCATCGAGCCTTTCAAGGAGCATGTTTATGGCACTCATCATCAAAGACAGGAACGTCGTAGCCGATTGCTGGCGGCGGCTTGAGCTGAACGCCGATGGCAACCTGCCTGCGGCCCCGCCCGCGGGCGACATCATCGTGCCGCTCGCCATGTGGCAGGGACAGCGCGAACAACTCATTGCACGCCCCGGCCGGCTGGGCGTGTGGCTGGACAGCCACGAGGACCCGGCGAACGTTGCCGAAGACCTGAAGCTCTTCGGCGTCGTGGCGGTGAATTTTCCAACCGTTACCGATGGCCGCGGATACTCCATCGGGAGATTGATCCGGGAGCGCTACGGCTACAAGGGTGAGCTCCGCGCGATCGGCGACGTGCTCCGCGACCAGCTCTTCTTCCTGTCGAGCTGCGGTTTCAATGCCTTCGCGCTGCGCGAGGGCGAGGACCCGCAGGAAGCGTTGGCGGCCTTCGGCGATTTCAGCGAGGCCTACCAGAACTCGGTCGAGCGCCCGCTGCCTCTGTTTCGCCGGCGCTACCTCGCTTCGCCGGGTGGCATGGAATGGTCTTAGGAATTTGCCGGCCCATGTCCGGCAAATTCCTTGAACAAGTCCGCTGAATGACGGCAAATGAATCTGGAATCGATGAGTTCTCTTCTCCCGACACGATGACGACGAAGCACGTGCGCGGCAGGGTGTATCTGGTGGGGGCCGGGCCCGGCGCGCCGGACCTCATCACGCTGCGCGCCGCGGAGGTGCTGAAGCGCGCAGACATCGTGTTCCACGATGCGCTGGTTCACTCCGAGGTGCTGGCTTTGGCATCCTGCGCCGACAGGATTGCGGTCGGCAAGCGGTGCGGCCGATTCGCTACGGCACAGCAGTTCATCAACAAGCGCCTCGTTGACGCGGCTCGCAAACACCAGGTGGTGGTTCGACTCAAGGGCGGGGATCCCATGCTCTTCGGGCGGGCGCAGGAGGAAATCGCGGCGCTGCGGGCAGCCGGCGTGGAATACGAGATCGTGCCCGGCGTGACTGCTGCGCTGGCGGCAAGCGCTGAGCTCGGTGTCTCGCTGACGCAACGCGGCGTGGCGCGCAGCGTCGCATTTGTGACTGCCCGCGTCGGCGCCGGCGAGCGTGCAAGCGCGTGGGCGGACGCCGCGCTGCAGGCCGACACAGCGGTGATTTACATGGGAGTGGGGCAGGCACAAGAGATTGCGTCAACATTGATCGCACGCGGCATGGGCCCCGACATGCCCGTTGCGATCGTTGAAAACGCGTCGTTGCCCTCGGCGCGCTGCGTGACCCTGTGCCTTGCCGAACTTCCTCTTGCCGCAGCGCACGGTTTCACCGGGCCTGCGCTCATCATGGTCGGCGCAGCGCTGGCGGTCCTGCCCGACGTTTTCCCCGCTACAGTCTCTTTAGGTGCCGCCGCAGCGTAACACGCTTCGCCTCGCCTCGTAGTCCCGAAACACGCTACAATTCAAGCTTTTAGGCTTGATGACTATGCGCGTTACGCGCGGTCTGCCGGTGGCGTGGGACGCGCCTGCCGCGCTGACGGTAGGCAACTTCGATGGCGTTCACGCCGGGCACCAGGCGATGCTCGCGAGGCTTAAACACGCCGCGGCCGAGCGCAACCTTGCCACCTGCGTGCTCACGTTCGAGCCCCACCCACGGGAATTCTTCGCGCCGGACCAGGCGCCGGTCAGGCTGACTTCGCTGCGCGAGAAGATCGAACTCGTGGCAGCGCGCGGCATCGACCGGCTGCACGTGTGTCGCTTCAACTACGCGTTTGCGCAGACGACGGCACAGGATTTCATCGAGCGCATTCTGGTCAGGGGATTCAACCTGCGGTGGCTGCTCATCGGCGACGATTTCCGGTTCGGCGCGCGCCGCGCCGGCGATGTCGTCATGCTGAAGCAGGCCGCGGGTCGCCTGGGGTTCGAGGTCGAAGCCATCGCGAGCGTAATGCTGGGCGGCGAGCGCGTCTCGAGCACAGCGGTGCGTACGATGCTGCAGGGGGGCGATCTTGGCGGGGCGGCACGCCTGCTAAACCGGCCGTACAGCATCAGCGGGCGCGTGGTGCGGGGCGACGGCGTGGGACGCAATCTGGGATTTCCCACCGCCAACGTCCAGATGAAGCACAATCGCCCGCCCCTCACCGGCATTTTTGCGGTCGAGGTGGCGGCGCAGGCGGCAGGCGCCGGCGAACGCCTGCTGCGTGGTGCAGCAAGCCTGGGAGTGCGCCCGACTCTGGTGCAAGGCGGCCGGCCGGTGCTCGAAGTGCACCTGTTCGACTTTGACGGCGGTCTCTATGGCCGGCACCTGCGCGTGGATTTTCTCCACAAGCTGCGCGACGAGGAGAAATACGCGGATCTCGCCACGCTCAAGCGGCAGATCGCGCTCGACGTCGAAAACGCAAAGGCATTTTTTCACCGCCAAGACGCCAAGAGCGCCAAGGGAAAACAGGCGAGCGAGAAGGGCTGATTGTTTGCGTATGGCTGATTACAAGAAAACACTCAACCTCCCGGACACGACATTCCCGATGCGCGGCGACCTCGCGAAGCGCGAGCCGCTGATGCTGAAGGGCTGGCAGGAGCG
>MEQT01000157.1:4334-9110 GCA_001770325.1 Betaproteobacteria bacterium RIFCSPLOWO2_02_64_14
AGCGCGGGACGGCCGCGGTTCGTGCTGCACGACGGCCCTCCGTACGCGAACGGCGACATCCACATCGGGCACGCGGTCAACAAGATCCTGAAGGACATCATCGTCAAGAGCCGGACGCTGTCGGGATTTGACGCGCCGTACGTGCCGGGCTGGGACTGCCACGGCATGCCGATCGAGGTGCAGATCGAGAAGAAACACGGCAAGCATCTCGCCCCCGAGGAGACGCAGCGCCTGTGCCGGGCCTACGCAACCGAACAGATCGCGCGGCAGAAAGACGATTTCCAGCGCCTTGGCGTGCTGGGCGACTGGGATCATCCTTATCTCACGATGGCGTACGGGAACGAAGCCGATGAGATTCGCGCGCTGCGTGCGTTGCTCCAGAAGGGGTACGTCTACCGCGGGTTGAAGCCCGTCAACTGGTGTTTTGATTGCGGCTCGGCGCTCGCCGAGGCCGAGGTCGAATACGAGGACCGAACCGACATCGCAGTCGATGTCGGTTTTGCGATCTTCGACGAAGATCGCGAAAAACTGAAGCGGGCTTTCAAGCTGGACGATCTCCCAGACGGGCCAATCTATGCGGTTATCTGGACTACGACTCCCTGGACGCTTCCGGCTAACCAGGCACTGAATGTTCATCCCGACTATGAGTACTTGTTGATTGATACCGATCGCGGCATGTTGATCGTCGCAGCAGAAATTGCTAGGCGGATCAGCGTGGTTTCTACGTCTTTTCCCGGCACTGACGAGGAAATGCGAGAAGCCACGACACCGGATATTTTTCGTAGGTACCGCATCCGCCGCCTTAAGGAACTGGCATCCTGCCACGGGCGGGATCTTGAGAATATTCGGTTCCGTCACCCCTTTTACGACCGTTCATCTCCTGTTTATCTAGGGGAATACGTAACCCTGGATACCGGCACCGGGATCGTGCACTCGGCGCCCGCCTACGGCGTGGAGGACTTCGAGTCGTGCCGCCGCTACGGGATGAAGGACGAAGAGATCCTCACCCCTGTGATGGAGAACGGGCGCTTCGTGTCCGACCTGCCGCTGTTCGGCGGGCTTTCGATCTGGAAGGCGAATCCGAGGATCGTCGAGCACATCGCGCACGCCGGCGTGCTGTTTGCCCAGAGTGATTTCGTTCACAGCTACATGCATTGCTGGCGGCACAAGACGCCGGTCATCCTGCGCGCGACGACGCAGTGGTTCGCCGGGATGGACGCCGTGCCCGGATTCAATGGCGTCAAGCCGCCCGAAACACTGCGCGCCACCGCCCTGCGCGGAGTGGAGAACACGCGATTCTTCCCCGCGTGGGGCAAAGCGCGCCTGCACGGCATGATTGCCAGCCGTCCCGACTGGACGCTTTCGCGCCAGCGCCAGTGGGGCGTGCCGATGCCGTTTTTTCTCCACCGGGAAAGCGGCGAGTTGCACCCACGCACGCCCGAGCTGCTCGAGGCCGTGGCGCAGCGCGTGGAGCAGGGCGGCATCGAAGCCTGGCAGGCATTGACGGCGGAGCAACTGCTGGGCGCCGAGGCTGCGCAATACGAGAAGAGCCGCGATACGCTCGACGTCTGGTTCGACTCGGGCTCGACGCACCAGACCGTGATGGGCGGGCCGGGCGGGGGCGCGGGCGGCGTGGGCTCGCATGCAAGCGACACCGGATTCCCCGCCGATCTCTACCTCGAAGGCTCGGACCAGCATCGGGGCTGGTTTCACAGTTCGCTGCTGGTTTCGTGCATGTTGAACGGCGTGCCGCCTTACAAGGGGCTGCTTACACACGGTTTCGTCGTGGACGGTACGGGCCACAAGATGTCGAAGTCCAAGGGAAACGTGGTCGCGCCGCAGGAGGTCATGGATGAGCTGGGTGCCGACATCCTGCGGTTGTGGGTGGCTGCAACCGACTACTCCGGCGAACTCTCGATCTCGAAAGAGATCTTGAAGCGTGTAGTGGAATCGTACCGCCGCATCCGCAACACGCTGCGGTTCCTGCTCGCCAATCTCGCCGACTTCGACCACGCGCGCGACGCACTGCCGGTGGATGACTGGCTGGAGATCGATCGCTACGCCCGGGTCATGACCTGGGACCTGCAACGCGCATTGACGCCGTCCGAGTTCGGCGCACGCGAGCCGCGCAGCTCCGGCCATTACGGAGAATACGAGTTTCATCTGGTCGCGCAGAAACTGCAGACTTTCTGCTCGGAGGACCTGGGCGGTTTCTATCTCGACATCCTCAAGGATCGCCTCTATACGACGCCGGCCGCCTCGCAGGCGCGGCGCTCCGCACAGAACGCGCTCTATCACATTACGCACAGCCTGACGCGGCTGATGGCGCCGATACTGTCGTTCACGGCGCAGGAGGTGTGGGAGAAGCTGCAGCCCGGAGAAGCGAGCGTGTTCGAGCAGACGTGGCACGAATTCGATCTGCCGCGTGACGCGGACGAGTTGAGAGCGCGCTGGGCGCGGCTGCGTGCGTTGCGCGGCGACGTGCAGAAACAGCTTGAAGACCTGCGCGTCGCGGGCCGGATCGGATCCTCGCTCGCGGGCGAGGTCGAGATCTACGCCAACGGCGATCACCGGGAGTTCTTGTGTTCATTCGAGGATGAGCTGCGTTTCGTTTTCATTACGTCGCAGGCGCGGTTGGCGGAGCGCGAGCCGGCGGACGGAGTGCCGAGCAGTATTGAGGGCATCCGGATCAGGGTCATCGCGAGCCCGCACCCCAAATGCGGGCGCTGCTGGCACTATCGCGCCGACGTCGGCAGTGACGCCGCGCACCCGCAGCTCTGCGGGCGCTGTGTCTCCAATCTCTTCGGCTCCGGCGAGCCCCGCACCCACGCCTGACGCCATGGGCAAATGGCTCGCCCTGAGCGCCGCCGTCGTGGTGCTCGATCAGCTCACCAAGTATGCGATCTCGGCGAGCCTCGGCCCGCGCGCCGTGGTGGAAGTCACCTCCTTCTTCAATCTCGTGCTGGCGTACAACCGGGGAGCCGCTTTCAGCTTTCTCGCGGGCGCATCCGGCTGGCAGCGCGAGTTCTTCGTCGCGCTTGCGTTGCTGGCGTCGGTGTGGATCGTATGGCTGCTGCGCCGCTATCCCCGGCAGACGTTGTTCTGCACGGCGCTCGCGCTCGTGCTGGGCGGCGCGATCGGAAACGTCATCGACCGCATCATTCTGGGAGCGGTCGTGGATTTCCTGGACTTTCACGCGTTCGGGTATCACTGGCCCGCATTCAACGTGGCGGATTCCGCGATCACGTGCGGCGCGGCCCTGCTGATCTGGGACGGCCTGCGTCCGCAAAAAACCAGGGCCATTGAGCCGCCGATGAACGCCGATAAACGCCGATGAAATTCAAGGAAACATCGGCGTTTATCGGCGGCTTAGTATTGCTTTTGATCTTATTTGCGTTCATCTCCGGCTGTATAATCCTGCCATGCAAGTTCTCCTCGCCAATCCGCGCGGGTTCTGCGCGGGTGTCGACCGCGCGATCGAGATCGTGGAACGCGCGCTCGCCATCCACGGCAAACCGATCTACGTGCGCCACGAAGTGGTGCACAACAAGTTCGTCGTCGCCGATCTGAAGGCGAAAGGCGCGGTGTTCGTCGAGGCGCTCGACGAGGTGCCCGAAGGCAGCACGGTGATCTTCAGCGCGCACGGTGTCTCGCAGACGGTGCGGCGCGAGGCGCAGGCCCGGAACCTGAGAGTGTTCGACGCGACCTGCCCGCTCGTCACCAAGGTTCACGTCGAGGTCGCGAAGATGCGCGCCCACGGCCGCGAGATCGTCATGATCGGCCACCACGGTCACCCCGAGGTCGAGGGCACGATGGGCCAGAGCGCCGGCGGCATGTATCTGGTCGAAAATCCGGACGACGTGGCGCGGCTCGAGGTGCGCGACCCGGGTAACCTCGCGTTCGTCACCCAGACCACGCTCTCGGTGGATGATGCGAAGCTCACGATCGAAGCCCTGCGGCGGCGGTTTCCCGGCATCATGGGGCCGAAGAAGGACGACATCTGCTACGCCACGCAGAACCGCCAGGACGCGGTCAAGGCGCTGGCACAGCAGTGCGACGTCGTGATCGTCGTGGGTTCCCCCAACAGTTCCAACTCGAACCGCCTGCGCGAGGTGGCGCAGCACCAGGGTACTGCCGCTTATATGGTGGACAACGCCGGTGAACTCCAGGCCGAATGGCTGGCTGGCCGAAGCTGCGTCGGCGTCACCGCTGGCGCGTCCGCTCCCGAAGTGCTGGTGCAACAGGTCGTCGCGAAGCTCAGGACGCTCGGCGCGCAGCGCGTCACCGCGCTTGCAGGCATCGAGGAGGGCGTCGAGTTTCCGCTGCCGAAAGCGCTGTCGGCCTGACGCCTACGGGACGTTGATCTTCTCGTACGGGTCGAACACCACCTCGATGGTCTTGCGGCTCTTCACCGGGCGCCCCCACTTGGTTGCGGGGGAGAACCGGAGCGCGTTGGTGGCGGTGAGTGCGGCTTCCTCGAAAATCCCAGGCGGCGCCGCCTCCACCACCTCCACGCGGTCGATTGCACCGTCCTCGCTGATGTAGATGTTGAGCCGCACCTTGCCGCGGGTGCGATGCTGGTACGCGAGCTCCGGATAGACGAGATCGACTTCGTTCAGCGGCTCGGCGCGGACATCGACCTCGCGCGCAGTGTAGTAGCGGTCGAGGGGCAGGTGGGTTTCGAGCGGCGCTTCGGGTGCCGTGGCTGCGGGCGCCGGCTGGGGCGCGGGCTCGCGCGGCGGGGCAGGCTCGGCGGGCGGGCCGGCAAGCTCCGAA
>MEQT01000158.1:0-421 GCA_001770325.1 Betaproteobacteria bacterium RIFCSPLOWO2_02_64_14
GAGCTTCGATGAAAGCGCCGATCGCATCGCGCGCAATCTGTCGTCGGTCGGAATTCAGCTCAAGGCGTGCGTCAAATCCGGCCTGTTGCGGATGTATTCGGCCCGCACCGAAACCATCGGCGCGGAAGACCACCTCGTAAAGCTCAAAGCGCTGATTCGCGAGCATCGGCCGCGCTGCATGGTGATCGACCCGATTTCGGCAATCGCCAAGTCGGGAGGAATCGCGGCGGCGCGCGCAGTCGCCAACCGGTTCATCTACCTGGCGAAGGACGAGAAAATCACCGTGATGGTCACCGCCATCAACGAGGGCGACGAGCCGGAGGCCGAAGCGACCGATCTGCAGATTTCGACCATTGCGGATACCTGGATCCATCTCTCGTATCTGATCCGCAGCGGCGAACGCAACCGGGCGCTGACCATC
>MEQT01000158.1:431-17568 GCA_001770325.1 Betaproteobacteria bacterium RIFCSPLOWO2_02_64_14
TGATCCGCAGCGGCGAACGCAACCGGGCGCTGACCATCATCAAATCGCGGGGGACTTGGCATTCGAACCAGGTGCGCGAACTGGTCTTGAGCGATGCCGGCCCGATGCTGGCGGACGTCTATACCGCAGGGGGCGAGGTGCTGATGGGCACGCTGCGCTGGGAAAAGGAGGGCGAGGAGAGAGCCAAGACCATACAGCGTCGCGCCGAGTTCGATCAAAAGCGCGAGGCGCTGGAGGTTGCCGAAGCGGACACCCGCGCCCGGATCAAGGCGTTGCAGCAGGATCTCGAGCGGCAGCGGGTTGAACTGGCGATGTACTCAAGCGACAATGAAGCGCGCATTGTTTTCTCGAGCGACAGGAAGAAGGAGCTGGGCAGGATCCGTAGCGCGGACCCGGCAGGACGCGCGGCGACCGGGACAGTCACTTCCTATGCGAAGCGTCGCGCTTCCAAAGGTTCCGGAAATTCCGGCAGGAAGAACAAGACGGAGGCGCGCCATGCGCCATAAGAAGACGGATCGCAGCGCATCCGGCCCCGCAGCCACGACGGTGGTGGTGATGTGCCTGTACATCGCGAACAGCGCGCCCAATTCGGTTCGGGCCATCGCCAATCTTGAAGCGATTTGCAAGGAGCACTTGAAGGACAACTTCAAGCTCGAAATCATCGACGTTCTCGAATATCCGCTGCGCGCCCTGGCCGATGGTATTGTCGTCACGCCCAGCCTCGCCAAAATGTCTCCATCACCGGCGGCGAAGATCATCGGCAACCTCAGCGATAAGAGCAGCGTGCTGCGTGCGCTCGGAATACAAGGATGAGTCAAATGAAACCCGACCTTCGCCCACCAAACCCGAACCCTTCCGGCACGAATGCCGGGCGCAGATTCGAAAAAGTGATCCTGCGACTGGTCAAGGGCGGCCCTGAGCGCCTGGCCATCGAAGCGGGCGAGATTGACGCCATCGTTGACCCCGAGAGCGGCAGCGCCATCCTGCTGCCCGAGGCGCAGCGCGCGCTGATCGAGCGTAAATCGCGCTTCCGCAACCTGGTCGGACTCGCCTCCGACTGGTACTGGGAGCAGGACGAGAACTACCGCTTCGTCTCGTGTGCAGGCGCTACGGTTGAAAGTTCCGGCTTCGGGGATGAAAGCATCATCGGCAAGGCGCTCTGGGAGCTTGCGATCGACAACATGAGCGAGGCCGACTGGCAGACGCACCGCCGGCAACTGGAGTGGCGCACCACGTTCCGTGACCTCGAAGTCAGGCGCGTGGACCGCGCCGGCGAAGTGCGCTACCTCAGCGTCAGTGGCGAACCGGTGTTCGATGATAGTGACCAGTTCAAGGGCTACAACGGGATCACGCGGGATATTACCGAGCGCAGGCAGGCGGAAGCTGTGTTGCAGGAGCCGAACCGCTTCTCCCGCGCCACCCTCGATGCGCTCGCCCCCCATGTCGGCGTGCTCGATGCGGCCGGGGTCGTCCTCCTGGTGAACAAGGCATGGCGTGTTTACGCCGCCACCCACGCCGGCATGGGAACGGGTGTCATCGAGGGCGCCAACTATCTTGCGGCATGCGACGACGCACAGGGTGGCGAACGCGTGGACGGGATCGCGATCGCCGCTGGGATCCGGCAGGTGATTGCCGGAGAGCGTATGCTTTTTCGCTACGATCACGCCTGCGACTCGCCTGTCGGGCGGCGCTGGTTCATGCTGAGCGCCACGGGCGTTGCCGGAGACACCGCAGCGCGCGCAGTTGTTTCGCGCGAGGACGTGACCGAGCGCAAGCGCGGAGAACTGCTGCTCGCGCTCGAGCACACGGTGGCCCGCTCGCTTGCCGACGCAGACGACACCACGGTGGCGCTGAAAGCGGTGATCCGCGCCGTGTGCGAGGCGCAAGACTGGGACTGTGGCCGATACTTTCGCCTGCACCCGGCGGCCGGCGAACTGCGCTTTGAGGAGTCCTGGGGCGTGGCGGGTGTCGCCGTCGGGCAATTCCTGGAAAAGTCGCGCGGTATGGTTTTCCGCCCGGGCGCCGGATTGGCGGGCCGCGTGTTTCAGTCGGGGCAGCCGCTCTGGGTCCTCGATGGCACGCAGGACGCCGGCGTATCACCGACGGCTCTCGCGCCCGAAACCGGCGCGGACGGCGCATTCGTTTTTCCGGTCATGGCGGACGACAGGACGATCGGCGTGCTCGCTTTCTCCAGCCGCACCGTCCGCGAACCGGATGACCGGATGCTGCAGGCGGTGCGATCCATCGGCAGTCAACTCGGCCGGTTTCTGCAGCGGCAGCAGGCGGCAGACGCGCTGCGCCGGAGCGAGGCGCGCTTCCGCAGACTGACCGAGCTGTCATCCGACTGGTACTGGGAGCAGGACAGCGACTTCCGGTTTACCCGATTCGTTGGCTGCGGCGTTCTCGGCGCCGGCGAAGTTTTCGGCAAGACGCGCTGGGAGCTGCCCAACATCGTTCTTGGCGAGGCGGAATGGGCCGAGCACAAATCGCAGCTCGCCGCGCAGTGGTCATTCTGCGACTTCGAGTTCGCGGCCGTCCATCCGGACGGGCAGCTTGGCTACTATTGCATCAGCGGCGAGCCCGTGTACGATGAAGCCGGCACGTTTACCGGATATTGCGGCACCGGTCTGGACATCACCCGGCGCAAGCGCGCCGAGATCGCGTTGCGCGAGAGCGAAGCACGCTTACGCGCCTTGGCCGGGCTTTCGTCCGACTAGGAGTGTGTCGGGCTTTGCTCCGACACACTCCTTATTTGTTTCTGCCTCCAACGATCAGGAACACGCCCAGCGCAATCGCTCCCGCGCTCACGATAACCGGGACGACGACTGTTTCCTTCTCCTGGACCTTGAGCTCCAGCGGGCCCAGCTTCGCGGTGTGGGTCTCTTTGGTGTAACTGAAGCCACCGTATATCAATCCCAGCACACCTGCCAGGATCAAAAGCATTCCAATGATTTTTGTGGTGCTCATATGCATTTACCTCCAAACGTTTGTGATTGAAGCAGCCGCCCGTTCCATGCGAATGTCGTCCTCGCGAAGCCTGTCCTCGAGTGTCCCCTCCCACTCCGGGATCCGCTGTGCGCTGGCGTACATAGCAGAAGGTGGCGAAATGAGGCGATCGGATGCCCGCCACGAAAAAAGGGCCCCCGGACATAAACTGCCGGGGGCCGGAACCCGCCCATCATTATCCAGCTTTACGTAACTTCGTTACGTCGCTCGATCCCTCACCCCCCCGGGCGGGGATTGAATATTTGGAAAAACGGTGTAAAAATTATTTAAAATTCGTGTGAGATTCGGGTTTGGAGTTTGTCGTTCCCACATTCGAGTTTTATGCCTATGGATCAGAAGCTGGCCGTATCGGGGCGGCATAGCCCCAGGCAAAACCATCTGCTGGCCGCTCTTCCCGCGGCAGACTACGAGCGCTTGCTGCCCGAGCTGGAACTCGTGCCGTTGCCGCTGGGCTGGGCGGTCTACGAGGCGGGGGGCAAATTGGGATTCGTGTATTTCCCCACCACCAGCATCATTTCCCTGCTTTACGTGATGGAAGACGGGGCCTCGGCGGAGATTGCGGTCACTGGCAACGACGGCCTGGTCGGCATTGCGTTGTTCATGGGCGGGGAGACCACGCCCAGCCGGGCGGTGGTGCAAAGCGCCGGCTACGGCTTCCGGCTCAAGGCGGCGGTGCTGAAGAAGGAATTCGAGCAAGGCGGCACGCTGCAGCACCTGGCGCTGCGCTACACGCAGGCGCTGATCACGCAGATGGCGCAGACCGCGGTGTGCAACCGGCACCATACGGTGGAGCAGCAACTGTGCCGCTGGCTGCTGCTGAGCCTGGATCGGTTGCCTTCGAACGAACTGAGCATGACGCAGGAGCTGATCGCCAACATGCTGGGGGTGCGCCGCGAGGGCGTGACCGAGGCCGCCGGCAAGCTACAGACCGACGGGTTGATTCACTACAGCCGCGGGCATATCACCGTGCTCGATCGTCCGAAGCTGGAGAAACGGGTCTGCGAGTGCTACGCGGTCGTGAAAAAAGAAATGGACCGCCTGCTTCCGGATAAAGCAGCAGACTGATCACACCCGGAAGAATTTTCGGTCACCTCGTTTGCAGCGGTTACGCGACCGTTACATTCTTCGCGAGGTTCCGGGGCTTGTCCACACGCGCCTCGAGGACTGCGACCCGGGAGCGGCCGGCGCTGTTTTTCACCGTGCTCGGGGTGCCGCCCCTGAAGATGCTGCGCTACCAGCAGCAGTTCTCGTTCTTCGATCCCGACAAGATCAATGAGTCGATCCGCTTCGTCAGCATGACACGCCGAGAAGGGTTGAACGACGAGCAATGGGAGATCATCGCGCCCGCAGGTATTTTTAAGATGGCTTCTAGCCAATCACAGGCTCAAGAAGGGACTCAGCCTCTGGATCCTGCTCGGCGGAACGATCGGAGCGCTCAAACCGGCGGGCAGCCTCTTCCCAGTTGACAACCGGCCACCAGCCCTTCAAGTAATCGCCGCGCCGATTTTGATGTTTCAGGTAGTAGGCATGTTCCCACACGTCATTAACCAGAATGGGGTAGTGCCCTTGCATCAGCGGATTGTCGTGACCGGATGTGGTGCAGACCTGGAGCCTGCCGCCGTCCTGCTGCGCCCTCGCAAGCCAGACCCACCCGGATCCGAAGAGCTTGCCGCCCGCGTCGTCGAAGCGGGCCTGGAACTGCTCGAGCCCGCCGAAATCACGCTTGATTGCGTCGGCAAGCCGGCCCGCGGGCCCGTCGCGGGTTCCCGGGGACATGGCCCGCCAGAACAGACTGTGGTTCACATGTCCCCCCGCGTTGTTGTGGACGGCGGTCCGGATTTTCTCCGGGACCTTGCTCAAGTTGAGCAACAACCAGAGCGCTGTGCGTTCCTGCAATTCAGGAAATTGCTCCAGCGCTGAATTCAGGTTCGCCACGTACGACGCGTGATGCTGGTCGTGATGCAGCGCCATGGTGCGCGCGTCGATGTGCGGCTCCAGCGACGCATGATAGTAGGGGAATGGGGGAAGCATGTGTTTCATTAGGCTGACTCCTGGTGAGGCGCACCATGTCGTCGCGCCGCGATGCCGTTCATTAAAGAGGGGGAGGCAAGCGGCGTGGGAAAGAGATTGCATTATTCACATCCACTGCACGCCGCTCTGTGCGTTGTCGTACAGAAGGTGTAAAATTCATCTCATCTGATGCTCGAGCGAGCTTCAAGTCTGGGGTGCGCCCATGCCTAACACGCCCGCCTTATCCGGAAGACACAGTCCCACGCAAAATCATCTGCTGGCCGCTCTGCCTGCGGCGGACTATGAGCGCTTGCTGCCCGAACTGGAACTCGTGCCCTTGCCGCTGGGCTGGGCGGTCTACGAGGCCGGCGGCAAGTTGGGGTACTTGTATTTCCCCACCACCAGCATCGTATCGCTGCTCTACGTCATGGAAGACGGGGCCTCGGCGGAGATCGCGGTCACCGGCAACGATGGCCTGGTCGGCATTGCATTGTTCATGGGCGGGGAAAGCACGCCCAGCCGGGCGGTGGTGCAAAGCGCCGGCTACGGCTACCGGCTCAAGGCGTCGGTACTGAAAACGGAATTCAAGCTGGGTGGCCAGCTGCAGTATCTCGCGCTGCGCTACACGCAGGCGCTGATCACGCAGATGGCGCAGACCGCGGTGTGCAACCGGCACCACTCGGTGGAGCAGCAACTGTGCCGCTGGCTGCTGTTGAGCCTGGATCGGTTGCCTTCGAACGAATTGAGCATGACGCAGGAGCTGATCGCCAACATGCTGGGGGTGCGCCGCGAGGGCGTGACCGAGGCCGCCGGCAAGCTACAGACCGACGGGTTGATTCACTACAGCCGCGGGCATATCACCGTGCTCGATCGACCGAAGCTGGAGAAACGAGTCTGCGAGTGCTACGCGGTGGTCAAGAGGGAATTCGATCGCCTGCTTCCCGACAAAACGGCACACTGATCATACCCCGAGGAATTTCCCGCCGAACCGGCGTAGTGGTTCGATGGCGCCGGCGCCTGCATAGGCGTTGAGTTCGGGTCCCGTGGACCGCCGGCGGGCGCATCGTGAACAGTTCCTTCGGCAGGTATATCCAGCGACGGCGGAGTCGCCGCACTCGATGGCGATCCCGGAATTTCGGGTAGTGGTGGCCCGGAGGCGCTCAGGGTGTCCGAAATCCCCCCAGGGGCCGCCATCGACAACAAACCCAACAGCACACAAAATCCAATGGACTTCATCGTACCCCTCGTCACATCGTGGCCGCGCGTGGACGGGATGTCCGCGCTCGTTACGGCAATTGTCCTCCCGCCAATTGCCCCGCTCCGTACGTTGTCGCACATATCGTGAAATCAACGATTCTCTGTACGGGACCGCACAGAGCCGGCATCGTTTTTGGCGCATGCTGAAAAAAAGACTGAAATCCAACGTAGCTCACCTTTTGCAAAGAAAGGCGCATCCATGAATATCACCCTGGGTATAGGTCCCCTGGTGTCGCTGATCGCCGGGATTCTGATTCTTATCGTTCCCCGCTTGTTGAACTATATCGTCGCCCTCTATCTGATTGTCATCGGACTGATAGGGCTCGTCGGCGCCGACAAATTTCGGTTCTGAGCGCCGGATGCTGGTGACATTTCATAGCAAGGCGTGGAGCAGCATCACCATGTTTGGCGATGTCGCGGTGACCCTGCTGAAGATGATGGGGCATAGCGGCACGGTGCCGAGTGCGCTGCTCGCTGCCGACATACCTTCAGCGCTTGCACGGCTCCAGCAGGGCCTTGCCGCTGCCGAGGCTGAAGAACCGGGCAAGCAGGCCGCTCGACCGGCTGCCAAGGACGCGGACGCTCCGGCACCGGTGGGGCTGCGGCTGAGAGCCTTTCCGCTGATTCAGTTGCTGTCCGCCGCGGCGCGGCAGGGATGCAACGTCATGTGGGAAGAAGGCCATCCCGTGATTTAGCGACGGGTAACGCGCGCCCGAGGCAATGGCAAAAAATATCCCTCCCGCCTGGAACGGGAGGGATAAGTTTGTGGCCGGTTCGTGTTAGCAGGATTCCTATCGAGTCGGAACGATCACGACGGTGCTGCCCGATTTCCCGTCATCGCCTTTGGCGCCTTCCGCGCCGGTGGATCCCGTGGCACCCGTGTATCCGGTTGCGCCGGTGCGCCCGGTGTTTCCAGTGTCTCCGGTTGCGCCGGTGGATCCCGTGGCACCTGTATATCCGGTGTTCCCGGTTGCGCCGGTGTCACCCTTCGTTACCTCTCCCGTTGCGCCAGTGGCGCCTTGCGGTCCGGCTGGCCCTGGAACGGTTACCACGGCGGGCGCCGGCGTGATCACGGTGGGTCTATCGCATGCGCTCAATCCGAGCGCGGCGATGAGTGCTGAAAACAGTATCGAATGTCTCATGATGGTTCCTTTTATCGGGTAAACAAGAACAGGTTCGCTTGTCGAATTTCTTCACTTCGAAATCGTGACGCGCGGGACGATTCACGGTGAAAGATACGCGAATTCCCCGACCGGTTCCGTACGCCATCGTACAAAGCCCGGTCTTTCTTCCACTTCGTACATAAGAACGGCGCAATCTCGCGATCGCGCCGCTCTTCGACTCAGACTACTGCAGTTTGGTTAGTTGCTGACCAGCACTGCAACTCGATTGTCCCGCCTTTGCTGCGGGTCGCCGAATCGACCCGTCTGGATCCTCTCAGACGGCACGCCGGCATCGATCAACGCATCACGAACCCTGCCGACACGACGCTCGTTGGAGCCGTCGATTGCGACTCGAGAGGACGGATTCTGATTCATGTAGTCCGCAATCTCCCGCGCCTTGTTGCCGTCGGAACGCAGAATGTCGTTACTGTTGACGTTGAACGAGTAGTCCCTGTACGGATTCCAGCTGCCACCCCCGGCCAGCGGGCCTTGGGCGCCAGTCGGACCGAACGCGCCTTGCGGACCAGTGACGCCGGTAGCGCCGATTGGCCCGCTGATGCCGGCCAGCTCCGTGCTGCCCTGGGCGCCGGTAGATCCCGTGGCGCCGCGCGCGCCTGCAATGCCGGCTGGGCCGGTCGGGCCGGTCGGGCCTTCCGTCGTCGGGCCTTCAGCACCTGCGCTCCCGGCTACGCCTTGCACGCCTGCGGGACCGGTACGTCCCCTCGGGCCGGCAGGACCTGCCATGCTGTCACCTTGAGCACCCGTGTACCCGGTCGCGCCTTGCGCGCCAGTGGGGCCGGCAGGACCCGCTTCGCCGGCACGACCAACCACCATCCTTCCGGTGATGCCCGTCGCTCCAGCCGGGCCTTGTGCGCCAGCGGGGCCGGCAAAACCATCGGGTCCGGCAGGACCGGCCATCGCCGCGCCAGGCGCGCCCGTCGATCCGGTCGCACCTTGCTCACCCGTGGCGCCGGCAGGGCCGGCAGGGCCGGCGGGACCGACGTAGCTCACGGGTTCAGCCGGCCTCGACTGAACGAAGCTCGGCGTGGAACTGCACCCTGCCACCGCGAACGTCGCAGCGACCGCGAGCCACAGCGGGCGTTTCACCAACTTTTCCAACAGTATCGAATGTCTCATGATAGTTCCTCTGATGTGGTTAACAAGACTGTGCACTTATCGAATTCATTTGCGTCGAAATCGCGTGTGCGAGGTACGATTCGATTCAGCAAAATACGCCCAATACCCGGCTCGTTCCGTACGTCAGCGCTCTTAGCGAAGTTTTTTTTACGGCGCTTGAACAACGGATTGATGCCGCACCCACTGCTCAACGTCGTAGGAGCCGAAAACTTCGCGCACCGACCGAGTCTCCGGCAGCACGTAGACGATGCCATTGGTGCCGGTAAACGCCGGGCTGACCACTTTTTCGTAAAAGCGCGCCGGCACATTGATGCAGCCGTAGGAGATGCGGTTGTCGAGAGGCGTCGGAGTTGCCAGGCGCTGGAGGCGACGCTCCTTGGGCTGGGTCGTGATGACCCGGTGAAGCGATACGGCCGAGTCGTAGTCGACCCACACGACGTCCTCGCCGCGAAGATTACGGCCAAGCGCAGCCACGAACCGGCCCGCCGGGGTCGTGCGATCTTCGGGGGGCATGTCGGAGTACTCCCGGTCGCCAATGCCCGGGACAGTGTGATCACCGCGCGCCACGCCGAGTAGTGCGGGGGCTGCCCCGAGGATGCGTCCGCCGGCGTCGAATACGAAAACCCTGGCGTCGGTTTTGTCGACGATTACGAATGGCAGACCCAGGTTATCGGCCGCATCGACGATCCACTCTGCTATGTGTCGAACGTCACGTGACGCTTGCTCGCGAGCAAAATCGGCACGCTTGAGGCTGCTTGCCACCTCGGATTTCGTCGTTATCACGGATGGCGCCGGTTCCAACGCCGCCGCATGGTGGGGAAGCAAGGCCAGACCCAGAACGACAATCCCGATGCGATACATCCCCATACTCAATCTGCCTGTTTTGTCATGCTGAACGCATCAGTCTTACAAGCGCAGCGCGGCCCCGGTCGGCTTGAAACCGGGGCCGCTGCAGGACTGCGTCGCTGCCGCAAGGGCACCTCGACTTCGGGCGCCTCTGCAGCGGGCGTTGGTGCGTAATGCTTGCCTAGTTGCGGTCCCTTCTGGCCGGGCGGATAGCCGCCGGAGGAGGTGTCGTCATCGTTTCAGATGACGCGGCAGGCGTGGGTTGCCCTCGCGCAGGTTGCGCTCGCGCGGGTTGCACGGGGTCGGCAAGTGCCAATCTGATAAAGCCATTGCCGCCTTGGGAGCCAGAATTGCCGGCACCTGTGCCGCCGGCGCCGCCGCCACCGCGCGCACCATCTGGACCCTTGGCGCCGTGACTGGCTGGCGAGTTCCGGGAATAGCTGCCATTCCAGTTTTCAGCGTTGGGGAATCCCGCGACGGTCTCGCCCGTGTTTGCGTTCGACAAGCTGGTCGGGGCGCCATCTCCGCCGCGCCCGCCATCGGACTCTCCGGACGCTCCACCCTGGCCGCCCGAACCGATGGTCAGCCGGTAGACACCGGGCTTCAGGTAACGAACCGCCGTGGCCGGGACTGCACCGCTGCCGCCATCGCCGCCCTTGGCGGCCCTGCGCTCGGTGCCGGCACCGCCGCCGCCGCCGCCGCCGCCGCCGGAGAGTGCAACGTTATAGTTGCCTTCAACGAATTGCGAGCTGGCCAGGTCCGGCGCTCCGCCGGTCCATGAATCCTTCGGAACCACGGTGATAAAGCATTGTTGAGTTGCCGTTCCCGAAGCGGGGTCGACGATGGTGAACCTGTTTCCATTTCTGTCGAAATTCGTCATCCCGCAGTTCGAGTCCGTCGTATTCTGCGCGAAAGCCGGAATGGCTGCGGCGCAGGCCAGGAACATCAGAGTAAATTTTGCAGTTTTCATTCTTGCCTCCAGAGGCGTCTGAAATTGCGCACTTGTCGAGTCTCTTAGCATCGAAATCGCGTGTGCGTGGTACGATTCACATTGACAAGATACGCCGAATACCCGGCTATCTCCGTGCGCCAGCGCTCATAGCGAAAGTTTTTTTCGCAGAGCACGCCGATCATGACCACCGCGCCCTCACGCGGCGCGATGGATCGCGATTGATCTCACCCAGGCGTTGCTGCCAGTCCGTGAGTTCGCGTTCGGCCTCGTCATCAGAGACTCCATACGTTTCCTGGATCCGGCGGGGGAACCGGTCCCCGGTGAGATCGTCCCATGGTTCGGTGACGTTGCCCCTGATTTTTTTCCAGTTGCCTTCGATGCGGTCCCAGTTCATTTCAGTCTCCTTGCGGTTGCTTGACACGCGAGATCATTTCTACGCGCTTCGCCCGAAATGATCCGTGCGATGCCGTACATAGCGTCAGCGGGCGATAGGAGGAGATCGGGTGTCCGCCAAAAAAAGCCCCCGGACAAGAGCTGCCGGGGGCCGGAACCCGCCAATCAATAAGGAAGGGGAGGGTGACTGGCGGGGGGAGGAGATGGAGTTAAATGACCCCCGGCAAAGCCGGGGGCTTATTGGGTGAGCGCCTCAAAGGCGCTCGCATCCCGTGAGCCGCCTGAAGGCGGCGTAATAATCGGCTCCTTCCCCCTTGACGGGGGAAGGTTGGGATGGGGGTGATACGCAACTCGATGCATGACTTCGTCATCTCACCCCCACCCTCGCCCTCCCCCATCAAGGGGGAGGGAATAACGGTTATATCCACCGGCATGACTCCACCGCCGTATAGGTCAAACCTTGCGGAGTCCCCCGGCAGAGCCGGGGGTTTACCTCACCGAATTATTCACGTCCACCTCAGACAGTTCTGTACGGCAACGTACAGAGCTTGCTGAGGAGTAGGCGATAATCGTCGTACCGTCCAACTCCTCGCAATAACCGTCGGCAAGCCGGGTCCGGCAAACGCATGCGGTGTCGCGAGTTGCCAGCGTGTAGGCAGGATGGCAGTTCCGACAATGTCCTGGGAGGCGATCGATGGACCACATGGCTGAGGCGCTAAGTACGACCCGCTACGACGGGGTATTGCGGATGATTCAAAGTCGGTTGGCCGATGAGGTGAGAACGCCATTCGAGATTCGGCTTTGGGGAAATCGCACCTATCAATTTGGAAAAGGGGAGCCCGCGGTCAAGGTGCTTGTCAAGGATCGCCACGGCCTGGCGGCCCTCGGTCGCATGGATGAGCTGGGGATCTGTGAAGCTTACATGGCCGGCAGCCTGGACATCGCCGGAGACATGCTGGGCTTCGTCAGCCTGCGAGGCTTGTTGAGCGACCGGCACCCGCTGCACTCACTGTGGCGGCGGATCGCGCCATTCCTGATCGGGCGCGGCCAGACGGATCGACAGGCGATCGCGACTCACTACGACTTCAGCAGCGAGTTTTATCTCAAGTTCATGGACCCGACCCGCTGCTATTCACACGCGTTGTTCGAACGGGACGATGAAGCGCTGGAGACGGCGCAGCGCCGCAAGCTGGATTTCGCCATTGACGCCTGCCGCCTGCAGCCGGGTGATCGGGTCCTGGACGTCGGCGGCGGTTGGGGCAGCTTCACGGAACATGCCGGACGGCGCGGGATGCAGGTCACCTCACTGACCATTTCCGATCAGCAGGAGCGGTATGTGACCGACTTGATACGCCGGCTCCAGTTGCCCTGCCGGATACTGAATCAGGATTTCCTGAATTACACCGCGCCCGTGCCCTATGACGCGATCGTTATTCTTGGCGTCATGGAGCACCTTCCCGACTACCCGTCAGTGCTGCGCCAGTGCCAGAGGCTGCTGAAACCGGGCGGACGCTTGTATCTCGACGCCAGCGCCTTCCGGGAGAAGTACTCCAAGCCCACCTTCGTCTCGCGGTATATCTTTCCGGGAGACCATTCCTATTTCTGCCTGCACGAGTACCTTGCGGCAGTGGCCAAATCGCGGATGGAGGTGCTGGCGGTTCACAACGACCGCCACAATTACTTCCTCACGTGCACAGCCTGGGCAGAGAAGCTGGAAACTGCCCGCGATGAAATCGTCAGTCGCTGGGGCGAGGCGCTTTATCGCCGCTTCCGGCTGTATCTCTGGGGCTCGGCCCACGCCTTTCTCACCCGGGGGATGGATGCGTATCGGGTGGTGCTTGAACGCTGGTAGCGGGCAATGACTCGCGCCGCCGCACCGGAAAATGATTCCAGTATTCAGCGGAAGCGGATGGTCGCTTCCGTTCAGTATTGCAGCGGGCTTTCGCGTCGCTTCTGAGTGAACTGCGACGTTGCACGGCCGGGGGATGGTTTGCATCCCCACTTTGGCGCAGCGCCTTCCAGGATCCAGGCGTGATGTGCGCGAAGATTGCGGGCGGCCAATACCCACTTGGCGGCCATGCGCCGATCAGCATAAATGTCACGCGCGCGGCGCGTCAGGCTGGACACGGGGTTGATAATCATTTGAGTGCTCCTTGGCTGGTCAGATTGATGTGAACGGCGTGATCTCGCCGAAGACTGAGCCAAGCGTTATCACCGTGTCGCTCACGTCAGAGAGAGTATTCGCCTTGTGCGAAACGCTCTGTTCGCTGGCGTACGTCCAGCCAACAAACTTCGCAACGGCATGATACTTCTGCGACGGCTCCCGACTCCCGGCTCCGGGCCCCGGGACAGTTCGCTTTTTGCCGAAGGCCATTGTCGCCCCGCCAATCCTGCCGCTCCGTGCGCTGGCGTACATACGGCCCGATGGATATGCTTTAAATTGCCAACGTGATTTCCGATCTCGACGCTGTTGGCCCACCGTCCGACGACAGTGCGGGCATGACGACGCGCGCGCCGGTGACGCCCGCTGCCGTGGCGCAGCCCAATCCCGATGAGCTTGCGCTGTCTGGCTGCTGGACCGCGCTGGGCATGGGCGCCCTCGACCGGCAGCTCGATGCGCTGGCTGTTTCCCGCCAGGCGCAGGTGGTCGTGGATGGCGCGCGCGTCGAAGCGCTCGATACCGTCGGTGTGTGGGTTCTCCAGCGGTTGTTCCAGCGGCTGCGCAGCGACGGTGTCGCAATAAACCTGCGCGGCTGGCGCCCCCAATTCGCGAAGCTGCTCGATGTCGTCGCGCAGCACGCTGCTGCAATTCCTGTCCGGACGCCGGAGCGCCCCGCGCTTGAACGCATCGGTATGGCCACCGCAGCGGCGCTGGAAGAGATCTTCGCACTGCTCAGTTTTGTCGGCGAAAGCGCGCTCGCGCTCACGGCAAGCCTCACGCATCCCGCGCGCCTGCGCTGGCGCACTGTCCTGCACAACATCCACAGCGCCGGCTTCAGCGCTTTGCCGATCGTCGGCCTGCTGTCCTTTCTGCTGGGCATCGTCGTTGCCTACCAGGGCGCCGAACAACTCAGGCGCTACGGCGCCAATATCTTCGTTGCTGACCTGGTGGGCTGGTCGATGCTGCGCGAGTTCGCGCCCTTGATCACGGCCATCATCGTCGCCGGTCGCTCGGGCTCCGCTTACGCCGCGCAGATCGGGACCATGGCCGTTACCGAGGAGATCGACGCGATGCGAACCATCGGCATCGCGCCGCTCGATCTGCTGGTGCTGCCCAAGATTCTCGCGCTGGTGATAGCGCTGCCCCTTCTGACGGTGTACGCCGACGTGCTCGGGGTGTTCGGCGGGATGATCATGGCGCGCGCGCAGCTTGGCGTCGGTTTCGAGGAATTTCTCGATCGCCTGGTCAACGCCATCGATCTGTCCACCTATCTGCTCGGCATCGGCAAGGCGCCGGTGTTCGCGGTGATCATCGCTGTCGTCGGCTGTTTCCAGGGCTTTCGCACGCACGGTGGCGCCGACAGCGTTGGCCGCCACACCACCCGCAGCGTCGTGCACGCCATCTTCCTGGTGATCGTCGCCGACGCCCTGTTCTCTGTCGCGTTCAGCGCGCTGGACATCTGACATGCAGGGTGACGAAAAAGTGGACGCCGCGGTGATCGAAATCCGTAACCTGTCGACGCGCTTCGGCGATCATGTCGTGCATGACGGACTCGATCTCCAGGTGCGCCGCGCGGAGATTTTCGCGCTCGTCGGCGGCAGTGGCTCCGGCAAGTCAACGCTGCTGCGCGAGATGATTCTGTTGCACCGCCCGGACGCAGGCACGATTCGCGTGCTCGGCGCCGACGTCCAGTCGCTCGACGAGCAGGATGCGCTCGCCTTGCGCCAGCGCCTGGGTGTGATGTTCCAGCACGGCGGCCTGTTCGGTTCGCTCAGCGTGCGCGAAAACATCGGCCTGCCCCTGCGCGAGCACACCGGCCTAGACGACGAGCTGATCGACGAAATCGCGGCGTGGAAGCTCGAATTGACCGGCCTTGCGCCGGAAACCGGGTTGCAGTATCCGCCCGAGTTGAGCGGCGGGATGCTCAAGCGCGCATCCCTGGCGCGCGCGCTCGCGCTCGACCCCGAGCTCCTGTTTCTCGATGAACCGACGGCCGGGCTCGACCCCACCAGCGCGGCCGGCGTCGATGAATTGGTGAAGAAGCTGCGCGACCTTTTTGGTCTGACCATCGTCATCATTTCGCATGACCTCGATTTGCTGTGGCAGGTGGTCGATCGCGTGGCGGTGCTCGGCGAGGGCAAAGTGCAGGGCGTGGGGTCGATGTCCGAGCTCGCGCAGATGGATCATCCCCTCATCCGGCAGTACTTCGACGGCCCGCGCGGACGGGCGGCACAGCCGCAGCAGGCGGGAGAGAAGACATGGAATCAAAGGTAAACTACGCCGCGGTCGGCGGGTTCGTGCTGGTTCTCGGCACCGCGTTCGTCGCCGGCATCCTGTGGCTCGCCTCCGGCGGCGCCTTCCAGAAGAAGGTCGATTTTTATCTGGCGATCGTCAACGAATCGGTGGCTGGCCTCAACCTGAATGCCCCGGTCAAGTACAACGGCGTCGACGTGGGTCAGGTGCGGGAGATCCGGCTCAACCCCGACGACCCCGCTCAGGTGCGGCTCACGTTCGCGATCGAGCGCGGCACGCCGATAAAGGTCGACACCGAGGCAGTGTTGAAGACGCAAGGCCTGACCGGCATCGCTTACGTCGAGTTGAGCGGCGGCGGCCGCGACTCGCCGCCGTTGCTCGCTACGACGCCGGGCGAGTATCCCGTGATTCCCACCAAGCCGTCGCTCAGCGCGCGCCTGGAAAATGTGCTCACCACGGTGCTTGCGAAGCTGGACGGCACATCAGCCAGCATCAATGCCCTGCTCAGCGAAGAAAACCGCGCTGCGTTCAAAAGCGCGCTTGCCGATATCTCGGCCGTCGCGGGCACGCTCGCCGCGCGCAG
The DNA here is from genome assembly GCA_001770325.1 of Betaproteobacteria bacterium RIFCSPLOWO2_02_64_14. Taxonomy (GTDB): domain Bacteria; phylum Pseudomonadota; class Gammaproteobacteria; order Burkholderiales; family SG8-41; genus DSOT01. Next base: position 16,193 of record MEQT01000158.1, read on the forward strand.
GGAAACGCTCGACGCCGGTATCGCCAGCGCGGCGCGCACCTTCGAGAACGGCGCTCGCGTGACGGCGCAGCTCGCTCCGGTGATCGACCGCATGGGTCCGGTGATCGATCGCATGGGCCGCAGTGCCGACGCCATCGAGAAGATGGCCAACGAGGCGGAACGCACCAGTGCGAGCGCGGGCACAACCATCGACGCCGTGGGCGATGACGTGAAGCGTTTCACCGCTGAAACGCTGCCGGAGCTCGAACGTCTGCTCGGCGAAATGAGTGTCCTGGCGGCCTCGCTGCGGCGCCTGAGCGCAAAATTCGAAGGCAGCCCTGGTGGCCTGCTGCTTGGCCGCAGGCAAGTCCCACCGGGGCCAGGTGAATGAACAGCTTGATAAACTCAGCGGTGCCCTGGAGATTTCCAGCCCGATGTTGGCGGCTCGGCGCCGCCGGTCTGTCGCTTGCACTGCTCTGCAGCTGCGCGGCGCTGGCGCCGGCGGTCGCGCCGCACCCCCGCTTCTTCTCGCTTGCCGACGCGCGAGGGGCTGCGCACGCCGCGCCGCAGACTGGCACCGCGGCAGCGGGTTTCGACAGCCCTCACATCGTCTACGTGCGCCAGGCGAGCCAGCTCGAATACTATGCGCACAACGAATGGGTCGATACCCCGGCACGCATGCTCGCCCCGCTGATCGTCTCCGCGATCGAGCAGGGCGGAGCGTTTCGCGCTGTCGTGCAAACCCCGAGTACCGCGGCCGGCGACATGAGGCTCGACACCGAAGTCCTGCGGCTGCAGCACGAATTTCTGGGCAAGCCGAGCCGCGTGCGTTTTTCGCTGCGAGCCTACCTTGTGGACAGCGTGACGCGCCGGGTGCTCGCATCGCGCGAGTTCGAAGCAGTCGCCGCCGCCCCAAGCGAGGATGCTTATGGTGGAGTCATGGCCGCGAACGAGGCCGTGCGCAGCGTGCTCAACGGCCTTGCCGCCTTTGCCGCGACGGCGGCCAGCAGCTGGACGCGCGGCGCTGCCGAGGCAGTCCAGCGCTGATGTGGGCAGGGGACCATCGGCTCCCCGCCGCGCGCCTTCGTCCGGGATGCTGGGGTGTTCCCAGTCGAACGATCAGAACGGCTATGAGCCGTGTTAGCGCCAGTCGACCGCACTGAAGCGTTCGCGGCCGATGTGGCTGTAGAAAACGCCTACTGTCGCTCTTTCCTGTGTTCCGTCACCCAGGAAGGAGAACGTTGCATCACGACGGTTCCACAGGTACTTGACGGCGATGGCGTGCTGCTTGTGAACGCGCACCGTGAACGATACGTCGGCGCGGGCGATGTTGTCGTGCCCGCCGACACCGCCGGAGCCGACATCACTCACGAAATACTCCCGTGCCGTCACGTCGA